>NZ_KZ454938.1:1239382-1573940 GCF_002797325.1 Bacillus sp. FJAT-45037 | reverse complement strand
CAAGAAAAGTTCAAGAAGCTTACCTAGCACTAGAACTTGAGAAAGAGTATACCAAAGATGAGATCCTTCAACTTTATTTAAATAAAATCTATTTTGGCAATGGTGCCTATGGCATTGTTACAGCTGCTGAAGTATATTTCGATAAAAATGTTGAAGAATTGACGGTTCCGGAGGCGGCTTTACTTGCTGGATTGCCACAACGCCCATCTGGATATAATCCTTATCAAAATCCAGAGCTTGCCCAAGAGCGTCGTAATACGGTTTTATATGTTATGTACGAGCATCAATTGATCTCAAACGAAGAATATCAAGAAGCAAAAAGCATTCAAGTAGAAGAAATGTTAAAAGAAACACAAGTAGATGAAGCGATTTCAGATGCTTTTATGGATCAAGTGTTTCTAGAACTTGAAGATATTGAGGGTGTTGATTCCTCCATGATCTACAACGGCGGTTTGAAAATCTATACGACGTATGATCATGAAGCACAAGAGCATGTAGAAGCTGTCCTTAATTCGGATGAATTTATAACCTACCCGGATGAACGTTTTCAAGCAGGTGTTACTTTACTTGATAACCGAACGGGAGAAATACGAGCGATCGGTGGAGGACGTAATCAAGAATCAGGGACAAACCGATCAAACTATGCAACGATGATTGAGCGTTCACCAGGATCAACGATTAAACCGATTTTAAGTTACGGACCTGCCATTGAGCATTTCAAATGGTCGACGTATCAACAAATTGAAGATGAAGAGATCACATATACAGACAGTGATCAAGTGATTCGAAACTACAATGGTCAATATCACGGAGTGTTATCTATTCGTGAAGCGTTAAAACAATCCTGGAACATTCCAGCCGTCAAAGCCTTTCAAGAAGTTGGTGCCGATCGAGCGAAGCAATTTGCATCGAATATTGGCTTGGATATAGAAGGTTCTGTGTACGAATCGTATGCTCTAGGATCATTTAAGAAAGGAATCTCACCACTTGAACTAGCTGGAGCATATGCAGCTTTTGGAAATGAGGGAACTTATAATGAACCTCATGCCGTGCGTAAAGTCGTTTTTCCGGATGGGAAAGAAATTAACATGCAGCCTGAGAATGTCGAGGCAATGAGCGATTATACCGCTTATATGGTAACAGATATGCTACAAACAGTAGTAGATGAAGGAACAGGAAGACACGCAGGCATTGATGGTGTTACAATCGCTGGTAAAACAGGTACGACTAACTTTAATGAAGAAACAAAAGATAAGTACAATATTGATGAAGGGGTTCCTGATGTTTGGTTTGCAGGATATTCACCGAATTATACAGCAGCCGTATGGACAGGGTATCCAAGAGTCGATGAAAATAACTATATTCGTTCGCGAGAAGACAGACAAATTGCTCAACATATTTTCCGAGAAGTAATGAGCAAGATGGATCACTCAGAAGCAACGAATTTTGTGAAACCTGATTCAGTTAATGAAATTACGATCGATATGTCAACGGGCGAACGAGCAACAAATAGTACTTCTCGTAGTGATCGTGTGACGGAATTATTCGTAACAGGGACAACAGTGAAAGATGCGTACACTCTCGTTGAAGACGAATGGGAAGAAAAACAAGAAGCATTAAAGGAAGAAAAGAAAGAAGAGCAAGAGAAAAAAGAAAGAGAAAAGCGTAAAGAACGCCAAGAGCAACAAGAGCAACAAGAGCAACAAGAAACTCCAGAAGAAACCGAAACAAGAACGAGCGAACAAGAAAACTCTGTCCAAACCGAATCAACAACGGATGAAGAAGAAGAACAAGAACGAAAAGAACTAGAGCAACAAGAACAAGAACAAAAAGAACAAGAACGAAAAGAACAAGAACAAAAAGAACAAGAACGAAAAGAACAAGAGCGAAAAGAGCAAGAAGAATCAACCAATTCATCTAGCTCTAAAGAAGAGTCAAACGAAGAAAATGATTCTACAAATGCATCTAGTTCTAAAGAAGAGTCGACAAAGGAAGAGGATGAAACAGACGAGGGATCTGAATCATAATATAGAAGCAAAAAGAGCTCGTGAGTCACATTTATGTGATCACGGGCTTTTTATGTGTTTTAGATCACTTTTGGTAGTAGCTATTTTAATTTCAAGTTTCAGACACGCAAAATGACTAAGAGTGATGCATTTTAGGTATTAGTGTCATTTCCTCAACCAAGTAATATTTTAACAAAACGAGGGACTAGCACTAAAGCAAATCAATGCGCTACTCTCCATTTTTTTCTTGCAAAATACATATCTAGCTTTAAAGACATTCTTAAGTTAAAATAAACATTTCCGCTGTTTGATAAAAAGTGCTTAAGCATGGTATAAGTGTTAAAGAAATAGGGACATTCCCCTTTTTGATTTCGGGGTATTCGGTTGACGTGATCGCCCTTAATGAGAGGATTTGAATATATATGACAAATAATTTTTGGCTTGAGTTACCAAGACCATTTTTTATACTCGCACCAATGGAAGAAGTGACGGATGTTGTTTTTCGCCATGTTGTAAGTGAAGCAGCAAGACCAGATGTGTTTTTTACAGAGTTTACAAACAGTGAAAGCTATTGTCATCCTGAAGGAAAACAAAGTGTGCGCGGGCGTTTGACTTTCACAGAAGATGAACAGCCAATCGTAGCCCATATATGGGGGGACAAGCCTGAACATTTTCGACAAATGAGTATTGGTATGGCGGAACTTGGGTTTAAGGGATTGGATATCAATATGGGCTGTCCAGTACCTAACGTGGTACAGCATGGGAAAGGAAGTGGCTTGATCCGTCGTCCGGAAGTTGCAGCAGAGTTGATACAAGCAGCAAAAGCTGGAGGGTTGCCCGTAAGTGTAAAGACTAGGCTTGGTTTAACGGATGTAGATGAATGGCGCGACTGGCTAACACACATATTCAAACAAGATATTGTTAATCTTTCCATTCATCTGCGGACAAGAGATGAAATGAGCAAAGTCGATGCGCATTGGGAACTGATTCCTGAGATTAAAAAACTGCGTGATCAGGTGGCACCAAATACACTGTTAACGATTAATGGAGATATCCCTGACTATCAAACAGGCTTGAAGCTAGCAGAGCAATATGGTGTTGATGGCGTTATGATTGGGCGTGGTATTTTCCATAATCCATTTGCCTTTGAAAAGCAGCCGAAAGATCACAGCATTAAAGAAATGCTCGATCTTTTGAGACTGCATCTTGATCTCCATGACAAATATTCGGAATTAGAGCTACGCCCGTTCAAAGCTCTTCATCGCTTTTTCAAGATCTATGTCAAAGGATTTCGAGGCGCGAGTGAATTAAGAAATCAATTAATGAACACAAAGTCAACTGACGAAGCACGTACATTGCTTGATAGATTTGTATTAGAGGATGATGAATGAAAAAATTAGAGGTGCTGTACGCTTTAAACGATGTAATAGCTGTCTTTAAAGAGTAATGATATGAATGTAAAAAGCAGGAGCCAATTAAAGTTCCTGTTTTTCTTCATGCTCACATATTGTTGCATTGTGTTCACTAGTAGCTGCACATAAGGGATGTATAGGCGTAATAATTAAATCCTTTTCAAACAAAAAGGCTGGTATGGTAGTAGTTTCAATTCAAAAGGGCACCTAGTAAGCCGCTATTAACTGGATATAGTTTATATAAAGATTAATGAAGTTTGGATAACCTGAAAAGTAGTCACGTGCTAAGCAAGCGACTCAAAATGTTATGCTGGCAACAGTAATTACTTGCTTGCATGGTAAGTTCTTCATACCTAATAATTGGTTTTTTTGTTAGAATGTAAGGGGTATATGCTAGATCTAGCTACATAATTACAAATGGGAAAATCAAGCAGTTAAGACCGCAAGCATTTCAGATAAGTAGGTGACCTATACAATGACTTCAAAACTGACAAACAAACAGAGATTACTAATGGTGCAGAATGTTTTAAAGAGGCACACGGATCAAGAAAATCAACTCACCATCAGAGAGATTATTGATTTAATTGATACAGAAGAGACGGTCGGAAAAAGTGCGGTTAGAGGTGATTTAAAGGTACTAGCGGAATCACGGTTGTTCGATGTCATTGAGAATCACGAGACAAACGGTGTAGAAAAGTTCTATAGTCATCAAAGCCGTTTATTTGAGCTGTATGAATTACGTGTGTTAGTCGATGCGGTTTCTGCAGCAAAGTTTATCACAAGTGATGAAACAGAGAAGCTGATCAATAAATTAAAAGAACTTACGAGTGTAAATCTTGCTAAACAATTAGAGAATCGTATCTTCTTATCTGATGGCATCAAAACAGAGAATAAAATGGTCAAGCATATCATTCATGAACTTCATGGAGCTATTTATGATCGGAAAGTGATTCAATATCAATACGGTAAGTATAATCTTAAAAAGCAATTTGAGTTAAGTAGAGGCGGTAATCTGTATACAGTCAAACCTTATTCTCTTGTATGGAATAACGAATTTTATTATCTGATTGGAGAGTATGAGCCAGAGGGAGACATTAGACATTATCGTGTTGATCGAATGAGGGGAGTCATGGCTAGTGAAAGAAGCTTCGTTCCGGACCCAAAGTTTGATATGTCACATTACACACAATCCCTTTTTCATATGTACGCAGGAGAAGAGAAGGCCATCGAAATTGAGTTTGACAATCAATTAATGAATGTTGTGCTTGATCGCTTCGGGGTTCATGTTCCAATTCATCCTAACAGTGAGCACACGTTTCGAATCACAACAAAGGCCGTGATCAGCGACGGCCTTGTACGGTGGTTACTCACTTGGGGGAGTGATGCGAAAGTGTTACACCCCACCTCATTAGTCACGAGGATGAAAGAGGAAGCAAGGGAATTATTTGACACATACCAATAAAGATAACCATTCAGTAAAAGGCAGTTGCAGAAACGAATGCAAGTGCCTTTTTTGTGACCCTATAGAATATTCGCAACGGTATCCTAAAAATTGTTAGTAAAATGAACGTATCAACAGCTAAGGGAGATATGACTAGGGTGAATGGAAATATTCCCACGTTGACAACGACGGTATGAATCCTTAAATAAGATAAGCGGAAAGGATGATCTGGATGACGGAAGATAACAACTTAGAAACCATTCTTCAATTAGGCGGTGAAGGCGGGAGTATTACTGTTCTAGGAAGGAAGATTGAGTCCGGCGAATGGGTTTTCTACCGTGAAGTGAATGAACTATTTTTATATGAAGAAGGTAATTCCACTGTAGAAACAAACCCGTTTTCAATAGACGCTACCGGTTGGACAGAATTAAGGGAGTTGATAACAAGTTATCCGATTGCCCACTTAGTTCCTCGGAAGATTCATAGTGACTTTGGTGATCAGATATGGGAGGTAGCACTAAACAGCCAAATGAAAAAGCAGCAATTGCGAAGATGGGCGAAGGCGTGTTTTCCAAGCATCACGGATCAGCATTTTGAGCTCTTCTACCAGATCTATCGCTCGAATCATACGGTTGTCCTAACCGGTGCTGGCATGTCCACAGAATCTGGTGTTCCAGACTTCCGTTCAAAAGCTGGTTGGTGGAAATCCATTGACCCAATGACCGTTGCAACAACAGATGCTCTTGAGTATAACTATGAGCTGTTTCATGAATTCTACAGTGAGCGTTTAAAAGGATTAGAGAAATGTGTTCCTCATGATGGTCATACGATTCTAGGTAGATGGCAAGAAAAAGGACTCGTCCAACATCTAGCTACACAAAATGTTGACTTATTACATGAAGCAGGAGGGAGTAATGGTGTCCCGCATTTACACGGGTCCATCCTTACTTTCCGTTGCCACAGCTGCCAGAAAGCTGTAACGAAGCAGCAATTTTTAGATAAACAACGATGCACGTCATGCGAAGGAAAACTGCGGCCAAATGTAGTCCTGTTCGGCGAGCAGCTACCAGAGTATGAATGGAATCAGGTACTCCTTCAGATAAAAAAAGCGGATCTCGTGATCGTGATTGGTACTAGTTTGCAAGTCTATCCCGTCAGTCAGTTGCCAGCTATGACAGATGGAAAGAGAGTTTATTTGAATAGGGAAGTCAATGAACATAAGGGAATGTTCGACGTAACAATTGAGGGAAGTGCGAGAGAGGTGCTTATGGAGGTAGAGAAGATGGTAAGTGCCTGTCATTCCTCTAAGTGGAAGAAAAACCAATTTAGTCAAAGCGATTCAAGCGATATGGAAAACATATGATGGTTCCTGAATTAAAATAATAGGAGGGTTTTACGATGAAAAAAATAGTATCTGTATCTTTAATGACATTAATGATTGCTGGAATGGTTGCATGTGGAGAACTAGAAGAACAAGTGACTGCCGAACCAGAGGAAATAGAAGAAGTTGAAACTGAAACTACTGCCGCTGAAGAAGCAGAGGTTGAGGTAGAAGAGGAAGAAGAGGTGGAAGTGGAAGAAGCTGAAACTGAAGTTGAAGTAGTAGAAGAAGTGGAAGAGGCAGAACCGGCAGAACAAGAAGCAGATGACGTTCCGCGTGAACACCAAAATGCGTTAAAATCTGCTCAAAACTATATCAGCTTCATGCCGTTTTCTGAAAAAGGACTATTTCAACAACTAACATCTGAGTATGGAGACCAATATCCAGACGAAGCTGCTCAATATGCTATAGACAATATAGAGGTCGATTATAACGAGCAAGCCCTCAAAGCAGCGATAAACTACCTAGAGATGATGCCAATGTCTGACCAAGAATTACTCAACCAACTGACATCGGACTACGGCGATCAATACACACAAGAACAAGCGCAGTATGCGGTAGATAATTTGCCGAATTGATTAGAACGATGAAGGCACTCATGACTGGGTGTCTTTTTTAGAAGGGAGTCTGAGGTAATAGTTGAGTGGAGAAGATAGAAAGATAGTATTTAGAACTTTAATAGAGTTAGAGGCTAGTCGATATTGCCACATCTATGTGTATTAGTGTCAGTCTCTAGCATAATAATACTTTAGTGGAGTGACGGACTGACACCATTACACAAAAGAAGTATAAGGAAAAGGTCATCATCGGTGTGAATCTGTGATGACCTTTTTTGTATGTGAATTATTAACTATTACTCACGCCCATACACTAAAACATCTACTGCACTTTCGGCATTGCTCTCGTTAATACGAGCATCGATTCGAATTCTTGTTCCCGGAATCGGATACACTTTGGTCAGGCTCTCACCAGGTTCTAAGGTGATTGTATCAAGCGGTAAAATTAACTCATTGTCTTGCTGGATGATCAAACTGAATGTAACAGGGGCAAGAGAGGCTCTACGATTAGTTATGATCACTCTCAAAGTAGAATAAGGGGCTACATAAATACTGCCTTTTGGTAGATCTGTTGTTAGATTTGTTACACCTGTTGTTATGACCTCTGCTCCAGGTGGTGTGCGAAACAGTAACAGAGTCTCGTAGCAAGAGCAGTTTCGGTGGCTGGAACTCATGATGATTCACTCCTTTCAAATGGTTATTTACTTAGGATGGCCAATGGACAAACGTGCTGCTTCGAAATGTGTGGCATTCGGCCGATTAACGATCTCACCACTTGACACACTTTCCATGGAGATCGTCACTTTATCTCCAACTCTTAATCGTACAATCCCAGAAACCGCGGTGACGTCAGTGCGTGTCCCTAAGTCCCAATAATCATTATCTGAAACGACGACCTGTCCATTGACCTCTATGTTAATTAATACACGGTTCGCTGGATCCACTGCTGCAAAGTTTAGACTGGCAATCACAAGATAAATCCCGTTGTGTCTTGGAGAAAACGTAGAAGTGACTGGGCAATATTCATGGTTCAGGTCAAAGTCCACATCAGGATAGTCCACGTGAATCATTTGATTGGCGGGCACTACTTGAACAGAGCTTTTGTTGACAGCCTTAAACGCAGAATCTCTTCGCTGATGACATCGGTGTCTACCGAACGACCAAACGGAATACATATCGTTGTCAGAAGAGCGATACGATTTGTGAAGCATTGAATAACCCCCTTGCTTGATTGATCCTTTATTTAATTCATTAAGAGCATGAATGGCTTGTATACATAACTACTTTGCAGAGGATATTGGTATGGAGTTTTCCTATGGTAAGGTGATCGAGCTTTTACTGTTGTGAGGGTTTCCACAAGAAGAGTGGTAGACTATAATTAAAGTTAATAAGCACCTTAGGAGAGAAACGAGATGAAAGCATTTGAAGAGTTTCTAAGAGGAATTGATGACCCTTTACATAGAGAGAGGACCGAAGAGATCTTGTCATGGGTTTATGAGCAATATCCGCAACTAAAGACGGAAATTAAATGGAATCAACCAATGTTCACCGATCATGGAACATTCATTATTGGTTTCAGCGTATCGAAAAAGCACGTCGCCGTTGCGCCAGAAAGAGTAGCCATGGAGCATGTGGAAGATGATATTGTACAAGCTGGCTACGCCTTTACCAAAGAACTCATCCGTATACCGTGGAACCAACCGGTGGAATACTCACTACTGAAGAAGATGATTGAGTTTAATATCGAGGATAAAGCAGACTGCACCACGTTCTGGCGGAAATAGTACCCGAATTACGTCGGTTGATATCGAGGGCGTGGGGGCCTGCTATTCCAATGACTTTCGAGGCACCATACAAGAAGTGACATTAGAACGAATATTTGAAGCCAATTTTGAAACAACAGATGATCTCATCACAAACAATAGGTATTCAACAGAAGATAAATTCAAAGCTTTGGTGGAGAAGGTCTACGTATTTGCCCTCTACTGCCCAAAGCTCACATTAATCTCAACCACTTCAGACCTGCTTCCAATACGGAATGGGGGTCCCCATATGCCGTATCCAGAAGAGACAATTGTATGTAGCTCGTCTAATTGTAAATGGCCATAATGGTTTTCATAGATAGCGTTCGTAATTAAATTAGCAGGAAACAACTGTCCTTTATGAGTGTGACCAGACACCATCAAATCGACTCCAGCAGCATGCACTTCATCAAATTCTCTTGGCTGATGATCAATTAAGAAGATCGGTTTGTCATGATCCAGCTCTTCAGTAAGTTCGGCAATATGTACTCGTTCGCGATCTGAGTAATCTTTTCTTCCCACAATATAAAAGAGATCATCAATAGTAGTAACCTCATCTGTTAACACTTCAATATCGATTTCATTCATTTCCTTTATGAAAGTAGGTATATCATCCCCGTAATATTCATGATTCCCTAATACAGCATACACACCCATTGGAGCCGTTAGTCCCGACATAATTTCACCGAGGTTATGTGTATAATAGGGTTCTATACTACTATCAATAACATCACCAGCGAGTAAGATTAAATCTGGCTCTACTTCTTTTGAGAGATCGATTAGGTTTGTAATCGTTTGTGGGCCAATTGTTTCGCTTATATGGATATCTGAAATCATTAGAATCTTGAGTTCATTTATTTCCGTTTCTTTAGCTACTTCGATATCATAGGATACAACAACAGGGTTCCACATGTTTATCGAGCCGAACGTAAACACAAATAAATAAAAAGCAATGACACCATAACCGAACCATTTTATTCCTCTTTTTTTAATGAGAAAGTAAAGGATATTCAAGAGAGGGAATAGGATCAAGCTATATCCGAACACGACCAACCATATGTAACCAATCCATCGAAGACCAGGAATGGAAAACATCTCAGCGATGAAATAGGAACTAGAAATGAAGAATAAGGCGATAAAATATGTTCGTTTAAAACGAAAGCCAAAAGATTTCTTTAGCCAAATCCAGCCATTAAAGGCTGTGTAGAAAGTTAGTGCGAAATAAATGAAAAGAAATGCGATGAACATTAAGATTGTCATGAAGAGATACTCCTATATTTAAGATTTTTTATCGTTAACTCTTTCTATCATATCATTAGTTTTGTATTAACTCATTTCTAAAGAACTAGATATGTTCACTATCGGATATGAGAAGATTAAGTCGTAAAGTGGAATCACTCTATCAATTGATCATTAAAGAATAATGGTAGTTGTTCGTTCGAGTTTTGGGGTTCATTGAAGCAATAATTTCACTGATGAAAGGAAGAAATAGATGAAAAAAGCGTTAGCTATATGCATGTTTTCACTACTGCTTGTTGGGTGTGCTGGAGACGATCAACCAGAATCAAGTGAGCAAGATCCCCCTACAATTGAAGAGAGCATTGAGGGGATAGAGGTCATAGCCAAAAACCTTGAAATTCCTTGGTCGATTGAAAAAAGAGAAGACACCATCTACTTAACAGAAAGACCAGGTAGCATAATAAAAATAGAAAATGGAGAAATCGAGCGACAAAACGTACAACTAGAGAAAGAGCTTGCGACAGCTGCTGAGGCAGGATTATTAGGATTCGTGCTTGCACCTGATTTTCGCGATTCAAATCTAGCTTTTGCTTACTATACCTATGAAGATAGCTCTGGACTATTTAATCGAGTGATTAAACTGCGCTTGGAGGAAGATATTTGGAGAGAAGAAAGCTTGCTTCTTGATCAAATTCCAAGTGGTAGATACCATCACGGGGGACGACTGAAAATTGGACCGGATGGATATCTTTTTGCAACGGCAGGAGACGCATCTGACCCAGGTCTAGCACAAGATCTTGACTCATTAGGTGGAAGCATTTTAAGAATGAATCTCGATGGAACGATTCCAAATGACAATCCATTTTCCAACTCATACATCTATAGCTACGGACACCGAAACCCTCAAGGAATAACTTGGTCGTCTGATGGCACGCTTTATTCAAGCGAGCACGGCAGCAATGCTAACGATGAAATTAACGAAATAGAGAGTGGTCAGAACTATGGGTGGCCGGTAATTGAAGGGTCTGAGAGAAAAGAAGGAATGGTTTCACCGTTATTCACTTCTGGAGCCGATGCAACGTGGGCACCATCAGGAATGGATTATTATGAAGGAAAATTATATGTGGCGGCACTTAGAGGAACGGCAGTAATAGAATTTGATCTTGAAACAGGAGAACAGCGTGAAATGGTAACAAATTTCGGGAGAATACGCGATGTACTAATAGAGGGAGACTCCCTTTATTTCATTAGCAATAATTCAGATGGACGTGGCAATCCACAGGAGAATGATGACAAGCTGTATCGAATCTCTCTTTCTGAAATCGAGTAAAAAGATTTCGTCTTAAGGTAACATTAAATGAAAATAATCACACACAGAGAGCCCCGAAACGTCTGAACCCTTCATAGACATTTAGGGGTTTTTATATTCCTCTTTCTATACAGGATTTAATCTCTACATCTTGTTAGACGTAACACCTTATAAATAACCTGAATACGCTGAAGTGAAATTTTCTAACATCTCATAATCCACTCGTTGAAGGGGCTTTTCAGCTCGGCCTTTAATCACTTCGCCTGTATAAGAGAATCGTGAATTATAAAATGAGTTATTTACTCTTTATATGCAATTTTCAAGGTTTGGGCGGAAAGGCAAGCTACGAAAACTGGCTACAAGCAATAAGTTACTATATAGACAAAAGGGGTGAGAAAATGGGCAGGCGAATCAAACATACAGAAAATGATGTGAATGCTTTAGCAAGGATCATGCTAGCGGAGGCGATTGGTGAAGGCGCCGAAGGAATGGATATGGTTGGAACGGTTGTGGCCAATCGGGTTGAGGCAGACTGTGAGCCGGACTTCAACAATTTACGTAATATCCGTCATGCTATTTATCAAACGATACCGGGAACGGGAATTCCTCACTTCGAGCCTGTTTTAAATGGAGCCTTGTATACACAGCGTCCCACAGAAGAAGACCTGCAGAGAGCTAGAAATTTGTTGCAAGGTCATCGGAATCCACGAGCCCGAATGAATTTATGGTTTTTTAATCCGAGTCCGGGGCAATCATACCGTGACCCATGTACGCCCACGATGCCAAGATCCCCTATGACGCAGTTCGATTTTGCATACAGGAATCATTGCTATTATGTCGGTGTACCGGGCTACTGCCCAGAGTTTTATAGATAAATCAAAAAAGGAGATGAACTTCTCATGAATTATGGAAACTCTAATTATAATCCAATGAGCAATCAGGCTGGTTTTCAACCAGCTACTATGACGGGTAGCGACACCCCGCAACAATTTACTGGCTTCCAGGCGGGTATGCCTTCTGGACCTGCTTATTCTATGCCAGTGGTTCCGATGGGTACTGGACAGCAGCTATTGATGGGTAGAGTTGAAGAATCGTTTATCGAAAATATCCTGCGCTACAACAAAGGGAAGGTTGGTACTTTCTACTTTACTTACCAAGGGAACAGCGAATGGAATGCAATGGTTTACCAAGGCCGCATTGAAACAGCTGGCCGTGACCATATCATTATCAGCGACCCTAATAGCGGTAAACGCTACCTGCTGATGATGGCAAATCTCGACTGGGTAGAATTTGACGAACGAATTAACTATCCTCACTCGGAAATTAGTCCGGAAATCCAGGCCTCCATGGAAATATCGGAGTGATGCAGCAGAATACTAACAAAACCCGTTGTCAAAATGAACAGAACCATGTCAAGTAGACAATGGATATAATAAAAATGATTTAAGTGGCCTATCTATAGAATATGAAGGCACAAGATTGAGTATGAAATCAACATGATCTCATGCTCTTTTTTATTTAATGTAACGCGTGCATATAGTGAATCATTCAATTACTACTCCCAATCAACTGTAAAAGGAGCTTGAATATGGGGAGAGTAACGAGAGTAATGGTATTCACAATGATCGTACTATTCGCTTCAAATCATCATGCACTTGCTGCACATCAAAGTGATTGTCCTATTATGAAGAATGTCGTGTGGGAAGTCAAAACGAAACGTAAAATGGTCGCCTTGACATTTGATGACGGTCCAGACAGTCGTTATACGAATGACGTTTTAGACCTTTTAGAGGAGCACGATGCATCAGCAACATTTTTTGTCATAGGGAACAGGGTAGTGGAAACACCTGATGTGGCAAAGAGGATAATTAAAGAGGGAAATGAAATCGCAAGCCATACGAAAACTCACCCGAATTTAAGCACTCTTTCGCAAACAGTTAAAGCCATAAGCATTATCCTGCCAGAGCTAAAGAAGAAAGGCTATCAATTTGTCACCGTTTCAGAATTACTAAAAGAAGATAAAAAGTTCCAAGTTCCGTTAATGGAGATTCAAGAGAAGAACGAGCGGAAGTGAGGAGTCTGAGTGTTATGACTAGCCCGTTAAAACTTCTTAGAATATGAAAAATGGTACCCGAAAAAAATTGACGAAAAAAGAAAAGCAACTTATAAAATAAATATAGATGAAGAGCGAATCAAACGCTCATATAAGCATATACACTCCAAAGAGGAGTAGCTAACAGTTTGGTCGACAATACGTGAGGTTTTATCACCGGCTTAACTAGTAACGTTTATGTTGTTTGCGAGACCTTTTCCATTATGGATATCTTTATGCAACTGCAGGAGACGCATCTGACCCAGATCCAGCACAGGATCTTGACTCATTAGGCGGAAGCATTTTAAGAATGAATCTCGATGGAACGATACCAAATGACAATCCATTTGCCGACTCCTTCGTCTATAGCTACGGTCGATAACGCGGTCGGCTGATGGTGCGCTTTATTCAAGCGAGCACGGCAGCCATGACAACGATGAAATTAACGAAATAGAGAGCGGTCAGAACTATGGATGGCCGGTGATTCAAGGGTCTGAAGAACAAGAAGGAATGGTTTCCCCGTTATTCACTTCTGGAGCCAATGCAACATGGGCCCCATCAGGAATGGATTATTATGATGGGAAATTATATGTCGCAGCACTTAGAGGAGAGGCAGAACTAGAAATTGATCTTGAAACAGGCGAACAATGTGAAGTAATAACGAATTTTGGTCGAATACGCGATGTGCTGATAGAAGGAGATACTCTTTACTTCATCAGCAATAATACAGATGGACGCGGTAATCAACAAGAGAATGATGACAAGATGTATAGAGTTTCTCTTTCGGAAATTGAGTGAAGTGAATATGTCTTAAGCTACGAATCATTAACTCTTGTATTAGTAGATGCCGTTTTAGTAGCAAAATTTTTTATTTGTTCTGATACTGATAAATTAATAAATAAATTAAAGAAGCTTATAAGTTACAACCTGGCGAAACAATTAGAAAATCGCATCTTGTTACCAGAAGGAGTAAAAACCGATAATAAGATGGTAATGCACGCAATTCATGAATTGCATAGTGCAATTTTAAATTATGAGTATTCATCATTATTCATTGGAACATACGAGAGTTTATATTTCAGTCAAGTTAATGAATAACGAAGCTGTAATCACGTTTAAAAATGTCACAAAGCATGAATTAGGTGACGGAGTTGACGAACTGTTTGAATGCTTTAAACCTGGTGATGCTTCTCGTCATTCTGAAGGTTCTGGTCTTGGTCTAACTATTGCTAAATCGATCGTTGATTTACATGATGGTCGATTAGATATTGAAGTTGATGGTGATTTATTTAAGGTGATTATTGTTTTAAGAGTAAAGTAAATTAAAAGATCACGAAAAGGTCAACTGAACCACAGTTGACCTTTTCGCGATTTTTTAGTGCCTTGCTTGGCTTTTATTCTATTTTCAACTACGATAGATAAAAAGATAACGTTTTTTAAGGGGCTATAAATGAAAAGAATCTTTCTAGTTTGTGTGACAAGCATATTATTAACTCTTTCGGGATTAAGTGTACAGGCTGAAGAAAAGATGAAACTTGTAGTGGGGTATGATCCGAATTTTCCTCCTGTTCACTTTAACCAAGAGGAAGAACCAGTAGGATTTGCTGTAGATATGATGAATGAGATTGCAAGAAGAATGGGAGTGGAGGTAACATTCATACCAATCCCGCAAAAAGAAGCTATTTCAATGCTTCGTGATAAAAAATTGGATATTTTGTTAAGTGCTTATTTTAATGAAAAGCATGCAAGGGTCATGGATTTTTCTGATTCTATTTTGGGAACGTCAATTGGCCTAGTTGTTCATGAAGAAAATCAGGAAATTGAGGGGTTAACTCAATTAACGAATGCTGTTACGGCGCTTCAACGTGATACGTTAGAATATGAGTTTTTGCGTAATATTCGTAGTATTAAGTATCACGTTGCGAGCAATCAGGAAACGGCTTTAGAGTTACTGTTTAATGGACGTGCTAATGCATTTGTCGGAAATGTGTTAACAACTCAATATGTGTTAGAGCAAAGGAAGCTGCAGGGTGAGTATAAAATTGTTGGCAACTATCTTCTTCCAATCGATTACACAATGGCTGTTCAAAAGGAAAACTATCCTTTACTTAGTCAATTAAACAGTGGTATTCGAGAGATAAAAAGTGACGGAACTTATAGCATGCTTCATGAGAAGTGGTTTGATAGTGAAGATGAATTAACAGATCGTTTAAGAAAAATCATTCAAATTATCGGATCATTGCTTTTTTTAGCAATTATTTTATTTTTACTTGGCATTCGATGGAATCGTCAATTACAGAGAGAAGTAAGTAAAAAAACGACTGTACTCAACCAAATGAATAATAAGCTAGAAGAGAAAATTGAGCAGACGAAAAACAGTGATGAGTTTCAGAAGCAAATATTAAATAGTAGTCCGCGTGGCATTGCCACGGTAAATCAACAAGGATTAATTACTTCTTTTAATACGAAAGCGTTAGAAATATCAGGAGAATCTAAAGAAGTTGTCGGTGTTCACTATGAACAAATTCTACTGTTAGAAAAACTTTTGAAGAATCGCTTCATCCAAGTTTATAAAACCAGAAACTTATATTTAGGGGAAGAGACAGTTTGGGAACGAGAGCAGCGTACGTTCTATTTACGATACTATATTTACCCTTTATACAATTTTGAGAAGCATGTGAATGGACTGATTGTCACATTTGAAGATATCACTGAAGAAAGAAAGTTACGTCTTCAAGTTTTTGAACAAGAAAAAAATCAAGCTCTAAGTAGAGTGGTTGCTGGGATTGCACATGAAATACGTAATCCACTAACTTCTATTAAGACCTTTGTCGAACTAATTCCGCGTAAATATAAGAATGAGCGGTTTCAAAAAGAAATATCCACGTATGTTCCACAAGAAATTGAGAGGGTTAATCAGTTAATAGAAGGGCTAATTGATTACGCAAAGCCGAAACAGTTAAATAAAGAACGAGTAGACGTAGCTTCCATTATGAGGGAATGTACGATTTTATTTGAACGTACCGCTCTTAATAAGGGCATTTATTTAAGGTGTGACACAGAGAGTAATCTCTGGCTCACAGCGGACTCCAATCAGTTAAAGCAAGTTATTATTAATCTGATTATTAACAGTTTAGATGCAATGAGTGTAATAGAGGACTTAAAGGATCCTGAATTGCAATTAAAAGCGTGCGTTAAGAATAAAAAGATTGTGGTGAAAGTCTCTGACCAAGGTACTGGTATGTCTGAGGCTGAGCAACTTAAAGCATTAGAACCCTTTTATACGACAAAAGAAAAGGGGACAGGTCTTGGATTAGCTATAGCTAATCAATATGTCCATGACAATGGTGGGAAGCTAGAAATAGATAGTAAGAAAAGCAAAGGAACGACAATCACGTTAACATTCCTAGAAGAAGAGAGAAGGTGAGCGAAATGAAAAGAATTATTGTCATTGATGATGAAGCTTCAATTTGCTCTTCTTTGGAATTTGCACTAGAAGACGAATATGATGTTGTTACAACGACTAACCCGAGTGAAGGATTAAAACGAATCGTTGAGGAAAGTTATGATTTGTGTTTGCTGGATTTAAAAATTGGTCGAGTAGATGGTCTTGAAATATTAAAAAAAATTAAAGAGGTTAGTTCTAAGACCGTTGTTGTAATGATCACAGCTTACGGAACAATTGCTACTTCAGTAAAAGCAATTCAAGAAGGGGCCTATTCTTATATAACAAAGCCTATCAATATTGATGAGCTTTATTCCATTATTCAACAAGCGCTTCACTACCAGCATTTAAATGAGCAAGTTGAATTTTTAAGTCAAGAATTAGAAAAAAAATATAGTTTTGAAGGTATTATTGGAAAAAGTGATGCGATGTCTACCATATTTAATCTAGTTCGTAAAGTCAAAGAAGTTGATTCAACCGTTTTAATCACAGGAGAAAGTGGAACTGGAAAAGAACTAGTTGCTAGAGCGATTCACTTCTCAGGAAAACGAAAAAAGTCACATTTTGAAGTCGTCAATTGTGCAGCCATACCTGATCAGCTACTTGAAAGCGAATTATTTGGGTACGATAAGGGGGCTTTTACAGGAGCTGTTTCTAGTAAAGAAGGAAAATTTCAAATGGCGAATGGAGGGACCATTTTTCTTGATGAAATTGGAGATATGCCTCTTTCTTTACAAGCAAAACTATTACGGGTTTTGCAAGAAAAAGTGGTAACTAAGTTGGGTTCTAACAAGGAAATTAACCTTGATGTCCGCGTCATTGCAGCAACGAATAAAAATCTTGAACAAGCAGTGAAAATAGGTGAATTTCGCGAAGATTTATATTTTCGTTTAGATGTTATTAAAGTACCGTTACCGCCATTAAGAGAGCGAAAAGAAGATATTCCACTTCTAATTCAATACTTTACCCATCAGTTTAACTTAGAGATGAATAAGGATGTGCAAGGGTTGACGAAAGATGCGAACCGTATTTTATTAAACTATGATTTTCCAGGTAACATACGAGAATTATCTAATATTATAGAATCTTCCATGGTCTTAGCAGATGATACATTTATTGAAGTGTTGGATTTACCACAACAGCTTAGATCTATTCAAACAATAGAAAGAAAAGAAGGAGTAACCATTTCAGACTCTGTAGGCATTCCTTTGAAGGAAATGGAAAAACAATTCATATTAGCTACACTAGAAGCAAATAACGGGCATCGGAAAAATACAGCTTTAATGCTAGGGATAAGCGAAAGAGGTCTACGCGATAAGTTAAATCAATACAAACAATAAAAACCGGCAAAAAATGCAGTGCGGCAATTTTTGCCGGTTTTTATCCGGCAGAAATGTATGCGCTAACAAAGTAAACGCATACATTTCTGTGTTTTTAAAGTTGGCACAGAGTTTGCATTATAGAAAGTGGAAAACAAAAAAAATTAGGGGGAAGTAACTATGAAAAAGTTTTACTCATTATTTGCTGCATCGCTACTTGTTTTTCTAACTGCTTGTGGTGGGGAAGAAACGACAAGTCAGGATGCTGAAGGAACTGAAGGTGCAGAAGCAGAAGCTGGCGAGATGGAGTTAGAGGATTTATTTGTAACGGTTGCCACTGGTGGAACTTCGGGTGTGTACTATCCAATCGGGGGAGCTATATCTACTATTATTGAGAATGAATTAGGGATTGATTCATCGGTACAAGCGACTGGTGCCTCTGTCGAAAATATTAATCTTATAAATACAGGTAGAGCAGAATTAGCTATTACGATGGCGGATGCTGTTTTACAAGCTTATGAAGGAAGCGGTGCGTTTGAAGGGGAACAACCTATCGATTCATTAAGAGGATTAACGTCACTTTATCCTAACTTTGTGCAAGTCGTTACAACTGAAGATTCCGGTATTGAGAGTATTGCTGATTTAGCTGGTAAAAGTGTGGGTGTTGGAGCTGCAAACTCTGGAGTAGAGTTGAATGCACGTATGGTTCTGGAAGCTCATGGAATGACCTATGATGATATTGATCAGGACTATCTATCTTATAGTGAAGCAATTGATCAAATTAAAAACGGAATGATTGATGCAGCATTTGTTACAAGTGGTGTACCGAATGCAACTGTAATTGACTTAGATACAACGCATACAGCTAAAATCCTTCCAATTGAAGGGGAAGCAATGGATTACTTAATGGAGAATTATCCGTTTTTCTCGAGTGAATTGATTCCAGCAGGTTCTTATGGAAATGATCAGGATATTCCTACTGCTGCAATTACAAATTTATTGTTACTTTCTAACGAAGTTTCTGAAGATGCAGGTTATGAAATTACGAAGACTTTGTTTGAGAATCTTGAACAGATTCAAGGCTCTCATAATGCAGCAAAGGATATTTCATTGGATACTGTGAACGTAGGAATGCCTGTTCCACTTCACCCGGGCGCGGAACGTTACTTTAAGGAAGTTGGAGCACTAGATTAACAAAAAAATCGAAGAGCTGACTCATCATCTAAGACTTATGTATGTAAGCTAGTATGTTGAGTCAGTCTTTATCATTATGAAGAAGAGGGGATTGTGAAATGAGAATCTGGTTCGTATTTATTCTTTTTATTCTATCAGCTTGCACGAATTCAGATCATATGAACCTTATTGTTCAGAGCCAAGAAGATGGAAGGGTTTATAACAAAGTGGATCAATTGAAGGCTGGAGATACGTTCACAATTAAGTGGATTCACTCGGTTGAGAAAACACCGTGGCGTGAAATTTATCAACTTACTAATGAAGGAGAGCTTTTATTAATAGAGACGGCCTTCCAATCATTTGGTGCAGGTGTTCCTCATCAAAAAGGAACCATGACCGTTGAAAATGGAGAAGTGATTATTCGAGATATGAATGAACAAATATCTGTGTTCCGATGGATTCATTCACAGCATGCGAACTTTGAACTGGAAATCGATGATTCAATTATATTTGATGCGGAAGACCTGCCCCACCATGAACGAATGGAAATATTTATAGAGAAGAGGTGACTGTCATGGAAAAGCGTTCAACCTTGGATGAACCTCAAATGACAAAAGAACAACAAGAAGTGCTAGAAAAATACGATGCTGAATCACGCTTTAGAACTTTTTCCAATAAGAAGGTTGCAATCATCGTATCAAGTATTGCGATCTTTTTATCTATTTACCACATGTATACGTCTTACTTTGGAACGCCAGCAACGTTGCAGCATCGATCTTTGCACGTTGCCGCGATTTTAACACTAGTTTTCTTATTATATCCGCCGTTTAAAAAAGCGAACCGAACAAAACTCCCATGGTATGACGTTATTTTTGCATTAATGGCTGTATCTACATCTGTTTATATATTTGTAGATTATTTAGGAATTGTAAATCGTGGTGGTTTACCTAACAATTTCGACTTATTATTTGGAGGAATGTTGGTTCTACTTGTATTAGAGGCATCTCGCCGTGTAACGGGTTGGGGTTTACCGACGATGGCGGTCATTTTCTTTTTATATGGATTATATGGTCGTGAATTATCAGGGATTTTCCGTCATCGTGGCTATACTTGGGATGAACTCGTTAATTTCATGTATGTGACGACAGAAGGAGTATACGGGACGGCAATTGGAGTCTCAGCAACGTATATTTTTCTCTTTATCCTTTTTGGAGCCTTCTTATCGAAGTCAGGGATGGGGCAATTCTTTAATGATATGGCATTAGCAATTGCAGGACAAACGCGAGGAGGCCCGGCTAAGGTATCGGTGATAGCAAGTGGATTCTTAGGGAGTATTAACGGGGCGGCGGTTGCAAATGTTGTAACAACGGGTTCTTTTACGATTCCACTAATGAAGAAAATCGGTTATAGTCGTAACTTTGCTGGAGCTGTTGAAGCTGCTGCCTCTGTTGGAGGACAAATATTACCACCAATTATGGGGGCAGCTGCTTTTATCATGGCTGAAACACTAGGAATTCCATATACTCAGATCGCATTAGCTGCTTTACTGCCAGCCTTGCTTTTTTATCTAGGTATTATCGTTCAAATTCACCTTCGTGCAACGAAAGAGGGTTTAAAAGGAATTTCTAAAGAAAACCTTCCGCGAGTTATGGAGGTATTAAAAGAACGTGGACATCTGCTTATTCCACTAATTTTCCTTATGTACATGCTATTCTTTAGTGGACGCACAATCATTTACTCTGCATTGCTCACTATCATTATTACTGTAATTGTTGCGATGTTACGGAAAACAACTAGAATGTCAGTACGAGATATTACTGATGCATTGGAACAAGGTGCGCGTACATCAGTCGGGGTAGCCATTGCCTGTGCATGTGTGGGAGTCGTTGTAGGTGTTGCTACAATGACTGGATTTGGATTAAAGCTAGCTAACGGGATTGTGACACTTGGTGGGGAAAGTCTATTCTTAACCTTAGTCTTTACCATGATTGCCTGTATTGTTCTTGGAATGGGTTTACCTAGTATTCCAACATACATTATTACAGCTACAATGGCAGCTCCAGCTTTAATTACACTCGGTATTGAGCCATTAGTTGCACATTTATTTGTTTTTTATTTTGGCATATTCGCAAACATTACTCCACCTGTTGCTTTAGCAGCTTTTGCAGCAGCAGGTATATCCGGCGGGGATCAAATGAAAACAGGGTTCCTCTCGATGAAGCTAGCAATTGCCGGATTCATTGTTCCGTATATGTTTGTTTACAATAATTCACTTCTTTTAATCGATACAACCTTTATAGAAGGGGTTCTCGTTGTCATCACTGCAGTAACAGGGGTAATCATGTTAGGGACTGCGGCAGAAGGCTATCTATTAGCTAATATGTATTGGATATTACGATTGATTTTATTTGGAGGGGCATTACTATTCATGAATCCGAATTTGGTCCAGGATATTGCTGGGTTTACTATTATTGCAATTGTTGTATTCATTCAATGGAATAAGAGAAAGAAAGATAAAACGATAAAGTCTAGTTCAATTGAGATGTAGGGGAGATCAGAAGATGGAATTAGGATTAAAAGATAAATCAGTTATAGTATTAGCGTCGAGTAAAGGATTAGGGAAAGCGAGTGCTCTAGAGTTTGCGAAGGAAGGAGCAAACGTGATGCTTGCGAGCCGGAATTTAGAAGAGTTAACGGTTGCTGCAAGTGAGGTTGAAAAAGAAACAGGAATCAAACTTAACGTTCAAGTTTGTGATGTGACAAAACCTGAGGATATAAAAAATCTAGTAAAGACAACTGCGGATCTATATGGTACAGTCGATGTCCTTGTTAATAATGCAGGAGGGCCCCCAGCTGGTGGGTTTGATGCATTTGAGGACGACCAATGGCAATATGCATTTGAGCTTAACTTGCTTAGTTTTATACGTGCAATTCGAGAAGTGCTTCCCTACATGCGTAAGCAGGGGGGAGGACGAATTGTTAACATTGCTTCCTCATCTATTAAAGAACCCGTAGATGGATTGATTCTATCGAATACATTTAGAACCGGTATTGTTGGGTTATCGAAATCGCTTGCTAAGGAGCTTGGTTCTGATCAGATATTAATAAACACGGTTGGCCCTGGAAGAATCGGAACGGACCGCGTAGCAGAACTTGACCAAATTAGAGCAGATAAGTTGAATCTAAGCTATGAAGAAGGTAAGAAACAAATGGAGCAAGCGATTCCAATTGGCCGCTACGGAACACCAGCAGAATTTGCGAAGATGATTGTCTTCCTTGGTTCATTTGCCAATACGTATGTAACAGGTCAATCACTGGTTGTCGATGGTGGAGCTACAAAATCGTTTTAGTAATCTTTAGTTGAAAATGAAAAGAGGTAGACTCAAGTGAGTTTACCTCTTTTTGAATGGTTTTCAGATGATTATGAAAGACGTACCGGTTTGGATTAGTATGATTGGATTGGTTTTGTTTTGTTTCTATACTTTTTTGACGAGTGTCATTGCCATTAAAAGTCTCCGAGGTCGTAAAGTCTTAGAAGTTGAGGAGACCTACTTAATTTAAAATGGACAGGTTCTTGAAGAGGGTCAAAAAAAAGCGAGATTTACGATGGAGGGATTGCTCACCAATCTGAGTAAGAAGGGCTTTTTTACATGGATCAGGTTGAAACGGCAATAATGGAAACTGAGGGTTCTATTTCCGTACTTGCTAAACCACCATACTTACCAGCGATGCAAAAGGATGTCCTTAATGTTCAAGCTAGTCGTGGCCTGATTCAAGGATTTATTCTTGATGGGGAAATTCTTCACCAAAGGGTGGTTTTTTTGTATTAGATGAAAGATTAGGAATTAGTTCTTATTTATTGCTTCGATACTTCAGGCAACTAATCAAATCGAAAAGGTGCGGGGGGAGTTATGCAGAGCGTATAAAAAAGCACTAAAGACAGCAGGATTACCGAATAGTCGACTTCATGATTTACGCCATACACATGTAACCATACTACTTCAAAATAATGTACACACTAAAGTTGCCATTGAACGGTTAGGACATAGCAAAGTCTCGATAACCTTAGATTTATATAGTCACGTCCTACCTACTCTTCAGGATGGTGCTGTTACCGTTTTTGATGCTGCCTTTGATCAGTAAAAATAAAAAATGGCACCTTTTCGGCACCCGCTTAGGTTTTAGGTCCAGTTCTCTCTTTTATTGTTAAAATACGGAGAAAGCTGAAACCCTTGCTATGTAAGGTTTGGCGGGACTGTGTAGGAATCGAACCTACCGGAGACGACACGCGCCTCCCAAGCGGTTTTGAAGACCGTGGCGAACACCAGTGTCGCAGCCAGCCCCAAGAAATATTGGTATAACAACGTTTTTTAGTTTGTTCAAACGGTTTTCTTGTGAACATTCGAACGGTCTTAACTCTTAATCGCACGGTCTTATTATGCAACATCTGTCTAGAATATTCAAGTGAAAATTGTTGACGTTTAATTAAGCATAAAGCCTAAAAAAATTAAAAGTCCAACCTAGTTCTAAAAATATCTTATGATTTGCCTTATTTCTCGTTAATGCTTACTGCTAGCCTTCGCTTACTATTACAGGCTAGCAGGTGGATCAAGTGTATTTTTAATGATGAATACCTGAAGAGTCAGAAGCATAAGTGTTGATTATTTTTATCCTATACACCTTTTAATTAGGACACTAATTCACACCGACTAGGGTAATTATTTCCGATTCGAGACGGTTATTCCAAGCTTTTTCATAGGATAAAAAGCTTCAACAAACAGTATTTTTAAAGTAAATGTCGAAGCATGCAATTATTAATAGTTTATACCTTAATGCCAAATTCTAGGGATTAAAAGCGGTGAAGCACAAATTCACTAAGGCACTGGTATTAATGTAAGTATTGCAACGATTCATCTAATGTGTTGACATTCAGTATTTGCACTATGAATATATCAAGTTATGAATTTCCTAGGAACTTTATTGTAAACTAGGGATACTACCTCAATTCTATTTGTCCACAACAGGTTGAATTGAGATTATTCTCCTAAGATAACAATGTTTGAATCTATGGACTTACAACTGTAATCTTAATTTATAAACTTATGAAACGAAATATGATTGGAAATTTAAAGACAGTAATTAGGAGTGGAAAAAGAGTGAAGAGCGGTCAAAAACAATTAATTAATGATTTGCATAAAGCTATGTTGAAAATCTATGATGATTCAAAAGCTATTGGGTATACTCCTTTGAAGTTTAGACAAATGGTTGCTAATGAAGGTGGATTAAATACAGCGAAAAAACTGATTAATAGTAAGCAAATTTCAGATGGATTTGCAGAGTTAGCTCAACTTGGAAGGTTAGATTTAACTGTAGAAGCATTGGTTCTTCAAAAGAAATATAAACCTCTATTTAGTGATGTAGAGTTGAATATAGTAAAAGATAGATTAGAACAGTTAGGGTATGTAACAGAACATGTATCAAGTGATAACCTTCAACTTCCACCTTTAAAATCTAATGGACGAATTAGAGAGTATAATTATTACTCTGATGAATTAAAAAGTAGAGTGGTGTATGAACATCTACTCAATAACAAAACTCACCGATGGATGGATGTCAATATACTTGAGAGGACTGGAAATACTAACGGTCGTGATTCCGCAAATATACTTTATTATTTAGGTATAAGAGCTGATTATCGAGGTATTTTTGAAGATAAGACAGTGAAAGAGGTAATTGAAACTTTAAATAGTAAGGGCACCGAATATACTGAAGTTGTAAGGTTATTAAGAGTATATTCTAAATCTGAAGACTTATATGAGATTGCCAAATCTGATATTGAAGCTCAAGAAGTAGAAGAAGGAAATGGTATAGAGGGAACTAAGAAAACGTACTTAGTAAATAAATACGAGCGTGATCCAAAGAATCGTAAGAAAGCGATAGAGATTCATGGATTAAATTGTTTTGCTTGTGGCTTTAATTTTGAAGATGTATATGGAGAACGAGGGAAAGATTTTATAGAAGTTCATCATATTAATCCTTTGAGTACAATCTTAGAGGCGGTTGAAATTAATCCTGATACTGATTTAGTTCCTTTATGTGCTAATTGTCACCGTATGGTACATAGAAGAAAAGATAAAGTATTAAGTATTGAGGATCTAAAGCAAATCATTGATGAAAAAGGGAAATAAATTTTTTTAAAGTTATAATTGCCCAATTCTTGTGAGAGGAAGAGGGCAACTGAAGCTGTTATAAATGATTAGCCTGAGGAAAGTGAAGGCGACGCATTCTTACATGGGTGTAATGACGTAATCTGCCCCAGAATTGAAAAATAGTTGTTGACTTAAAAATTAAGTCATGATATCTTTTATTTAGACTTAAAAATCAAGTCAAGGTGATGATAAGGAAGTGAGTACAATTATAGGGTTAGAGAGGATTATTAAAACATTTGGTTTCAGTATTAACCAGATAGCACAAGAACTTGGGATAGGTAAGCAGACTGTTTATGACTGGTTGAAAGGAAAAAGAAAAATTCCAAAGGAACGGATTGAACAATTATCAAAGATACCAGAGTTCGATCATATAGAAAAAAATTTATTTCAAAAGGAAATAGATGAGGCTACTGAGTTGGAGATTACACTAGCACACCTCAAATATCTATCAGCTAGAGATTCAGAAGAATTAGTAGATGAGGATGGGGATGTCTTTATTCTTGACCCTCATGCTGGGAGTAGGAGAGCAATGGAGATGCATATGCTTGACGAAAGTGAAGAGGAACTTAATCGAACTAGGTCATTGCTACATAATGATACTGATTATCTGAGTGGGTTAAATCATTCTATCGGTGAAAGTTATTCCCGTGCATTAGCTGCGTTGAATGGTACTTTTCAACAGAATGATGCTAGTAAGATAAAAGCTGTAACTGATTTACTTGTATTAATTAATATGAATGACATGACAAGTGAGTTAGATAAGGATGTAAAAGAACTTCTGAAGAAAGGTGATGTTCTTGGCGGAGGAATGTTTGGATTAAAATGATATTTGATACAGAACCTAAAAAAAAATTGTTCTAATTATCTACGCAATGTATTGAAAAGAGATAGATTGCTATCCTCTACAGTGAAGCTAGAGGTTATAAAGGTAGAACAGGGAATGGAATAAATTTGGTAATCAAACCTACTCAATGCGTATGGAGGCAGTCATTATGGATCACAAATCCATAATGAAATGAGGAAAAGAGATTGACCAAAGTAAAAAAGGATATGGTATTCCAGTGTAAATGGAATGAAATCAAAGAGTATCAATCACAACTAGAAAAGGCAAGCGGTTTGTATTATTGGTATCTAACAGATAACCCGAAAGAACTGTTATATGTGGGAGAAGCAATCGACTTATACAGGCGGATGGTACAGTATCAAAAGGACAAGCGAGAGGGGTACAATAATCAAAATATACTAGAGTTAATTAAGTCTGGATCAGATAGTATCATGGTAGTATTTCAACTAATTGATATTAATGGTATGGATAATAAGCAACTCAAGAAACACCTTAAGGAAAAGGAAGCAAGTTTCATTCAAGATTGGATACCACTGTTCAATATCAAAGAGAATCCTAGATATCAAATCCAATCCACTCAAAAAGTAATTGGGCGATATGTATCAGATGCAAACCTAGAAGTAACATTTAATGAGATCAGAGAGTATCTGTTCAGTAAATGGAAGGGATTAGTACCGTATGAGCGGATCGATGAAGCTCTTGCAAATAAGCAATATCATCTATCGAATTATTGTAAAACGAGCCAAAAGAAGAAAACTCTCAATCCTAGGTATAAGAAAATAGCTTAAGTATAAGGAGTTATATAGGGTCGCCACCTTTAGGTGGTGAGTGACCGAAGGGAACGAAGGAGCTTTGCGACTGACCCAAATCTTTGTGAGCGAAGCGAATGCTCTTGCCCTTTGAAGTGAGCACTTACTTATGAGTTCTTTTTTGAGTGTGCTAATGTTACAAATCATCAATTAAAACCAACTTAATCAAAGGTGAAAAAACTGTACCGAATCGGTTACTAATATTTATATATATTTAGAGGTCGATTCGGTACAGAACTTTATGGTCTGAAACATTAATTAATATGAAGCTTTCTTGATATTGAAGAATTCAATTTTCATATCATTAATTAAGAAAGGAGTGAAATAGATGGCTGCAATTAATAGCGAAACTTAGTCATCAGAAAAGAGAATTATATTGAAGCAAGAATTTACATTAGCAGAACTGGTTAAGAAGTATGGGAGCAAAGCACAAAGGCAATCAGTTAAGAAAAAGGGAAATCTTACAGGCAAAGAATTTACCCTTCTTATCAAATCAGTTGAAACTGAGTGGGAATCCTATACAGTTGAGGGAAGAGGTTCAAAGCGGGTTATCACATGCATTGGGAAACGTTCAAAAAAGGCTGAAAGAATTGATAAGCGTTCTAACAATGGTCAAGGGCAGTTAATTGGTGAATTTGAATTAAATTCGCTTGTAGTGGACTATCTGATTCAAAGGAATAATAGGACACGTCCTATTAGTTTGACTAAGTGGCTTATTGAATTATGTATTGTCGATGAGAAGCTTACTAGTGCATTATATGGAGCAAGAGTTATACACGTAGAGAAACTTCAAGAGCAGTTCAGCAAGGTGATTAATGGTTATAGCAAGGCTAATTCTGATATCGAGATGCTAGATGAGTTTCTTCAAGTATCATTTAAGAGTATGAAATCGAGCCTAGAATCAGTATTTAAAAAATTAGCTAAGGCAAAAATAATAATCCATCAGAAAGAAAGATGGGGATGTACGACCAAAAACAGTCATAGAAAATTAAATAGAAACGAAATTAAAGAAATAGCTAGTATTAGACGTATTTTGCTCACTGCACATGGACTTAAAGGTAATGATCTGTTCAAAACCAAGAAAAAAGAAGTTAAGGCGTTCAAAGAAGAATTCGAAAAGCAATTAGGTGAACGGTTCAACCTAAAATTCGAGTATGATGCCCACTTCTGTGTATTACAGGATAGTGACTTAGGGGTGCAGAGCTACCTTGATAGATTGCGAGAAAAGGGTGATTTAGACTTCACATACGGATTAACAGAAGAGTTTGCTTTTACCATAACTAATGTTTTCAAGAACAAGCACAGCGAGCGTTCATTGGAACTTGCAAAAGGAAGAGAGAAGAATACGACTAACAAGTCAGATTCAGATAGAATCAAGTTTTTAAAGATTAAGAAGCAGTATGCTCCAATGTGGGAATTGCTATTAATGTATTTTAGATGTACGAACAATATAAAATTAAATTCATCTGCGGTAGCAATGGCAGAAGCTACTGTTATTAATATTGAGGAGATTGAGTTTGAAGTCATGAATCAACAAAATCTAATCCTATAGGATAGTTCCAAGCTAGACGCTTTCTAACGAAATTTGGAAGTTAAGTAATCGTAACTACAAAAAGATTAGCTTTGAAAGACATCTGAGGATAGTATCTTAATTAGGTTCTCTCCCATTTTTGCATATTGAGCGGATAGTTGAACATGAATCAACAAAGAAAAGGCAAATTTATCTCTTTAGATATTGCCTCTTCTTTAATAATCCAGCATAGTTTTAGAAGATTTCATCAACATTAGAGGAAGTAAATAACCGAGAGTTATCCTTCTAATAACTGGATTAAACTCTTAACTTTTTCAAAGAGCTCATCAAATGTAATTACAGTGACATTCTTTAGCTCTTTTCTGTACAACTCAAAGGAATGTCTATGTGTAGTATCAGTTAATGTATCAAACCTGCCTGCTATAACAACACAACAAGGGTGTATAATGTCAAAATCAGTTTTGATTCCTTGTTTATAATTGTTATAGTCTATAGTCTGGTACTCCCTCTGTAGGCTTGTCTTATATGTCAATACTTGTGTAACAGCTCCTGTCAAATCCTTATGTACAGAATATACTCCTGTTCTGTACTCTTTGGGAGTAATTAGAGGAGTTGAGGGAGTTTTAATTTCAATAAGTACAGCATCTTTAGAGAAGGGGTTTGCATATAAGAAATCAACTAGCTTGCCACTATCATTATTGATAGTCTTTCCTCCTACATAAGCCTCATCATTTATCAGAACGGTTGGATTAGAAAAAATCTGACTTAATATCCAGCTATTTTCTTTCAAAACATCTTGCCAGAACTTCTCAGAGGTATTATTGCATTTGTTGCCTTCCCAAACAGACAATATTTTTTTTAAATTAGCTAGCCCAACAAGAGTATTAAGTTGGTCTAAGTCTTTCTCTTGTAGGTTTTTAAGCCTGTCAATTATTTTATCTGGATTATCATTTGTAACAATCCATGCTAATGCTTTCTCTAGAACTTCACTCTTATCATCCTCCATTAATTGAGTAAACAGACTAGTGTTACTCTCGAAAATTTCAATCAGTCTATCAATATCAGGGTTATTCTTAAAAAGATGATATTCTCCATACATAACTCCATACTTCTCATGCACTGCATAACATTTCTGAATCTCATTTGTAAGCGTCAGCATTGCCTCTGAATTTAGCTCTAGCTTTATCCATTCTGTAGCTTTCAATTTACTTAACTCTAACTCCTTATAATCTTCCCAAGAGGCATTTTTACCTTTCTTTTGAAAGATGAAGCATCCTCTAACAGATGCCTCAGGGTTTTTATTATTGTTTACAATTTCAGGTCTGAAAATAAGCCTAGTAGTAGTTGTCTTTTTCAATTCAATGTCATCAGAAACAGCAGAGTTACTGGAAGTAGTCCGAACATTAATTCTGTCATTCATAATTATATAACACTCCTAATTAATCATATTTAGAACAACTTACTAACATTATACAATATTAGGAATGAAATAGGGTGTATTTACATGTGGATGATAAATTTCCGACAAGGTTCAAATAATCAGTATGTTTAAATACGTAAAGGTTAAGACAATCGAACATATACTGATGCATTCGATAAGAATAATCGAGTTAACGTAACTAACTCTATGTATCTAAGGAAAGGTATACCTACCTTTGTCATGTTATTTTAAAGAATTATTTGTTCCAAAAGGTACACCTTATGGGACACATTATGCGCAACGGTAGAACAAGGGTTCAGATAGTATCATAAGGTATGTTTGATATTATTGATACGTATCATAATTAATGTTGACCTTTTGATACTGAGTGTATAAGATAAGGTTATAAAATATTAAGGTGGTATAAACCGTGGACAATAGAGAGTTCGGATATGTTCGTATAAGTAGTAAAGACCAAAATGAAGCTCGACAAATGGATAGTATGTATGCTCTTGGAATTGATGAACGTGATATACATATTGATAAGCAGAGCGGTAAAGACTTCTATAGACCTCAATATCAAGCTTTGAAAATGCGATTGCGTAAAGGAGATACATTGTATCTTCATTCATTAGATAGACTAGGTCGTAACAAAGAGATGATTCTAAATGAATGGAATGATATCACCCAGAATATTAAAGCTCATATAGTTGTAATTGATATGCCCTTATTGGATACACGGAAGTACAATGATTCAATCGGTTCGTTTGTAGCTGACTTGGTATTACAGGTATTATCATGGGTTGCTGAAGAAGAGAGAACTAAGATTAAGACTCGTCAAGCTGAAGGCATAGTTTCAGCAAAAGCAAAAGGAAAACACCTAGGAAGACCTAAATTATTAATAACGCCTGAATTTAAACTGGCATATAGTCAATGGAAAGCAGGAGAAATTACTGCAGTCGAGGCAATGAGAGAATCAAATATGACTAAAGCTACGTTCTATCGTAAGGTTAAGGAATACGAAGCAAGTTAAGGGACTCACAAAGGGGTCTCTTTTCTTTTGTCTAGGGTAGTGGGGGCTATTTTCCACGCTTTTCACTCCATATACTCTAGTAACCTGCCTAAGTAGGTATATCTACACGTCATAGAATTTCTTCCTGTTCCATAGCTGCGGAAATCCCCCACATGATTAATAAAACTCAGGTTTTACTAATTTAAATGCTAGTTAGTATAAAATGTCATCTGACCCAATTAATCCTTCGTTATTCATTCCAATTTACTCCCAGTGTAGTATAATGGACTCATTAAACCTTTCGGGAAAGGTGATTATTATGAACGGTAACTTTTCATTTCTTCGGGGGAAGTGGAACGTTCTTGCTAACTTAGGAGAAACAGCTGAGAGGAATGTTTATCACGACCCTCATACGACCATTATGAAACTTCGCTTATTCGGAGAGACTTTAGCTCAACTTGTATTAGCAGCTGAAAATATTAGAGAAGTAAAAGGTACAAATCAAGTAGACCGTATTAATACTCTACATAGAGATGGCTTGTTAGAACCAGAGCTACTAGATATGTTTACAACTCTACGTCAAAAAGGAAACAAGGCTGTACATAATGCTGGTTATGGTGAAACGGAAGAGGCTAAAGCGCTTTTACAGTTAACTTTTCGTTTAGCAACATGGTATATGGAAGTCTATGGTGATTGGAATTTTGAAGCACCTGACTATGTAGAGCCTGTAAAAGAAAATGTAGTAGATTTAGATCAGCTTCAAAAAGAGCATGATGAAGAAGTGAAGCTCCTTAAACAAAAGCTAGAGAGCATCCGTGAGCAGGCAGATGATGAAGATGAGCATCTGAAAGTACAGAGGAAGAAGCTATCCAAGAAATTTGTTCGTCGAACGAATCTCACAGAAGCTGAAACTCGTTCCATAATTGATGAGAAGCTTCGTGATGTAGGTTGGGAAGTAGAGACTAACACTTTAAATCATCAAAAACACGGTACATTACCTGAGAAGAATCGTAATATGGCTATTGCCGAGTGGAAAGTGGACGGAGGAAGGGCTGATTATGCTTTATTCATTGGCTTAGAGCTTGTTGGCTTAATTGAGGCAAAAGCTAACCATAAAACGATCCCTAGTGCTTTAGAAAGTCAAACGAAGACTTATGCAAAGAATATCAGTCTAGTAGATAATGAGGTTATTACACCAACTACTGGCGAATACAAAGTTCCGTTCTTGTATGCAACGAACGGCAGACGGTATTTAAAGCAGTTACAAGAAGAGTCGGGGATATGGTTCTGGGATTCACGTAAGCCTATGGAATTCGCTCGACCGTTAGAAGGATGGCATTCACCTGATGATTTAAAGCTCCTTCTAAGTCAGGATGACCAAGGTGCTGATAAGAAGCTTGAAGAGGAAGATATTACGAAGTTTGGATTAAGACCTTATCAACAGCAAGCGGTTCTTACTGCGGAGGCAGGCTTGAGAGAAGGTCAAAGAAGAATGCTTGTCGCTATGGCAACTGGAACAGGCAAAACGAGAACAGCGATAGCATTGATGTATCGTTTGATTAAGTCCAAAAAAATTCGTCGGATTCTATTTCTTGTCGATAGAAGCTCATTAGGCAAGCAAACTGCTGATGCACTGAAAGATACAGAGATAGATGGTCTTTCATTCTCAGATATTTATGATGTGAAATCACTTGATGACATCTCACCAGAAGTTGCAACAAAAGTCCATATTGCCACAGTGCAAGGAATGGTACGGAGATTATTCTATAGTAAAGATGAGAAGATGCCATCAGTAGGTCAATATGACTTCATTATTGTAGATGAGGCTCATCGTGGTTATACGAGTGATAGAGAGATGTCTGATGAAGAACTAGAGTTTAGAGACCAAGATGATTATATTAGTCAGTATCGTCGTGTGATTGATTATTTTGATGCTGCATGTCTAGGGTTAACAGCGACACCTGCTCTTCATACAACGGATATATTTGGAGCCCCAATCTATAAATATTCATATAGTGAAGCCGTTCTGGACGGTTTTCTAGTAGACCATGAACCCCCTTATCTATTTCAAACGGAGCTTTCAGAAGCTGGTATTAAGTTTGAGAAAGATGATGAAGTGGAAGTGTTTGATGTTGATGAAGGGGAAGTTATTTTAGAGAAAATGGAAGATACCGTTCATTTTGATGTAGAACAATTTAATAAGCGAGTCATTACAGAATCATTTAATCGAGTAATTCTTAATGCTCTAGTTGACTATATTGACCCTTCAAGTAAAGAAAAGACGCTCATTTTCGCAGCTACAGACCAACACGCTGATTTAATCGTTCGTCTCTTAAAAGAAGCTTACAAAGAACGTGGCGATGCAGTTGAAGATGATGCAGTTATGAAGATAACTGGTTATATCTACAATCCATTAGATGCGATCAAACGGTTTAAGAATGAACGGTTACCGAATGTTGTTGTGACGGTGGATTTACTTACAACTGGCATAGATGTTCCACCTATAGCGAATCTTGTATTTATGAGAAGGATACAATCTAGGATTCTTTATGACCAAATGTTGGGACGAGCAACTCGTCTATGCCCTCAAATTGAGAAGACTCATTTTAATATTTATGATGCTGTTGGTATTTACAATAAGCTGCAAAGTTACACAGAAATGAAGCCAGTTGTGAAAAAACAGAACATTACTATTGATGAATTATATCAAGGTTTAACTCAAGCAACTTCTGAAAAAGAAACCGAGTTCTATCGTGAACAGTTAGTGGCAAAATTGCAACGTAAAAAACAACGCTTGAATGAAGAGGGTCAACAGAAATTTGAAGAACTCTCAAATGGTCAGAGTATTGATGAATGGGTGAAGGATGTTCAAACGTATTCACCAAAGGATGCTCAACAACATAATATTTTGTTTGAGTATATGGAAACGTACAAAGTCAGAGGAGAGAAAAGATATATCTCAAACCAAGATGATAAGGTTACAGGAGTCATTCGTGGTTATGGTGAAGGAAACAATAAGCCAGAAGATTATCTCGAAGGGTTTGTGAAATTCATCAAAGAAAACATCAATGAGATCCCTGCATTACAAGTGGTTTGCACGAGACCAAAAGAGTTAACGAAGAAGGATTTAAGAGCATTAATTACAATATTAGAGACTAAGGGATTTAAGCAGTCCCATTTACAATCTGCATGGAAACAAACAAAGAACGAAGAGATTGCAGCAAATATCATTAGCTTCATTCGTCAAGCAGCGCTAGGTGAGGCGTTAGTAGACCATGACACTCGCATAAGGCAAGCGATGCAAAAGGTCTATTCTCTTCATGAGTGGACGCCTAGGCAGAAGAAATGGCTAGGACGTATTGAGAAGCAGCTCATCCAGTTTCCTGTTCTTGCTCCAACGTCACAGGACGCATTCTCTGAAGAGCCTTTCCGCAGCCAAGGTGGATATATGCAAATGAAAAAAGAATTTGGTGAAGATATAGATAGAGTGGTTCAGACGATTAATGACAACTTATATATTAGTTAATTTTATTGCCTCTTTAATGAGGCTCTTTTTGCGTTTATACTAGGTAGATGCATGAATACTAAAGATTTATTGGAGGAAGAAATGAACAACCAAGAGATTGTACAAAAGCTATGGAATTTATGTAATGTACTACGTGATGATGGGATCACGTATCAACAATATGTAACGGAATTAACATACTTACTCTTCTTAAAAATGATGAAAGAACAAGGAGAAGAGACTGAGGAAGTCATTCCTGAAGAATATCGTTGGGATAGACTTGTTGAAAAAGAAGGAACGGAATTAAAAACATTCTATCAGCGCTTATTATTAGAGCTTGGAAGCAATGAGCACGATCGCTTACGCTTGATTTACAGCGATGCTTCTACAAGCATTACAGAACCGAAGAATCTTGAGAAGATCATTAAATCAATCGATGCACTTGATTGGTATAACGCTAAAGAAGAAGGACTAGGCAATCTTTATGAAGGCTTGCTAGAGAAAAATGCAAGTGAAACAAAGTCTGGTGCTGGTCAGTATTTCACTCCACGTGTCTTAATTGATGTCATGGTCCAATTAGTTGACCCGAAAGTCGGAGAACGATGTAATGACCCTGCAGCAGGCACTCTAGGCTTTATGATTGCTGCGGATCAATATCTAAAAAATAAAACAGATGATTATTTTGATCTAGAGCCCCAACAAGCAGAATTTCAGAAGAAAGAAGCGTTTAGTGGAATGGAGCTTGTTAAGGGAACACATCGATTAGCTTTAATGAATGCATTGCTTCATAACATTGATGGACGAATGGAGAATGGAGATTCATTATCAAGCAACGGTAAATGGATGAAAGAATTTGATGTCATACTAACCAATCCACCATTCGGGACGAAAAAAGGTGGCGATAGAGTATCACGAGATGATTTAACGTTTGATACATCTAATAAGCAGTTGAATTTCTTACAGCTAATTTACAACGCACTAAAAGATAACGGTGAAGCACGTGCAGCTGTAGTATTACCTGATAATGTACTATTTGAAAGTGGTGTAGGAGCACAAATTCGACGTGATTTAATGGATAAATGTAACTTACACACGATTCTACGTTTGCCTACAGGGATTTTCTACGCTCAAGGGGTAAAGACAAATGTTCTATTCTTTACACGTGAGAAGACGGATAAAGGCAGTACAAAGGATGTTTGGGTGTATGACCTACGCACAAATATGTCTTCATTCGGTAAGCGAAATCAACTAACCAAGGCTCACTTTGAAAACTTCATGAAGGCATATGTTGCAGAGAATAGAAAAGATATAGAGGATGAGCGTTGGAATAATTTCATACGTGAAGACATCGCTAAGAAGAATGATAGCTTAGACATTGGTTTAATTGCTGACGAGTCTCTTTCATCATACGACAACCTACCAGACCCGATCGAATCAGCTGAAGAAGCCATTTCCAAGCTACAGCAAGCAATGGACTTATTGAACGAGGTAGTCGATGAGCTACGTGAAACAGAAGAAGTTAAGGTGAAGAACTAATGGTGAAGAAAAAGAAGACGATGGAAGAATTGTTGGAAGAGGCGTTGGTGCCAGAGGAAACGCAGCCTTATCATGTGCCTAAAAATTGGGTTTGGGTGAGATTTGCTAGTTTAGTGAAGGAGAGTAAACTAGGTTTAGTTAGGTCTAGTAAACAACAGTCAGATATTAATCCATATTCTTATCTTAAAATGAACAACATTACAACAGACGGTCAATTAGACCTTTGTAGCCTTGTAAGAGTTAATGCGGAAGATAAAGAAATATCTGTATATGAGTTAAGAGATGGTGACTTTTTGTTTAATACCCGCAATAGTATTGAATTAGTTGGGAAAAGTACAATATATAGTAAAACAATAGAAGATCCTGTGCTTTTTAACAATAACATCTTGAGGGTTCGTTTCTTGAAACATTTTACTCCTGAAATTATTAATTATTACTTCATTTCACCTCACGGGAAGAAATCATTAAGTGATGTCAAAAGTGGTACTACTAGTGTTGCCGCTATTTATGCTAAAAACCTTAATACAGTGCCAATTCCAATCCCTCCCATTCACGAACAAAAACGTATTGCTGAAAAGGTGGAGCGGCTTTTAAGTAAAGTTGATGAAGCGAAGCAATTGATTGAAGAAGCAAAGGAATCCTTTGAACTTCGACGAGCAGCGATACTGGATAAAGCGTTTCGTGGGGAGTTGACTAGAGAAACAGGACTTCAAAATAGGTCTAAATCTGGAGACGTATACTCGATACCTAATGATTGGGAGTGGAAGCTTTTTAAAGAGATTGCAAAAGTTAAATCGAATTTAGTTAAACCATATGATTATCTAAATCATCCACTTATTGCTCCAGACAACATTGGAAAAGGAAATGGTCAATTAATTGGGTATCAAACTGTTCAAGAGGCGAATGTAAAGAGTGCTAAGCATCTCTTCTATAAAGGACAGATTCTATATTCGAAGATACGACCCTATCTATCTAAAGTTACGATCGCTGAATTTGATGGATTATGCAGTGCGGATATGTATCCAATTGAGACAGATATTAATAACGATTATTTATTCTGGTATATGTTATCCCCTTTCTTTGTTGAAAAAGCATCTACAGCAGGTTCAAGGTCGGTGTTACCTAAAATTAATCAAAAAGAATTGGGTGAAATTCCTGTACCTGTAGCTTCTAAAAATAGCCAACAAAAAGTAGTTGAAAAGATTGAAAAAGCACTGTTAAAAGAAAAGATTATGCTGGAAAGTTTAGGAGGGGCTTATAGACAGATAGAAATGCTCCAACAATCTATCCTCTCCAAAGCTTTCAAAGGTGAGCTTGGCACAAATGACCCTAGTGAAGAAAACGCAATTGAACTTTTAAAAGAGGTTCTTCAACAGCAAGTGAAATAACATTTAAAGGCACTCGAATGAACCGAGTGCCTTGTTTGTTGTACATTATGAAGTTATTTATTAAAGATACTATTCAAAGGCGAGAAGGAGTTATGTTGGCGTCTTACGTCGGTGTCTGACATTTGAATGTATTTTCTTACCATGTTCATATGGCTATGTCCTAGGATTTTCTGAAGCGAGAATGGGTCTCCTCCGTTCATGATGTAGAATAAGGCTCCTGTATGACGGAAGGTGTGTGGACTGACTCGCTTGTTCGTAATGCCTGCGGCTTTACCATATTGAGTTAAGTTCCAACGAACGGTGGCTGCTGTAATTGGTTGACCATCATATGTTAGGAATAGAAATTCATCCTCAAAATCATCCGTCTCTTTCACGTATTCGTTTAGGAGCTTGATTGTTTTTGAGGAGAGAGGGACTGTTCTGCTTTTACGAGTCTTCGTGAAGGCTGCTTCTAATTTGATGAATCCACCTTTTAAATCGACGTTCTCTCTTTTGATGGCGATTAACTCAGACACCCTCACCATCGTATCGAGTAAGACAAGAACAATCACCTTATCTCGGAATCCTGTGTATAATTCGTCATCTATGCTTGAGAGTAAGCTTTTAATCTCTGTAGGGGTAAATGACTCTAGTGTATCTTCGGTTGTTTTAACGGGCTTGAAATGCTCATGAATGGGTGTCTCAATATAGCCTTCTAGATAACAGAAGCGAATGAATGCTCGCATCGTACGTATTCTCACATTAGCTGTAACAGGCGATAGACCTTTTTCATTCAGCATATGACCAATGAACCCTCGGAATAAGTCCAGTGTGATCTCTTCTACAGTTGGGTTCATTTCATTAATATACACCTTAAAGAATCGATAGTTTGTGTGGTAATCAGCTATGGTGCGTGGAGCTAATGCTTCAGTTTGTTTAACAAGAATAAACTTCTCATACATATCGTCTAACGTTAAGTCTTCGATGACCCTTTTAACTGTTCTGTTCGTTTGACCACGTTTAAACTTTCGGATCGTTTTCTGTTGCATAAAAATAGCCCCCTATTAATAAATATAGGCGGTTAAGAGTCTTGGTTCTGAACGGTCTTCACAAGTGGTCTCGAATGGTCTTGCTGAAAATCGATATAAAACCGTTATGAACAAATTGTATTTTAAACGATGAAAGCGTTGCTGCAAGGGAGTCTCGAACGGTTTTTTCGTGAAAAACTCTCGAGCGGTTTTGAAGACCGTGGCGAACACCAGTGTCACAGCCAGCCCCATGAAGTATTGATTTATGAATGTTAGTAAGAGCACTCACGTAATCTTCACTCTTAATTGCACTGTCCTATTATGCATGATCTGTTCCATTTTTTCAAGCTTTACAAATGTTTTACCTTTTGATGGTTAGAAGGGTGAGGGAAGGAACTAGATAAGTGTTCAATGAGACTTTGCAGATAAAGAGATATTATATATAAATTAGTGCTAAAGTAAAAACAGACCAACGTCATTTATTAGTAAAGGATTACGTTCTTACCTAATGGCTAAGATCCCAATCATTTCTAAAAACATTCTTAAAATGCACTACACACTCATTTATATAGTTTTAAACAAATGGAAAAGAGCATCAAAAAGAAAATCGATTTGATGCTCTTTTATGTATTTAATTTTATACCTTAAAGCTGATTTCCTTACAATTAATAGTCAGCTTCATAGTCAATTTTATGGATTTGTTGACCACATGCCGGCTGCTTTGATGAATACACGTGGGTTTAATTTAAGTTGTGCGACCATCAGTTCAGCAAGATCTTCTGGCTGCATAACAGTGTCAGGGTTGCCGGTAGTAAGATTTGCTTCAATCGCTAGATCAGTCGCGACTGTACTAGGGGTTAGTGCCGTCACTCGGATATTGTGTTTTCTCACTTCAAGCATGAGTGATTCTGTTAATCCCATCACGGCAAATTTAGAAGCGCTGTATGCACTCGTGACAGGCGCACCTTTTTGACCAGCTGTTGATGAAACGTTAATAATGTCTCCTGCTTTTCTTTCGATCATATCTGGAAGGACGGCTCTTGTCACATTATAGACACCCATTAGGTTAACTTGGATAATCTTTTCCCATTCACTTGGAGTAAGGTCGAGAAATCCTCCAAACTTAGCGATTCCAGCGTTGTTGATGAGAATGTCAATGGGACCTAGATCCGCTTTAATTTGGTCAGTGGCTTGCCCAACCGCTTCCAGATCAGTAACATCCGCAACGGCCACAGAAGCTTTAACTCCTAGTTCTTGGACCTCTGCTGCTACTTTTTCTAGATTATCAAGAGTTGTACCGACTAATCCAACATTGATTCCTTCTTTTGCAAAAGCAATCGCAGTTGCTCGGCCAATGCCTCTACCGGCTCCTGTAATCAACGCGTTTTTTCCATGTAATGAACTCATCATATCTCTCCTAATACAACCAATTTTTGATTCTACACTATTCTGCTATTGCAGCTAAAAACTTAACGTGTGACACTTGTCTGATTACCACTTGCATTTTATCAGTTTTTTTCCATCCCTGTCCAATTATACCGCCACGAATGAATTCAGGATGATGAGTGTAGCTTTTTTATTACAGCTCCAACACTCATCTTTTTAGTTTCTCTCATAATATTCCTCTGAAGACTCTCCCTCGGCTACCTATATTTCTTTTATCTCAATTGATCGTTGTAGTATGATGGAACAATGCAGAATCGGAATGAAGGAAGTGGTTAGAGTGAAGAAACATTTTACGATTGGAATGGCGGGTCATATTGATCACGGGAAGACATCGTTAACGAAAGCGTTGACGTCAATAGATACAGATCGACTGAAAGAAGAGCGGGAGCGTCAAATTTCGATTGAGCTCGGTTATGCACCGCTTGTATTAACGGATGAAATGGAAGTCTCGATTATTGATGTGCCGGGGCATGAGCGTTTTATTAGACAAATGATTGCGGGGGTTGCGGGGATTGATTTAGTTCTCTTTGTAGTAGCAGCAGATGAAGGTGTGATGCCGCAGACAAAGGAACATTTAGATATCTTATCGTTACTTGGAATTAGACGTGGAGTGATTGTTGTTACAAAAGCAAGTAAGGTGGATGAAGAGATGCAGGAGCTTGCTGAAATGGACATCCGCGAAACGATAGAAGGGACGTTCCTTGAAGACCAACCATTATTTTTTGTAGATAGTTTGGACGGGCTTGGTATCGATGAATTAAAAGAGGGGTTGAAAGACGAATTAGCGAAAGTGGAAGAGCGTAATGCAGGTGGTGCGTTCAGATTACCGATTGATCAAGTGTTTGCGGTTCACGGACAAGGAACGGTAGTCAGAGGGACCGTCTATGAAGGGATGGTTCGTGAGGGCGACATGCTAGAGGTATTGCCGCGACGTGAAATGGTGCGCACAAGACAGTTGCAAGTGCATCATCAACAAAGAGAGCTAGGTCGTGCCGGTCAACGGGTGGCAATTAATGTTGGAGGGATCGACAAGGATGCACTTTCCCGTGGCGATGTATTAGCGGCACCAGGTCAATATGAATCGACGGATACTGTTGATATTGCTCTGACAACCGTTGATGATTTAAAGCATGTGATCAAGCAACGCCAGGCGATTAAATTACATATCGGGACATCCGAAGTGTACGGTAAGATTGTCTTTTTTGACCGGAATGAATTACAAGTAGAAACAGAAGAAGTATTGTGTCAGCTCCGCCTGGATGCCCCTGTGGTCACACGTCGCGGCGACCGTTTTATTTTGAGACGGCCAACGCCAACAGAAACGATCGGTGGCGGGGAAGTGATCGATGCGCACGGGGAACGCTACCGTTTCGGGCAAGAGACCATGGAGGTATTAGCGAAAAAGCGCCAAGGGACACCAGAAGAGCTCATAACGGATGCGATTTTGACACATAAAGTGCTGACTCTTAAAGATTTAATTTCACATACCGGATTACAAACAGAAACGGTTCAAGCGGTGATTGCCAAAGAACCGTTCATTCAACTTCCTAATCAAGATGTAACCAATAACCAAGTAGTAGACATGGCCAAACAAGTGATCAAGCATGATATTGAAAGCTATCATCATGAATTTCCGATGAGACAAGGAATGCCAAAAGCTGAATTGATTCAGGCCAATAGACAAATGTTCTCCAAAGCCTTACTTGAATCTGTACTTACAGAAGAGGTGAGCCGTGATCAATTGGAGTTGAAAGGACCGGCAATTGCACGAAGAGACTACAAACCGCAACCTCCTGAAAAATGGGGTAAGCGTGTGGAACATGTATTGCTTCAGTTAAAAGAAGAAGGGTTTAAAGTCTCTCCGCTTGAGCAGCATATGGACAACCAACAACTACCAGCAGAACTGAAAGAGGAAATCATCCACTACTTAAAAAGAGAATCGTACATTTATCTTTTAGATGAAAAAAACGCGATTCATGTTGTGCCATTTCAGGAGATGGTCAAGGCTTTATATGAAAAAACAAACGAACAATTTACTTTACAAGAAGCGAAAGAGATCACATCCTTATCGCGTAAATATTTAGTTCCCTTTTTAGAAAAGCTCGATCAACTGAACTTGACGATCCGACAAGAGGCTGAGCGTGCATGGAACAAAGAGAATGTAGCGGATTGGATGAGTGAGAATAGATGAACATCTTGTTTTTTACCCCATACTTTAAACAAAGTCGTGGCAATGCGACCACAGCGAAACGGTTCATACAAGGATTGCGTTCTGTCGGTGTAGAGGTCAGTGTGTTTGCGTATGAAGAAGAGAGCTGGTCTGCAGAGTGGGACAAGCTTGCAAGTGAGGTCGATCTCTATCACATTCTGCATTTGAAACGATTTGCTAGTTGGCAAAAAGAACATCAAATTGATCTGTCAAAACCGTATGTGCTTACATCAGGTGGGACGGATATTAATGAAGATTTAGCTGATGAAGATGCACGAGCGTTGATGAGAACGGTAGCCGATGATTCATGTTCTATTACAGTTTTTACAGCAGATGCAAAAGAAAAATTAAGTCATTCCTATCCTATTTTGAACGAAAGAACGTATGTGATCCCACAAAGCATTTGGTTACCTGAGCTCACGTCATCTTTAAATACACATCACCTTCATGGCCAGCCAATTATTTTACTGCCTGCAGGTATTCGGGCAGTCAAAGACATCTTCTACCTTTGGGAGTCATTTTCTGAGCTTGCGAATAGTTATCCTAACATGAAGGTGGTGCTAGTTGGTGCTTCACTAGATGAGGATCTCTACGATCAAGTAGTAAATAAAGTGGAGACTACCGATTGGTTTGACTACATCGGAGAAGTATCTTTAGAAGAAATGTCACATATATATTACCAAGCCGATGTTGTGATCAATACTTCGATTTCAGAGGGGCAACCTACCGCCTTACTAGAAGCGATGTTTTGTAGAAAAGTCGTCATTGCAAGAAACAACCCAGGTAACCTCAGTGTCGTGAAAGATCAACAGAATGGATTTGTGATCAAGTCACCTGAGGAATTTACGAGAATTATGAATACTCTTATGTTGAATCCAAAGTTGATGAACAGAACAGAAGAGGCTGCACAGAGTTATGTAGCAAAGCATCACCGATTGGAAGATGAAATGAAGGCGTATGTGGCGGTGTATGATCATTGTATAAACAAGGCGACATAAAGGAAATGTAAGGGGGAGATGGGATGGTTCGGACGGTTTATTATTATGCGGTCATGTTTATTACACTCATTATGATGATTGGTGGGGGAGTGGCGATGGCCATGAATGTCTCAGACCTAGTGGCTCCGACTCCTTACTATTACACGTATCAAGATTTTAAATCATCGCAACAATCAATGTCTGATTTGGAGAAAACAGACGAAGAATTTCGAGTGATGTATGAAGACATGCAACGTGAACAGGTAGAGATGCAGCGAGCACAAGCAATCAACCAACTACTAAAGAATGTAGCTTGGATTCTTATTCCACTTCCTTTTTTCCTCTTGTCGCGCCGAAAACTTAAAACGGAGTAAGGTCAGTCGAATCTACTGTCAGGTCAAGGGATATCTCTTTACAAAGCGTCCTTTCTGATGGTAGATTCATGTAATGTCAACAATAAAATAGGACACATAAGGATGGAGAGACTATTTATGAAAAAATGGTTATGTACAATGGGACTAGCTCTCACACTAGCAGCATGTGGCGGCACAGAAGATGCGCCAACGAATGAGGAAGTCGATGGATCAAATGAGGCGACGCCAGTAACAGACGAGCCATTTGAAATTGCCGTTATTCCTTCACAATCAACAGGAGAAATGCAAACAGGCTTAGATAAATTAGAAGAACAATTAGCAGAAAAACTAGGTCGGGACGTGGAAGTGAACCAATACCCGAATTACAATGCAGTCGTCGAAGCGATCAACTACAATCACATTGATTTAGCGTACCTTGGGCCACTAACGTATCTAATTGCTCATGAGCAAAGCGGAGCACAAGCGATCATTACTCAAGAAATTGATGGCGATCCGTACTATTACTCTTATATCATTACCCATAAGGATGCCGAGTGGGAGACAGTAGAAGATTTACTTGAAGATCGTGCTGATGTCGATTTTGCCTTTGCGAGTATTTCTTCAACGTCGGGTCACTTAATTCCAGGGCTTGAGCTTCGTAACCGTGGACATTATGAAGACGACTCAGATCATGAATTTAATCAAATTCAGTTTGCGGGATCACATGATATTGTGACAACTCTTGTGCAAGACCAAACGGTTGACGCAGGGGCTGTCGATAGTGCAATTTTAGAGTCATTGATGAAAGCAGATGACGAAAACGGCGGGACGCTAAGAGAAGACATCAAAATCATATGGGAATCCGAAAGATTATATCAGTATCCTTGGGTGGTTCCAGCTGAGATGGGTGAGGAAGAGATTGAGGCAGTCCGTGAAGCCTTCTACGAAATCACAGATCCAGAAATCTTACGTATTTTCGGTGGCGCTTCAGCGTTTGTTGAAGCAGATGACACACAATATGCGGATGTGTTAGATGCGGCTCGTGAATTTGATATGTTAAAGCTCGAAGAATAGGTGAAAAACAATGGTCTGGTTCAGACGTAGGTATCTTCTTTATCTCGGTTTTATTCTTATTGCAATTTGGTGGAGTATGAACATGACGGGTTTTGAGTGGCGAAAGTTCGCTCAAATTCCTAATATTTATGAAATGGTCTCCACTCGGTTTTTCCCAATTGAATGGTCGTTATTTCCACGCATGGCAAGAGAGAGTTTAGTAACACTTGCGATGGCCTTTTTAGGGACGATTTTTGCGTTAGTTATCGCTTTGCCGCTTAGTTTTTTAGCGGCTAGTAATACGAGTAGTTCGGCTGGTGTTTACAGCGGTGTTCGGGCCGCGTTAAGTGGGTTACGATCGATTCCTGAGATCGTTTTCGGCTTGATTTTTGTGACGGCTTTCGGATTAGGTCCCTTTGCAGCGGTATTAGCAATTATTCTGCACAATATTGGAGTTCTTGGCAAATTAATCTCTGAGTTAATTGAAGCTGCAGATCCCGGTCCACAAGAAGCGATGCGTTCAGTTGGAGCCACGAGATGGGTCGGACATTTATTTTCAGTCATTCCACAAATTTGGCCGAATGTCTTGTCTCAATATTTTTACCGATTTGAAGTCGCAATTCGCACCTCGCTCATCCTAGGGTTCATCGGTGGTGGCGGGATTGGTCAACAGTTATTTAACCATTTCCAAAGTTTCTACTACACAGCGGTGGCACTTGATATCGTCTGCATTATGATAATGGTGATTCTTGTTGATGTCATTGGTGGTCGAATTCGAGCAAGGGTTATATAAGGGGGAGTGATGATGCTAGAAATTACAAATTTGACAGTCACATACCCAAAAGCAAAAGAACCGGCTTTAAAAGAGATCAATGTGACCATGCATAAAGGCGAATTTATATGTGTATTAGGCAGAAGCGGAGCGGGGAAATCAACCTTTATTAGGTGTATTAATCGCTTAATTCAACCATCTTCGGGGTCCATTAAGTGGAGTAACGTTGAGCTAACCACGCTCAAAGAAAAGGAAATGAGGAAAGTTCGCACAGAGATGGTGATGATCTTTCAACATTTTAATCTTATTCCAAGAATGTCCGTCTTACAAAACACGTTAACAGGTTCTTTTGGAAAGCGAGCTGCTTATAAAAACTTGCTAGGTATTTTCTCGGAACAAGAAAAACAAAAAGCTTATGATTCGTTAAAAGAGGTGGAGCTTGACCGCTTTATGAATAATCGAGTCGAAGCATTAAGTGGCGGACAAAAGCAGCGTGTCGGCATTGCGCGAGCGTTAATGCAGGAGCCTAGTCTGATCCTTGGGGACGAGCCTGTAGCAAGTCTAGACCCAACGACATCGAGACGGATCTTTGATTTGTTGCGTGCGATTCACGAGGAAAGGCAACTCCTTACGATCATTAATGTTCATGATGTTGAACTAGCCAAGAAATATGCAACCCGTATGATTGCTTTTAAAGAGGGTGAATTAATCTTTGATGATCATCCGAGTCAATTAACAGACGAAGTATTTGAGCATATTTATCAATAAAAAACGATTCAGCCGCTAATTGGCTGAATCGTTTTTTTAGTTCTTCACATACAGTGGGAATTCTTTCTTTTCACTCACGTAGCCGATGATGCTTGCAGTAAGTCCTTTTTCATGAAGGACCTCTACATATTGCTTCGCCTCATCTTCAGATAAACTAACGAGTAACCCACCAGACGTAATCGCATCACATAATATGCTCTTCTCAACATCACTGATTGCCTCGTGGTAACTAACAGAAGGTTCGATCCACTCTTCATTCGCTTTTGAGCCACCTGGGATAATGCCTTGTTCGGCTAGTTCTCTCGTGCCATCAAGCATCGGAACAGAACTTGCGACGATTTCAAAGCTAACATCGCTGCCTTTAGCCATTTCTAAACTATGACCAAGCAAGCCAAAGCCAGTCACATCGGTTACAGCATGTGGATTGAATGCGTCTAGTACTTCAGCTGCTTCCTTATTTAATGTAGCCATCGCTTCTGTAACAGCTGCTTCTTGTTCTTTAGTTACAGCTGCCCGCTTAATACCAGTGGTTAAAATGCCAACACCAATAGGCTTGGTCAAGACAAGAACATCTCCTGGTTTTGCTCCAACATTTCTGAAAATACGGTCAGGATGAGCAAGTCCTGTCACGGACAAGCCGAATTTCGGCTCTTGGTCATCAATCGAATGCCCACCGACGATAATCGCTCCTGCTTCCTTCACTTTATCAGCTGCTCCGCGTAAAATATCTGCGAGCATTTCTGGTGGCAGCTTTTTGATAGGGAAACCAACGATGTTCATAACGGTTGTCGGTTTTCCTCCCATTGCATACACATCGCTTAATGCGTTTGCAGCAGCAATTTGACCAAACATATATGGATCATCAACAACAGGTGTGAAGTAATCGACGGTTTGGATCATCGCGATATCATCTGTGAGACGGTAGGCACCTGCATCATCAGACGTTTCTAGCCCTACAAGTAAATTAGGGTCACCATCTTGTTTCGGTAAATGACGCAAAACTTGCGCCAGGTCGCTAGGACCAATTTTGCATCCTCAACCAGCTTTTGTGGAGAATGATGTTAAACGGATGTTTTCTTTGTTTTCCATATTAATCGGACCTCCTCGTTTCTTTATCGCATGTTCACGATAGGGATGCGCATATTTTTTGCATCCAGCTTCATCTTATCCTACAATAGAAGAGAAAAAACTGTAAAGGAGTTTGATTTATTATGAAGTATAACGTAACTGTTGAATTTTGCATGATGTGAAACTTTGCACCTAAAGCCGTGAGTTTCACGGATGATGTGTTAGATCATTTTAAAGGACAAATTGCTGACGTTCACTTAGTCACCAGTTCTGGTGGAGTATTTGAAGTGAAAGTGAATGGAGAACTGCTTCATTCAAAAAAGGATACAGGTACATTCCCAAAATCAGATGAAGTGATTAAGAAGATGGAAGGATTACATAAATAACTGAAAAAGCACCTTTAAGGTGCTTTTTCATCTTCAAGACGAAGACGAAATCGCACATTAAAGGAGCAGAATTGATGACATCAATCTTATTAAGACAAATTCCAGCCATCCATGAATTACAAAAGCACTCAATGTTACGAGCATGTTTAAATCAACACGAACTTTCACCAGAGAAGGCAACAGAATGGTTACAAGAGGCGGTTGCTGAAGTGCGGACCCTTATCTTAAATAATCAGTGGTCGAACGGACAGACGATTGAAGATTGGATCTTTCAGCGCCTTTCAGAGCGTCTTAGTGATCATTCGGTCTATTCACTTAGACGAATCATCAATGGCACAGGTACGGTTCTTCATACGAATTTAGGGCGAGCTAAATTGAGTGAAGAAGCTCAAAAGCAAGTGATTTTAGCCGCTTCTTCGTACTCTAATTTAGAATATAATGTAACAACGGGAAAGCGCGGATCTCGTCATGACTTGATAGAAGACATAGTGAAAGAGGTCACGGGAGCAGAAGCGGCGATGGTAGTGAATAATAATGCGGCTGCCGTGTACCTTGTGTTAAAAGCACTCGCAACAAATAAAGAGGTTATTGTTTCAAGAGGCGAATTAGTGGAAATTGGTGGTTCATTCCGCGTTTCATCGATTATGGCGGAAAGTGGCGCTGAGCTTGTCGAAGTAGGAACGACGAATAAAACGCATTTTCGAGATTATGACGATGCGATTAATGATGAGACGGCGATGATTATGAAGGTCCATACAAGCAATTTTAAGACGATCGGGTTCACAAGTGCTGTTGATGCAAAAGAGCTTGTCAATTTAGCACAAGAAAACGAGATTATTCTATACGAAGATTTAGGAAGTGGCGCAATCTATGACCTAAGAACCCATGGCATTGGAGAGGAGCCAACAGTAAAAGAAGCATTAGATCGAGGGATTGACCTAGTTACCTTTAGTGGGGATAAACTTCTAGGTGGCCCGCAAGCAGGGATTATCGCGGGAAAAAAAGAATACATCGATCAATTAAAGAAACATCAGCTCGCACGAGTGTTGAGAGTAGATAAAATGACATTAGCTGCACTTGAGGCCACGTTAAAACAATACGTTGATCAACAAGTAGCCTTGAAAGACATTCCAACGTTACAACAGATCTTACTGACAAAAGATCAAATCAGAGCGGAAGCAGAAGCATTTAAACGGCTTCTCTCTAGTGATTGGACAGTTGGCTGGGTGGAAGACGTGTCGATGGTAGGCGGTGGAACGATGCCTGATGTTGAACTTCCTACATGGTTGCTCACGCTCTCTCATCGAAGCATCAAGACGACGGAGCTTATCGAGGTATTGAGAAACGGCGATCCCGCTGTTGTGACACGGATCAAGGACGACCAAATAGCGCTTGATTTTAGAACGATTACAAAAGGAGAACATACTGATCTACTGCGTCAATTAGAACACGCGAAGGAGACTTATTTACATGAAAAGTAAAAAAACATCAGAATCAAAAACGATATTAACGGACATTGTCTTGCCGCCAGATACGAATTATCACGGAACGATTTTCGGTGGGAATGTAATGGCTTATATTGATAAAGTCGCAAGCATTGCCTCGATGCGCCATGCAAGAAGCCAAGTCGTAACAGCATCGAGTGATAGTTTAGACTTTATCTCACCGATCCGTACTGGAGAAGCTATTTGTTTAGAAGGATATGTGTCCTATACAAGAAAAACGTCAATGGAAGTATTTGTGAAAGTCGAAGCGGAAGACCTTATTACTGGTGAAAGACGCTTGACGGCGACTTCGTACTTGACCTTTGTGGCGCTCGATGACAAGGGGAAACCAAAGGCTGTCCCACCGATTGAGCCTGAAACAGAAGAAGCGAAGTGGCATTTTTCAGGAGCAGAAGAACGTTATGAAACGCGAAGAAAACGCAGAAAAGAAGCAAAAGAGCGTGAACAATTATAACCGCAAGGCGAAGGAAGGCTGTCTAAAAGGTCGTAACATATGGACTTTTCATGACGGTCTTTTTTTGATAGGCATAGCTGATGAATAGGGGGAATGGCTAAATGGGGAGTTCGGAACAAATGAATCAACCTGCATGGGTCGAGGAATATATTGACTCACCTGAAAAGCAGCGGAGACTGTACAAAAGGACGCTAATGGTCGTTGTCCTTTCACAAATTTTCGGTGGTGCGGGGCTAGCGGCAGGAATTGCTGTGGGCGCACTGTTAGCTCGGGATATGCTCGGAACCGATCATTATGCAGGTGTGCCAATCGCTTTATTTACTCTAGGTTCTGCAGGTGCGGCATTTCTCGTTGGTCAGTTATCGCAACGATATGGACGGAGGCTAGGTTTAGCTGCTGGGTTTTTAGCAGGGGGTATTGGAGCCATTGGCATTATTATCGCAGCGGTGATCGATCATGTGCCATTATTATTTCTTTCATTAGTAATCTACGGGGCGGGTACCGCAACAAACTTACAAGCTCGTTATGCAGGAACAGATTTAGCAAATGCTAAACAACGCGCAACAGCTGTGAGCATTGCCTTGGTCGCAACCACATTTGGTGCTGTAGCAGGGCCAAATTTGATTGAGGTTATGGGTGCATTTGCTTTATCGATTGGCGTTCCAGCTTTAGCTGGTCCGTTTATTTTGGCTGCTGCAAGCTTTATTTTGGCAGGTTTCGTTCTCCTTGCACTGCTTCGCCCTGATCCATATATTCTCGCTAAAGCAATTGCACAAAGGCAGCGAGCGCGTGAAGGCGACTTTGCTGATGGTCATTTAAAATCGATGGTTAAAGACAATCGAGGCATCATGGTTGGTGCCGTGATTATGGTTTTAACTCAAATGGTGATGATTGCGATCATGACGATGACGCCTGTTCACATGGGGAATCACGGACATGGGATGAATCAAGTCGGTTTTGTCATTAGTCTTCATATTGGAGCCATGTTCCTCCCATCTTTACTAACAGGTTACCTTGTCGATAAGGTAGGGAGAACAGCAATGGCGATGGCATCTGGAGTAACCCTTCTAGCTTCAGGGCTATTTGCAGCTGTAGTTCCTCCTGAGTCGATGCTAGGTCTGACGATCGCACTCATCCTTCTGGGGCTAGGCTGGAACTTCGGCTTGATTAGTGGCACAGCACTCATTATTGATGCGACAACTCCTTTGAATCGCGCCAAGGTGCAAGGGTCTGTCGATGTGTCAGTCGCATTATCCGGAGCAGCTGGAGGGGCTATGTCTGGTATCGTCGTCGCTCATACTAGTTTTATGTTTCTTTCATACGTAGGCGGCTTTCTTGCGCTCTTACTCATTCCTGTTGTTATTTGGGCGAATCGTCATGCAAAACAGTGAATTATAAATAAAAAAAGGAGTATTCGCTAAATTAATAACCTCACGAACACTCCTATGTTAATTAGCTTATCGTGTTAACCCTCGCCGTCCGTTTGCCCAACATGATTAGCTTTTTTTACTTTTTTTGAACCGCTCATTGGTGCTGGTTGGCCAGGATTTTGCCCTTTAGGTGCATTTTTTCGTTGACTTTTAAATGTGTTATGTTCCGGCATGATCATCCCTCCTCCTCGTTAGTATGAGGATTTTGTCTGTCAGTATGCGCATAATTCTTCAATTTTTTCTTATCCTAATGATGAAAGATAAAAAGGAGGGAGGAGAGAACATGCCTTATCAAAAAAACAAGCAACAAGCGTTTCAAGCAGCCCAACAAGCCGTAACACAAGCGGAACAAGCAGTAGGAAACATCGATAGTCATGCTGCTGATTATGGAACTCATACGAAACGAGCGACACAGGAAGTAGAAGAAGCGACACAACAAATACAAAAAGCGTTAGAAGTAGCTTCAGAACATCAACGAGCAGAGCTTGAACAGTACCAACAAGCTTTAGAACATATGAAAACACAATTGTAACGAAAAACGAGGCAGCCATGTCTTAATGGTTACCTCGTTTGTTTTTTTAGATGAAAAAACGATTTTATTGGCGTTTTTTCGTTTTTTTGTTGTTTTGTCGTTCCATTTCTGTCAAAGGCTCGTTTGCTGATTCTTGATTAAATTGAGAGTTGTAACCAGCGCCCTTACCTTGACCACTTGCATCATTCATTCCAGAGATCAGATGGTTGGCTTTTTTCTTAGTCATCATTGTCACCTCCGACACTTATTGTGCACAACCGATGCTAATTTCTATGCAAATGAATGGCAAGAGGCAATTATTATATAAATTTTGCGTAATTGTCGACAAAAATTTCAAAAACCCATTTATTCTTCAGACAAGTTTTGCTATTCTTAAGAGGGAAGTGCGCGTATAAATAATTAAAGCGCTTACTATCCGTATGGATCCATACAGCGAAGTCAGAGATTTAGACAATTTTGACAGTTTGCGGTATGATAGTCTAGAGAAGGAGGGTATACATATGTCAAACAAACATGATGTTTTTAATGCACGTTCGTCTTTTGAAATCGAAGGTAAGACGTATAATTACTACTCACTAAAGGCACTTGAAGATGCTGGGATAGGTAATGTTACGAAATTGCCATATTCAATTAAGGTATTACTAGAGTCGGTGCTTCGTCAACATGATGGCTATGTCATCAAAAAAGAGCATGTCGAAAACCTTGCGAAATGGGGAACTAGCGAATTAAAAGATATCGATGTTCCATTTAAACCATCTCGTGTTATTCTTCAAGACTTCACAGGAGTCCCGGCAGTTGTAGACTTAGCGGCTTTACGTAAAGCTATGGCTGATTTGGGTGGAGACCCTGAGCAAATCAACCCTGAAATTCCAGTAGATCTTGTTATTGACCATTCAGTTCAAGTGGACAAGGCAGGAACAAGTGATTCTCTTGATTTTAATATGAACCTTGAATTCCAACGTAACGGAGAGCGTTATAACTTCCTTAGTTGGGCTAAAAAAGCATTCAATAATTACCGTGCGGTTCCACCAGCAACAGGAATTGTTCACCAAGTAAACTTAGAGTACTTAGCGAATGTTGTTCATGCTGTTGAAAAAGACGGTGAAACAGTAGCATTCCCTGATACTTTAGTAGGGACTGACTCTCATACAACGATGATTAACGGAATCGGTGTACTTGGATGGGGTGTAGGTGGAATTGAAGCGGAAGCAGGAATGCTTGGACAACCTTCATACTTCCCTGTGCCTGAAGTTATTGGCTGTAAATTTGTAGGGTCACTTCCAAGTGGAACTACAGCAACAGATGTAGCACTTAAAGTAACTCAAGCTCTTCGTGAGAAAAAAGTAGTTGGGAAGTTTGTTGAGTTCTTCGGTCCAGGGCTTTCTGAAATGCCTTTAGCTGACCGTGCAACGATCTCTAACATGGCCCCAGAGTATGGTGCAACTTGTGGATTCTTCCCAGTTGATGAAGAATCACTTAACTATATGAGACTAACTGGTCGTTCTGAGGAACAAATTAAGCTTGTAGAAGAGTATTCTCGTAAAAACAACCTATTCTATGTTGCCGGTGAAACGTCAGATCCTATTTACACAGATGTTTTAGAAATTGATCTTTCGCAAATCGAAGCTAACCTTGCTGGTCCTAAGCGTCCACAAGATCTTATTCCACTTTCAGGAATGCAAAAATCATTCCGTGAGGCCGTTGTTGCACCACAAGGAACACAAGGTCTTGGTTTAGATGAACAAGAATTCAATAAAAAAGTAGCTGTAAGCTTCAAGGATGGTCGTAAAGCTGAGATGACGACAGGGTCAATCGCGATCGCTGCCATTACGAGCTGTACAAACACATCTAACCCATATGTATTAGTTGGGGCAGGTCTTGTCGCTAAAAGAGCAGTAGAACTTGGCTTAGAAGTTCCTTCATTTGTTAAAACTTCCCTAGCACCAGGTTCAAAAGTTGTAACGGGGTACTTAACAGATTCTGGTCTTCTTCCGTACATGGAGAAACTTGGATTTAACATTGTTGGATACGGCTGTACAACATGTATCGGTAACTCAGGACCACTTGAAGATGAGATCGAAGCAGCTGTTGCAGCAAACGATCTAACGGTGACATCTGTTCTTTCAGGTAACCGTAACTTTGAAGGCCGTATTCATCCACTAGTAAAAGCTAACTACTTAGCATCTCCACCACTTGTTGTGGCGTATGCACTAGCTGGTACAGTGGATATTGATCTTCAAAACGATTCAATCGGAAAAGATAAAGATGGTAAAGATGTATTCTTTGCTGATATTTGGCCAACGGCTGAAGAAGTAAGAGAAGTAGTTAGCAAAACGGTTACGCCTGAGCTATTCCGTCGTGAGTACCATGACGTCTTTGATAGCAATGAGCGTTGGAATGAAATTGAAACGTCTAGTGACTCACTTTACAAGTGGGATGACGAGTCCACTTACATTGCCAACCCACCGTTCTTTGAAGGTCTTTCAAAAGATCCACAAGACATCAAGCCATTATCTAGCTTACGTGTTATTGGTAAATTTGGTGATACGGTTACAACAGACCATATCTCTCCTGCAGGTGCGATTGGTAAAGATACACCAGCTGGTAAGTATTTAATTTCTAAAGGTGTTGACCCTAGAGATTTCAACTCTTACGGTTCACGACGTGGTAACCATGATGTTATGATGAGAGGTACGTTTGCCAACATTCGTATCCGTAACCAAATCGCACCAGGTACAGAAGGTGGTTTCACAACATTCTGGCCAACTGGTGATGTGATGAGTATTTATGATGCTGCGATGAGATACAAAGAAACAAGCACAGGTCTTGCGATTCTTGCTGGGAAAGATTACGGCATGGGAAGCTCGCGTGACTGGGCTGCAAAAGGCACGAACTTGCTAGGAATTAAAACAGTTATTGCGGAGAGCTATGAGCGTATTCACCGTAGTAACTTAGTTCTTATGGGTGTTCTTCCTTTGCAATTTAAAGATGGCGACAGTGCAGAATCTCTTGGTTTAACTGGAGAAGAAGCATTTGATGTTCAAATTACAAACAATGTACAACCACGTGAAATGGTGAAAGTCGTTGCAACAGCTAAAGACGGAAATAAGAAAGAGTTTGAAGTTCTTGTACGTTTTGACAGTGATGTAGAAATGGATTACTACCGTCACGGTGGTATTCTGCAAATGGTACTTCGTAGCAAGATTGCACAAATCTAATTCACAGATTAACCAGTCTATCGATTCTGATAGGCTGGTTTTTTGTTCTGAATTTCTTTTTGTGCAAAATCTTGTTAAAATCAAGCTAGTACATAGTAGTAAGGTAATCTGAATAATGGAGTGGCTAAAGATGGAAGAATATAAACAAATTTTATTGGATTTAGATGATGTGATGAGAAGCATAGGGAAGCATTTTATTCCTGATCTCGAGATTTTAAATGAGTTTCATTTAACGAAAAGACAAGTAGCGATGTTGTTTCATATTTTGAAAAAACCAGAGACGACGATCTCTGAAATTGCTCAGTATTTTGAGATTTCAAAGAGTGCGGTGAGTCAATCAATGTCAAAGCTCGAAGATGAAAAAATCATTGTTCGTCAAATCAACAGTGAAAATCGACGCGAAGTAAACCTTGAGTTAGGGTTTAACGGAGAGAGAATACAACGAGAATTGATGAAACTTGAACAAAAAATGATGACGATTTATCTTTCGAAATTGCCTATCGATGATTTAAAGCATGTGCGAAACACATTACGCAAATTAGATGAAATTATTGTTGAAGAAAAGAAGAATTCGAACAAATTGTGAAGACTAACGCCTTATAAGGGAAAACAGTTGCCATCTGTGTTGGAATCATTTAGGATTAAAACTGTTAAGTAATTAAACTATTTTGCGGTAAATGTATGAATAAAAGCTAATATTCTTTGAACAGAATCAACGTATGAAAGTAAAAAAAGCAGCATCTGTTGCCAAGATAAAGGAGAAAAAGAATACGATGACTAATTTTTCCATTAGGAGACCGAAATTTACGATTGTGGCTATGCTGCTCTTCTTAATATTTGGGTTTGTATCCATTACAAATTTACCATTACAATTGTTCCCAAATATTAACCCGCCTGTTGCAGCGGTAGTAACGAGTTATTCAGGGGCGAGTCCTGAGGAGGTTCAAGATAAAGTAACGAAACCTCTAGAGAGTCAGCTTGCAACGACTTCAGGTTTAAAGAAAATTAGTTCGACAACAAGTGAAGGAATGACGTTAATTTTACTTGAATTTAGTTGGACAGCATCAATTGATGATGTGGAACTTGATATTATTAACACGATTCGTCAAACCCCTCTTCCTGAGGATGCGAATGAGCCGAGCTTCTTGAAGTTTGATCCATCGATGATGCCGATGATGCAACTGGCTATTACAGGGGAAGACGATATTTTAAGCATTCAAGACTTAGTCGATGACATGAGACTTGAACTTACAAAAGTTCCGGGAGTAGCAAGTATCGATGAAGCAGGGAGCTTAATCGAGGAAATTCAAATTACGTTAAATCAAGACGAATTGATCGCGAACAATTTAACACAAGATGATGTTGTGTCTGTTATTCAATCGAATAATTTGACCATGCCAGGTGGTACTGTCTTAGATGGAGATCTGAGTTTAACGACACGAGTGATTAGCGAATTGGTAGCGATTGAAGAGGTAAGGGAACTTGTTGTTGGTGTAGGAACCGACGGAAACAATTTGTTGTTAGAGGATCTTGGTACGGTTGAGGTCGCAACAGCGGATACAAATGTCATTACACGTGCCAATCAAGAGCCTGCCATTCAATTTACGATTATGAAGGAATCAGAATCAAACACCGTGCAAGTATCGAATGCAGTCAATGATCGGTTAAACGATCTTCTTGACGATTCGAAGTACGAAGATTTAAACACAGTCATGCTATTTGATGAAGGAGAATTTATTAATTCAGCAATTGCCAGTGTAACAAATGCCCTTATTTTCGGGGGAATCTTGGCGATGCTTGTCTTATTCTTTTTCTTACGGAACTTAAAGACACCGCTTATTGTTGGAATTGCAATACCATTTTCGATCATTGTTACATTTGCCTTCTTATACTTTGCTGGCATTGGATTGAACTTAATGAGTCTTGGGGGATTAGCCTTAGGGATTGGGATGCTCGTGGATAATGCGATTGTCGTTATTGAAAACATATATCGCCACTTATCGATGAATAAAAAACCTAAAGAGGCAGCATTAGACGGAACAAAAGAAGTGTCTGGTGCAATTATTGCATCGACTTTAACGACGGTATCGGTTTTCTTACCAATCGTCTTTATAAGTGGTCTAGTTGCGAACCTGTTTAGAGAATTTGCTTTAGCTGTATCCTTTAGTTTACTTGCTTCATTACTTGTTGCACTAACGGTTGTGCCGATGATCGCAAGTAGAATCTTGAAAAAACCTAATGAAGATCGTGAAGCAAAACGAATGGACTCTTCCTTTATGAGAGGGATGGATCGTTCGACACGATGGGTTTTAACACATCGATTTGCCGTATTAGCAATCACGTTGATTCTTCTTGTTGTCGGAGGATTAGGATTAACCCAAGTCGGAACAGAATTGATCCCAGATAGTGATCAAGGGAATTTCACTGTTGATATCGCCCTTGAACAAGGTACAACGGTTGAGCGTACTCAAGAAACCGTTGAAGCTGTAGAGGATATGTTAGGCGATTACCGTGAAATTGCAGATTACGTTTCATCAGCAGGATCAAGTGATCAAAACGCAATGATGGGGAACTCAGGTGACCATCAAGCTCAAATTTTTGTTGCGATGGTTCCACAAGATCAACGAACCATTTCAACAAGTGATTTTATAGAATCGGTTCAGTCAGACGTGAGTCGTGTTGATCGTGATGCTGAGATTTCTCTTTCAACGGTTGGTTCTCTAGGCACAGAAGCGAATACGTTAGTGTTTACAATTAGTGATCCGAACTCAATAAGATTGTATGAAACCGCTGAAGAATTAGAGGAAGAATTACTATCGATACGTGAAGTTCGTGAAATTGAACTAAGTATTGAAGAGACAAGTCCAGAAATTCAAATTGAGGTCGATAGAGACTTAGCTAGGGAAAATGGACTTGCACCAGCACAAATTGCTCAGCAAGTGCATGACTTAACACGTGGGCAGCTGGCTTCAACGCTTCAAACAGAAGATAATAATTTATTTAATATCTTTGTTAAGATTGATCCTGAATTTACAGAAGATCTCGAAGCTCTTGAAACCTTGCAACTTCAAAATGGTAATGGGGAATATATTGCTTTAAACGAAGTAGCTGAAATTTTAAATGGTGAAGGTCCTACAACGATTCAACGTATGGAACAAGAAGAGGCTGTGGAATTTACAGTTTTCTATTCCACGTCGACGACACTCGGTGATATTAGCCAATTAGTAGAAGAGGCTGTTGATGATGTGGGGTTAGATGATCAAACGTCATTTAGTTATGGTGGTGAGCAAGAGCTACTTGAAGATTCGATTGGTAGCATGGGCCTTGCAATCCTCCTTGCGATCATCTTTATTTATCTCGTGATGGCCGCACAATTTGAATCATTTAAAATGCCATTTGTCATTATGTTCACTGTTCCACTCGTCGTCATAGGAGTGGCGTTAGCTTTAATTGTTACACAAACAGCATTAAGTGTGACGGTATTTATCGGGTTAATTGTTTTGATTGGGATTGTCGTGAACAATGCGATTGTCCTTGTTGATTATGTGAACCAACGAAAAGCAAGTGGGTTATCGACCTTTGAAGCGCTTGTAGTTTCGGTAAAAGATCGTACAAGACCAATTTTAATGACTTCATCAACAACGATATTGGGTATGGTGCCACTTGCACTTGGACTTGGTGAAGGAGCTGAACTCCAACAGCCAATGGCCCTAGCTGTTATTGGTGGCTTAATTAGTAGTACATTCCTTACCTTGTTTGTGATCCCTGTTGTATACAGTTTGTTTGATAACCAGACTAGAAAACGTCGTTATGTGACGGTAGAAGGAGAGTTTTTCGAGGTCAATGACCGTGCCAAAACGCTACCACCGACTGTCGAGACAGAACGTGTTAGTGAGTATGGTTTTGTTGAGAAAGAACTTGATCAAGCCCTACAAGATAAGAGTTCTGCCAAGGAGGAATCACAAGAGTTGGAAAAAGAGAGTGATTCTACGAACAAACCTAATTCGACAGACTCTTTATCGAAAAATGATATTTTAAAATTACTTGAGCAAATTGTTGATACGTCAAAAAATGACCATGAGAAAAACAATCATGATCCAAGCGACAAGGATCGCTCATAATGACCAAAAGATAAGCCGCCTATTCCATTAGGTGGCTTTTTTCTAATAATAAATATCCTCATAAATCAGTCCCATTGGCGCACAATAAAGGTGCACGTTCATTTATAGAAACAAAGGAGATGATGGTATGGGACGTCAAAAGAAAGGCAACGCCAATGCTCAGCGCAATAACAATGCAAAAGCTCAAGGTAAAGTCAATCATGCAGATACAGAATTTGCCTCGTATGCAGAAATTGAAGCAAAAAAAATGAACAAAAACCAACGTTCATAGGGGATGTAACATGACCGTACAAACACAGATGCAACAAGCAATAGCCGAATGTCAATCGGTCCAAGCGAGTTTGACTCAATTTAGCTTAGAGACAGAAAATGAAAAGGCAAAACAGATGTTTGAACAATTAGCTGACCAACAAAAGAATATTTTGACGCTACTCGAAGGTCGTTATTCGCAAGTATTAAATGAAGAGCCTCAATTTCAAGAATCAGCACAAAATCAACAACAAGAATAGCACTCACGTTTAAATGAGATAAAACCGAAGAATGTTATCTTCGGTTTTATCTCATGGAATCGCAAAGGAGGGAAGCAGAGATGGAGATTTGGAGTGGGTCAGAGACGTTACCGATTATAGGGTTTCTTATTCGGGCAGGAATTGTATATCTTTACATTTTTCTCATTGTAAAGATTGTCGGACAACGTTCCATGGGTTCTATTGATGCGCTGGATTTTATTTTTGGTGTCGTCATTGGGGACATTCTAGGCGAACCTTTGACAGATGGATCACTACCTTTAGCGGGTCCAGTCGTTGCTGCTGCTACGATTGCAGGTCTTCATTTATCCTTAAGCTTTATTGCTCTAAAGACACCACGTTTCCGTCGAGTGATTGAAGACGAGCCAATTATCTTGCTGAGAAATGGAGTGATTTTACATGAACAACTTAGAAGAGTTAAAATTACGCTTGAATCTTTTATGATGGATATGCGTCTAAATGGTGCGATTGACTTGAATGAAGTTGACTATGCTGTTCTTGAGATGAATGGACAAATTAGTGTCATAAAGAAATCGGCACATGATAGTGCAACACCAAATGACCTTCAAATAAAAGCACCAAATAAGGGCTATCCTAGCGTGATAATTGAAGATGGCCATATCATTGAAGCTAATCTTAAAAACGTTGGTACGCTTGACTGGTTACATAATCTCATTCATAAACATGGTTATGCCAATCCTAAAGAAATTTTTGTACTGACAATAGATGAAGCGGGAAACGTCTACATTAGTCCGAAACATACGAAGGACCATGTTAAAAAGGGCAGATAATATGTATAAAACACTCTCTTTAATGCCAAACTGTTGAAAAGATAAAGGGGTGTTTCAAGTGAGAAAAGTCAGAAAAGTGCCATTTGAGCAACTAATGAGAGAAAACAGAGAACAAATTCTTAAAGATAAAGCCTTATTAGAGCAAATTGAAGTAAGGTGGGAGCAACGTCACGCTATTGAAAAGTAACGATCATTTCCAGTATGATGACACACTCGTGATGACATCCTAATTAATAGGAGGGGATCAATCATGAAGAGTGCAAAATCAACTTCAGCTCAATTTAGACCATATCATCCTGGAACACAACCGGTTGAAGCTACAACAAATAAAGGGAAACAAATGAATACAAAAAGTAATCAGCAACCGGATTATGTTCCACCGAAAGGATAGCTGATACGAGAAAGCCTAAGGACCATTCGTGTCTTTAGGCCTTTTATATGAGAAATTAGAATCTTGTCGAGGGAAAGTGCTTGTCAAAAAGCAGATGTACCCTTAATAATAGAGAGACAGAAACAAGAGAAGGTAGGGGATCAACATGAAGAACATTCAACTGAAGACATGGGTTTGGATTTTCTTCTTCCTTTACATTCTTTCATTGTTCTATGTTACCCTACTTGCTTGGAATTATGGTGCCTCCCTTGGCGCAGCAGCCCCTGGAGGTAGGAATTATAACCTCGTCCCATTTCGAAGTATCTATCGCATAGCGCTGTTTAGTCCTACGATTATTGACCCGATAAAAATTTTACTTGGTAATATTGTCATGTTTATGCCCCTTGGATTTTTGTTGACCTTATTAGTTCGAAGGCTTCGAATAATTGGACTGGTTACGTTCGTTGGCTTTTTAGTGTCACTCATGATTGAAACGAGTCAATTTATGTTTACACATCGTGTTGCTAATGTGGATGATCTAATATTAAATACGTTCGGTACATGGCTTGGTGCTGTGTTGGCTATGACGATATTAATGGCGCGAAATCGAATCATTGTCTATACAAATGACCAAAAAAGCTCCCTATAATTCAGGGAGCTTTTCGTTGTTTTCCGCCTTCTTTTGCCAAAAAGTGTACGTTCCATAAACGAGGCCTAGGAATACAAGGTAGGCAACCCCAATTACAATCAATTGACTTGGATCATTTACAAAAGAGTTGCCGACAACAGCAAACAAAATCATCGATGGCATCTTACCAAGAGATGAGGCGATCGCATAAGACAAGAAGCGTACACGGCTTAAGGCAGAATAAACATTGACGATAATTGACGGAATGACTGGTATTAATCGTGTTATAAAGATGGTCATAAAGGCATTCTTCTCAAATAAAGTGGTCACTTTAGAAAGAGATTTGTAACGGTTGACTATGTTCAGTCCCCAATCTTGATAACCGAATCTTACGAAGACAAACATAATAATGGATGCCATAGATGATCCGATCCAGGTGACCAAACTACCGAGTGCAGGGCCATATACAGCACCTAAAACTCCGCCGATAATGGGATATGGAATAATCGGAAATAAAGCAAACATCGTCGCTAAAAAAGCTGTGAGTATCACATAGTTTGCTCCCCCTTGGCGAATCCATTGAAGGATCGAATCACCATACCAATAAATCAACAATGCAATGAGTGCGTATAGGATAAAAATGAATAGTTTTCGAATCATGATTTGTTCCTCCGTATTTTTCTTCCCACTATATCTTCTCATAGTTTAAAGAAACGTAAAAGAGAAAGACTTTTTAACAATTTCATTGACCGTAATGAAAGATAAAAGTGACTTTTTCATTTACGAAACATAAGTTAAATAGTATATTAAACATAGTATATTACTTGGATATGGTGAAGGGATGATATGATGAAGATCGTATGGATGACCATTATTTTTGCGGTTGCAATGCTTTTACCTTCAACTGTTTTTGCTCATTCCTATGTGAGTGAATCAAAACCAGCTGCAGACGAGGTTGTAAGCGAAGCGGTGGAAGGGTTAGAGCTATTTTTCAATGGTGGTATTGAGCAGTTTAGTACAGTCACTGTTTTGAACGAAAACGAAGAAGAAGTCGAAATTAGAGATATTATCATTGACAGTCCTACTATGATAGTGGAGTTTGATCAAGAGCTTCCCCCTGGTCAATACACGGTAAACTGGATGGCTATTGGTGCTGATACGCATCAGACAGAGGGGGCCTATTCTTTTACAGTGGATGAATCAGTTAGGCAAATAGAAAATGAAAAGAATGAGCAAGAAGAAATCGCGGAAGACCAACAAGTAGAAGAAATGACCGAAGAGGTGGTTGAGGACGAATCAATGAATGAAGACGGAAGTGAGAATGAAGAGGCAACAAGCTTCTCTATAATTCATATCATTCTTTTGTTGGGGCTCTTAAGTGTCATATTGTATGCAGTTGTGTGGTTTACGAAGAGAAGGAAACAATAGGCTATGGTTGAATTAAGTCAACTGCTCTTAATGCTAAGTTTTCTTCTATTGGTCGGTTATCACCTCTTGCTTGTTATTCCACAATCAATCAGGCCGAGCATTCATATCCCGAAAAAAATCGTCTTATCAGTCACAGCATTAGTACCAGTACTGTTGCTTGTGCCTGTTTATAACATATTGAATGTTCTTGTTACACAGTTCTCTATAGGGTTAGCTGAGGCCTTGCCAACCGTCTTCTTAACTTACGCTGTCGGACAATCAGCTCTTATCAGTTTCTTTGGAACGATCATTCTTTTTGTGTTGACTTATTCCAACCAACGATCATTTCAAGTCAGGATGATTCAATTACTACTTGTGTTGGTTTTAGTTTTGTCTTCAGGCTGGGCTAGTCACGCAGCCTCGATTGCAGGTGTTTTGGGATTTATCTCAAACAGTGTGCATCTTTTGGCTGTGTCAGCTTGGATAGGACCTGTTTTTGTGATCGCTTGGTTCAGTCGGTCAATCGATCAGAAGAAGGCGTTTGCGGCGTGGTTTAGCCCGTTAGCCGTACTTTGTGTGTTAGCAATTACTGCTACGGGATTGTTGTTAATGGGCGATATAGTTCCACAATATGTCAACTCCTGGATGATCACGTATGGACAGTTACTACTCATAAAACATATTCTCTTTATCCCTTTGCTAATTTTAGGGTTTCGTCATAGCTTTTTAATGCGTTCTGTGAAAAAAGGAATTAGTGAACGCAATCTTATGATATCGTTTAAAATCGAAAGCATCGTTGCCATACTCGTTCTTGCTATTACAACATGGATGACAGAACAGACGCCACCTCATGAAGTTATTGATACTTTGCAAACGGAATCAATCTCGCCACTCTTTAGCTGGTTTGTAGATCAGCCAATTTTACCTGGTCAAACACTTAGCATTGAGTTTGGTGCGGGGATTTTAATTAGCTTAATGGCGTCGCTTGTGCTTTTCTTAATAGCGTTATTTATATTAGTGAGATCAAGTCGAATCATCGTTCCATTGATTGTGCTTGCTTGTACGAGTGGTTTGCTTTACTTCTCTCTTATGATGGGGGCGACACCGATAGATATGGTGATGGATGAAACGGTTTATGCGACGAAACAAGAAGCGATTTCGGCAACGTACTCTAGTGATTCTGTCGTAACAATTCATAAGGAAGAAGAACTCGATGCTACTAGAGTGATCGTGATCTATACGGTCGATCAAGCAGATCTTGTAGCACAAGTGTTAGAGAAAACAACGGATGGAATGAAACGACTTCCTGCTTCGATGCTTACAATAGGTGGATCGAAAGTGACCGAAGAAGATCAGAAAATTAGAACCTTCCGTGTTCAAAGCGGGGCATTTAGTGATTTGCAATTTGGCTATACGTATGTCACATTTGGAATGATTCAAGAGCCTGTCGATGTAGCACGAGTGCAGATTCATTACGAAGGTGGTTCTTATATTTCGGAGCTTGAACAACAAGTCTTTATCAACCGGACATCAAGTGATGAATTATGGAATGATCAGCATCCTATTGACTTTTTATTAGATGATGGGACCGTTATCGAAACGTATGCACGTCAAGTGATGGAAGAAGGTGTCTATTGCCATTAAAGGGCAATAGACATTTTTTTGTTTTAGATATTTCGTTTACCGAAGAAAGCAAGTACAATAAGAAAAGAAGATAAAAAGGGGAATCAGTACGTGAAAAATAAACTGTGGCCAATATACCTCATGTTAACAATTAGTACTGCGATTTGGGGAAGTGCCTTTATTGCAGGCAAATTTGCGATAGAAAGTTTCGAACCAGCTACAATTGCATTTTTGCGCTTTTTCGGAGCAGCCTTGCTTTTGTTTCCAATTATGTGGATCGTTGAACGCAATCGACCAAAACCTTCATTAAAGGATTGGGGAATGTTTAGTTTATTAGGAGTAACAGGCATTGCGATATATAATATTTGCTTCTTTTTAGCAAGTAAACATGCACCTGTGATCAAAAGTTCCCTTTTTATTGCGGCGAATCCAATGCTGATTGTTTTGCTGTCAGCGGTATTTTTGAAAGAAGCGATCTCGAGAAAACAAATTATCGGGTTAGTACTCGCACTTAGTGGGGTCGTCGTCATCGTCACAGAAGGAAATCTACACATTTTAACTCAATTTCGTTTTGAAGCGATTGATCTTGTTTTAGGGATCGCTGTGATCACATGGGCTCTTTATAGTGTACTAGGTCGTGTTGTTTTAAAGAAATTCAGTCCGATCGTGTCGACTACGTATGCTGTTGGATTTGGGACATTGTTTTTATTGCCTTTTTCCTTATTAGAACGTCCGATGAATGCCGTATTACATGCGACACCGATTGCTTGGTTCTCCATAGTTCATATGAGTGTGTTCGTTACGGTTGTTAGTTTTATTATGTACTATTATGGTATTCAACAAATTGGCGCAGCGCGTGCATCGATTTTTATTAATGTTATGCCCGTCTCAGCTGTGATTATGGCTACGCTCTTCTTAGGAGAAGAATTTACTGCGGCATATGGTATTGGAGCATTTCTTGTCTTAACGGGTGTCTATGTTGGGACATATGTGCGCAAAGTAAGACAGAAACAACCGAGACATGCAAGTTGATGCTGATCATGGTAAAATATTGGGCATGAGATTGAGGTGAGGGTTATGTTAAGAGAACGATGGACAATAGAGCAAATTGAAGAATGGTTAGAACAAACAAAATTAGAAAATCGGTCGTTTCAAGAAGCGACGGCTTTGCAACTTTTAAAACAATTAGAATCAGGTGAAGAGACCAAGGAAGGAAATCAATTAACGTCTGAATTGTATGCACGATTAGCTGAATCAAGATCCTCAAAAATAAAGGGAACAGATCATTTATCATCAGATTGGACATCTAAGGCTCTTACTTTTGATAAAACAAATGAAACGGCTCATTGCTTACGTCTCAAGGAAATTATTCACTATGCAAGAGATCTTCCTATTCCAATGAAGTTTCCATCGATTCGTGAAACTGATCATGGAAGTGCAAAAAAGAAAACGGCAGAGATATACCATCAAATTGCTGAACAATTCTTTCAACTAGATGAGGTCATGTCATCCTATTTTGAGGAAGCAAAGCTTTCATTGGACTTTATTAACGATACGGAACTTGAGGATTTTATCTATACATTAAATAAATCGTATGAAACGTTTCATGAACCATTTAAGACGATCGAACGAACAACAAAGGAATATGCAAATTCATTAACCGGTGTGTATTATTCTCAAGCGCAGTTTAGTCAGATTCAAAAAGCAGTGCAAGAAATAGAGGATGCAAAACAAGAGTGGGAGGAATTGCTTACGGCATTCTCACCAAAAAGAGAGACATTGTCAGCTTTGGATGAATTGGATTCGATGATTGGTTTAGAGGATGTAAAAAGAAGAATTTCTAAGCTATATCAATTCCTTCATTATCAAAAAGCAAGAAAAGAACAGGGCTTTCGATTTAAAGATGAGTTAAGCTTACATATGATTTTAACAGGGAATCCTGGAACAGGAAAAACACGACTAGCAAGGCTTATGGCAACGATATATTATGAGTTAGGTTTACTTGAACGACCAGAAGTGTATGAGGTCGATCGTTCGCAACTTGTCGGGGGATACGTTGGTCAAACGGAAGAACAAACGACTCAAGCGATTGAACGTGCACTTGGTGGCGTTTTATTCATCGATGAGGCGTATAGCTTAAAGCGAGAAGGGCAAACAGGTCAAGACTATGGACAGGCCGCTATAGATACACTCGTCTCTGCTATGACAGGGAAGCATCAAGGGAAATTTGCTGTCATCTTAGCGGGGTATCCAGAAGAGATGCGAAGCTTTTTACGTGGGAATCCTGGACTTCGAAGTCGATTCCCAGATCAAAACCAAGTTCATATTCTAAACTATTCAACAGAAGAGTTAATTGAGATGGCAAAGGTTGTTGCAAGCGAAAATGATTATGTTATAAGTGATGAGGCATTTGCTGCCCTAGAAGAACGGATTGAGACAGAACAAGTCGATGAATCATTTGGTAATGGACGCACTGTAAAAAACATTATGTTGGATGCGATTTTCCACAAAGGTTCGTCAACCATACTAGAACATGCGACATCAAATGACTTTCTCATTTTAGAAGCAGACGATTTTAGGACTGAAGAGAGCAAAGAGCGAGCCGAGATCAACAATCCTATTCAAGAGTTATTTGAATTAGTGGGACTTGATGCGGCCAAACAAGAGATTGAACGACTTACCTCATTTGTTCACGTCCAAAAATTGCGCCGTGAACATCAACTTGAGACGAGTCCTCTTCATCTACACGCGATCTTCACAGGTAATCCTGGAACGGGGAAAACAACTGTGGCTCGAATGTATGCTAAGGCTCTCCACAAGCTTGGATTGTTAAAACGTGGGCATTTAGTCGAAGTAAGTCGTGCCGATCTAGTTGCTGGATATGTCGGTCAAACTGCAATTAAAACAAAAGAAAAAGTGGTCGATGCATTAGGAGGAGTCCTATTTATCGATGAGGCATATTCCCTTATGTCTAGCAATGAAAGTGATTTTGGTGCAGAAGCATTAGCGACGATTGTCCAAGAGATCACAAAGCATAATGAGAACCTCGTTGTCATTATGGCGGGTTACAAAGAGGAAATGAAACAGCTCATCCAAGTAAACCCTGGTCTTTACTCACGCTTCAAGCATGAAGTGCCTTTTTCAGACTATACTCAGTCGGAACTGATTGACATTTTATTAAGTAGGGCCGATAAGATGGGGTATCGTCTTGATTCAAAAGCAAGAGAACGATTGAATGCATTGATTCCTACAAATGGCCATGAGGGGAATGGTCGCTTTGTTGTTGGGTTATTGGAATTAATGATTCAAGCGCAGGCGAGCCGATTAAGTGAAATAGATCCGGCTCAATTAGACGTCAATATGTTACAAACAATAACCAAAGAAGACCTGCTGACTATAGAAAAAAATCTGGAGGGGTAAATTTGTTTATTTCGAAGAAGAAAGTTGAAGTGCGTTATGCTGAAACAGATCAAATGGGGATTGTTCATCATTCTAATTACGTCGTTTGGTTTGAACTTGGGAGAACCCATCTTATAAAGGAAATTGGTTTTAATTATAGCGAGATGGAGAAAGATGGATATTTATCTCCTGTGACAGACATACAAGTATCTTATAAACGTCCAGCAACGTACGGAGAAGAAGTAACAGTAAACACGTGGGTAGAGCAATATGATGGCATTCGCGTCATATATGGATATGAAGTATGGAATAGTAAGGAGCAATTATGTGTCACAGGTACAAGTTCGCATTGTTGCGTCAAAAAGGAAACCTTCAGACCGATTTCAATAAGAAAGCAACTGCCAGAATGGCACGAGGTGTATGAAAAAATTAAAAAATCATAATCTCCCTGTATGAATTAAAGCTGTTTCTCCATACTAAAGGAGGTAACATTATCAAGTTCACATGGAGGGATTCATATGCAGTCAAAACCAGATAATCGCGCAGATAACGTGGAAAAGTTGAAGCAAATGAAAGAAAATACTCAGCACAACATCGAAGCAGCTGAGGAGTCAATCGCTCAATCAGAAATGTCTGATGCCCAAAAGCAACAGATTAAAGAAAAAAATGCTCATCGTCAAGAAAGCATTGAAGCGTTTGAATCCGAAATCGTTGATGAATCACATGCGCGAGAAAACAACTACAAATAATCTTTTTAAGGTAGAGCGAGGGACTAACCCTCGCTCTTTTTTATGGTGCGCTATGTTTCCGCTTAATATAACAGACTCGCCCTATTTATGACAAAAGTAGAGATTTGATTCAGAAAACTAGACGAAAACGTACAAAATCTCTCAAAGGGAACGATTCCCTTGCCTAGAATTCATAAGATAGTTAAACATGATATGAAGGTGGGGATAAAATATGGGAGCAAGCTATCATAACGAATTGAATTGGAAAAAATTTTCTTATGTCGTTAAGCAAATGCAATCAGATAACCCTGAAGTGAGAGAATTGGCCGTCAAGTCTCTTGATCGTATGGTCGATTGTGAGGTGTCGGGTACAAAAGTAGATCTACAAAAAACGAAGCAAGACTCTGTTGGTGTAGTAACAAAAAAAGAAGATGTGATGCATAAAATTCGTTTACTTCAGAAGGATAAAGAGAAAAAGCAGCAAAGAAGAAAAAAGTGGTTCCACGTGTTATGATGAAGGAAATGATTGGCTAAAGAGGTGTGAGAAATTTGGCATTTGGGATATCAAAAGCAGAACTAAAGGCATGGAAAGAGCAAGCTGACCGAGGAGAGATCGCTTTTTTAACACATTACTGGGTAGATGAGCGATTTCCAAACGTTACTTCTGTTACCAAAGTCGCTTGTTCTGATATTGAAAAACTAGTAACATGGGGTAGGAGTTATGGCTTGAAGCGCGAATGGCTTCATTGGCATGAAACCTACCCTCATTTTGATTTAATGGGAGAGATTCAACTCGATATTTTGAGCCAAGAGGGTTTGCAAAAGCAACTCTCTCGTTTTCGTGCGTGATGATAACATTTGGTTTGAAATCTTGGTATACTAGGAATACTTATAATATAGACAAATTGAGGAGGGGTATTATATGACAGACATGAAAAGTCGAATTAGAGAAGACCTACATAGTGAATCATCGATTGATGCTAAAGAAGAGATTAATCGACGTGTTCAATTTTTAAAGGAGTATGTACAAACTGCTAAAGCTAAGGGGTATGTTCTTGGAATTTCTGGAGGACAAGACTCAACACTTGCAGGGAAAATCGCCCAATTGGCGATGGACGAGTTAACTCATGAAACAGGCGAAACCTACCAATTCATTGGCATTAGACTTCCTTACGGTGTGCAGCATGATGAAGATGATGCAGCGAAAGCCCTTGAATTCATTCAACCGACTGTCACAAAAACAGTGAACATCCAAGGGGCCGTTGATGCCAGTGATGCAGCTTTTCGTGAGGCAACTGGTGAAGAGATGAGCGATTTCAATAAAGGAAACACGAAAGCTCGCGAACGAATGAAAATTCAATATGACATCGCAGCTCATTATGGTTGCTTGGTAATCGGTACTGATCATGCAGCGGAAGCGATTACGGGATTCTTTACAAAACATGGAGATGGTGCGTGTGATGTTGCGCCACTATTTGGGTTAAACAAGCGTCAAGGAAAAGAATTACTAAAAATATTAGAAGCACCAGAACGTCTGTACAACAAAGTACCTACAGCTGACCTTGAGGATGATAAGCCTGGTCTACCTGACGAAGAGGCACTTGGCATGACGTATGATAATTTAGATGATTACTTAGAGGGGAAACAGGTGGAAGCTTCCATTGCAGAAAAAATTGAATCTCGCTATCGTGCAACGGAACATAAGCGTCAGCTACCTGTTACTGTTTACGATAATTGGTGGAAATAAAGATGGAAGTCATGAACCTTTTCTTTCAATCATATCGTATAACAGACGATTCTATTTTGTTATGAAACAAAGGTTGTTAGGGAGAGGAACGCGTGATGAAGGGGAAAATTGTATTATTAGCTGCACTACTCATTTTACTAGTTTTAATCGGTGGATATTCACTAAGCAGTCAGCAAGTATCTACATTAGATGGACAAGAGTCAACAGGCAGTGTGAAAAGATCAGAATCAACGCAAGAAATCAATCAATTATTAATGACGGTCAACCATATCCGCACGGAAGAGTCAATCAATGAAGGCATGCAATTTGTCATTGTTGATTTGACTATTGAAAATGAGAGTAAGTCCGTACAAGAGTTCACGTTATTTAAAATGACGATGACAGATTCGGAAGGGTATGCGTATTCACATTCATCAAGAGTTGAAACAAAAGGAATTTTAGGTGGACAACTTCACCCAGACCGGAAAAATAGAGGCGAGGTGGCCTTTGAAGTTCCGATTGAAAGTGAGTATGAATTAGTGTATACCGATCACTTACGTACAGGTCAGGTTATGTGGCCAATAACAGTTGATCAATAAAGGACGTGCACGTTAATGTCAAACTTTAAAAACAGTGATCTTCATATGCATTCCACTGCATCAGATGGTAATTATAAGCCGAAAGAACTAATGATTAAATGTAAGGAGGCAGGCCTTGAGATTGTTTCTCTTACTGACCATGACACCTTTAGTGGCCTTAGAGAAGCGATGGATGTTGGGGTTGAGCTTGGTCTAACTGTCATTCCGGGCATTGAACTGTCAACGAAAAGCCACGGACGAAGTGTCCATATACTAGGTTACGGTTTAGATTACCATGATGAATCGTTGCTTTCATTTTTAGAAAAACAAAAGCAATACCGAAGCCGTCGCTTAGACCATATGTTAAACAAGCTAGCTTCAGTAAACATTAATTTAACGAGAACGGATGTTCTTTTTTACGTAGACGGTGGTAGCATAGGTAGGCCTCATGTAGCCAAAGCAATGATCGACCGTGGCTATGTAGAAACGGTCGCAGAAGCTTTTGATGGTTATTTAGGCGAAGGAAAACCAGGCTTTGTTGAAAAAGAAAAAGAGATGACTGTCGAGGAAGCGATTAAACTCATTCATCAATACGGGGGGCTAGCTGTCGTCGCTCACCCTACTTATTACCAGTTAGATGATGAGATAGAACATTGGGTCATCAAGTGGGGTCTTGATGGGGTCGAAGTATTCCATCGTGATCACGACCAAGTAGCCCAGCAAAAGTATTTAGAATTATGTCATACTATTGAAGCGAAAACAGGCCAAGAGCTCCTCAAAACGGGCGGGTCTGATTTTCACGATGAGGAATATGGCCGTGTACCAGAACCATTAGGCATCACCAGATTAGATAATAGCTATGCAAAAGTTATGATAAAACGATTGAAAGAAAGCGGCTCATTATGAGACGCTTTCTTTACTTTGTGCACATCCTTATAATTGTTTTTTAGCGGATACCTTCACACCACTTAGCGCTTGTGTCGCCAAATGATCGGCTTCTTTGTTTTCTTTGCGATCAATCTCCTCGAATACGATCTCAATATTCAACGCTGCTTTTTTCTTATCTAATCGATCTAACCACGCATTATAATGATCTTCATAACAAGGCCATTTCCCTGATGCTTGGTGGGTAGCGACTTTAGAATCTGATCGTATGATAATCGATTGATGGGTGGCACCTATCTCTTCTAGTAAGGCCATTGATTGAAACATCGCAGCAAGTTCGGCTTCATTGTTATCACTTAAATAATTCATTTGTTCATTGTGACGAATACGCCAAGCTTTATTATGTTGTTTGAAGTGAATAATGATCCCGATACCTGCGATTTTCTTTTGTGCATCGAAGCCTCCATCAACATAGATGATGATATCCTTAGGTTCGGTTTCTTCGACTTTTGATAATTTTTCTAACTCTTTTTTAGACCAAAATCGATCCTTTTCATCATAGTATTCGATCGATTTTAAGCGACCTGTTTTCTCTAAGTCCGATGTTAACAGTAGAGCCTCACCTAGATTTATCATCTCAGATTTCATGAAAAAACTCTTTTTTCCCTTCGGAAGCTGATAATACCATTCAAGTCGATATTTCACATGAGACCATCCTTTCTTAACATTGCTAAAGCGTTAATTTTGTGATAATTTAAACTAATGCAACAATAAGGGTCAGTTGCGAACGAATAAAGAATTGATAAGAGGGAGTGCCGAGTTCATGCCAATTAAAATTCCTGATCATTTACCTGCAAAGGAAATATTAAATAATGAGAACATATTCGTCATGGATGAAAGTCGAGCATATTCTCAAGACATTCGTCCATTAAAAATCATTATCCTAAATTTAATGCCCGTTAAAGAAACGACAGAAACACAGTTGCTTCGGTTGCTCGGAAACACGCCACTACAAGTAGATGTTTCTTTTTTATATCCTACTACTCATATTTCGAAAAATACAGCACAAGAGCATCTCCGGTCGTTTTATAAGACTTTTGAAGAAATTAAATCAAAGAAATTCGATGGAATGATCATTACTGGTGCACCCATTGAACAACTAGAATTTGAAGAGGTTGATTATTGGCCTGAACTTACCCAAATCATGGATTGGTCAACAACTCATGTTACCTCTACTCTACATATTTGCTGGGGGGCTCAAGCAGGTCTGTATCACCATTTTGGAGTGAATAAATATACGCTTGAACAAAAATTGTTCGGTGTATTTACACATACCATTCTAGAATCAAACGTGAAACTCCTGCGTGGTTTTGATGATGAATTTTTGGCTCCACACTCTAGACACACAGACATAAAATTAGAAGATGTGAAAAATGTTACAGAACTTGATATACTCAGTGTGTCTGAAGAGGCCGGTGTTTATTTAATCGCTTCTAAAAATGGCAAACAAATCTTTGCAACAGGGCACTCTGAATATGATACATGTACGTTAGAAGAAGAGTATAGAAGAGATGTGGAAAGAGGATTTGATATCGAGTTACCTTCGAATTATTTTCCAAAGGACAATATAGAAAATGCTCCTCGTCTAAGATGGCGAGCTCATTCCAATTTATTGTTTTCTAACTGGCTCAACTATTATGTGTACCAAGAAACGCCTTATGACTTATCCGGTGAATAATAAAAGGTGATCATGTGAAATTCCTTCTTGAAGAAGGCTTCGAGATCTTTTTACTCGGTAAAGTAACGACTTTTGCTTTATATTAAGAACAGAAAGAGATTGTTTAGTAAAGGTAGGGAATCGTTTGGAGATAGAGAAACAAGAACCGTTATATTATGTATATACATATGCGTATCATGAAGATGACGCCTCATTATGCCATTTAGAAATGCGCTCTCTTTTTGGGTACGCCACTAATTCCTTCACTGTAGATAGTACAAGACGAATTGAGCCAAGCAGAAGTCCATTTATGAATGAAAGAATGGACGTGTTGTTTTCAGGTGAGTCGTTGGATGATCTAAAAAGTCAATTAGATGGATTCGTTATTTCTCAGTCAACTTTTAAAGTGATGTACGTTATAAATCCAGATTTAGCAATGGATGAGAAGATTCATTTTGATGATCGGCGTTTGATTGAACGAGAAGTGGGACAACTTTTGCAAGGGCAAGTTGATCTTAAGAAACCAGATAATATAATGGCGATCATGAAAGGTCGTGAAGGCTGGATTTTTGGTTCTTACTTAAAGGCAGAGTCGATCTGGTTACGTCACCAAAAAAAGCCGAATAATTATTCGACTGCACTTAGTACGAGACTAGCTAGAGCTGTTGTCAATATTGCGGCTCCAAATCCTAGCGACGTAAAAATAATCGACCCTTGTTGCGGAGGAGGAACAGTTCTAGTTGAAGCATTGTCGATGGGGATTGATATCGTAGGGAATGACGTTAATCCACTAGTCACGACAAGTGCTAGAGAGAATGTGGCCTACTTTGGATACGAAACAGAGATCACTCTGAATGATATGCGCGAGGTAACAGGTGAGTATGATGTGGTCATCATCGACATGCCTTATAATTTATGTTCCGTACTAACACCAAAAACACAACTTGAAATGCTTCAACGTGCACGAAAGCTTGCCCCAAGAATGGTCGTTGTTACAATTGAAACCATTGATTCATTGATTGAAGAGGCTGGATTTTCTATTATTGATCGCTGCGAAGCCAAAAAATCAAGATTTATTCGACAAGTATTGGTTTGTGAATAAGGATTTTATAGGACAATACATAAAATATATGTGTATGTGAACACATGAATAATGGTACAATAGTTTTTAGTAGTTTTTTTAAAAGTTACAACCATGAAGGGGATTGAATCGTTTGAGCAATGAAAAGACAAGAACAGACCTACCAACTAACTTTAATGAGTTAAAAAAATCTGTTAATAGAACGGCTAACTGGAGAGAGCGCTTTGATGCGGTCGAAGAACTAGGTAAGTATAAAAGCAGAGAAACCATTGAATTATTAAAGCATAGTATGACAGGGGACTCTGTCTATAAAATACAAGAAGCAGCCTACCGTCAACTTAAATCTATAGGTGAAGATGTGACGATGCCTGAACGTCAGATTGGCGAACCCGTTAAAGGGGCAAAAAAGATTTTCATTAGAGTTAAGAAAAGTTTACCAAAAGATCATTCGTATCAAGAGTTTAAAGTAAAACTCAAAAAGATGCGTATTGATGTGTATGATACGTATGAAGGCGATAAAGGAACAGACTTTGATCAGTGGTTAGAAGAAACTTGGTCAAGCCTACCCGCTCGCTAGATGATGCAGAGGCAATAGTGTTTCAGAAAATAGAAGTGAAGACTCCTGAGTATAATCACTACAGGAGTCTTTTTTCGAGGTGAGTATCTATGAGTGTCATTTTTTATGATTTATTACTAGTCGGATTTGGGATTATTTTAGGAATTGTTGTGAGTGGCCCGTTAAAAAGGCTTTTCACAGGGAAACATAAAGAAGATGCACGTCAAAAGAAACGGGTAAAACTTTTGCTCTACATACGAGAAAATACATCGAAAATTCCACCTACAACAGAAGAATTATCGGCGAAGGTTTTTTCGGATAGGTTAGATCTTGCTCACGTACATAAGCTGTTAGAAGAAGTTGAAGATACGGGTTTAATTAAAGGAGTACAGAGTAAAGATACGGACCCTCGTCAAACGAAGTGGGTTTATTTGAAGAAATAAAGATGCATGAATATAACGAAATAGGCTGAGACAGAAGAAATTTAACTAACGATAATCCGACCAAATAATAGGCGGTGCAATGAAGCCGTTGCTGAAATATACTCTGCACCCGCGAGGAGGTCTATGTATATTTCATCCGCTAAGCTTGTGGATTTTTCGGATTTTAGTTAAACATTTCTATATGTTTCAGCCTCTTTCTCGTTTTCAAAAAGTGTTAGTGAGTGGCCTGAACTTCTGCTTCTTTTACGTCGTACTCCTCCATATACCATTCACAGAAATAATCCACAAAATTACTATCCCACTGAGTCCCTTTACCATCTTGTAAGATCGATAACGCTTTTGCTGGACTCATCCCTTTTCGGTAAGGTCGGTCGGAGGTCATCGCATCAAAAGCGTCAGCAACAGCTAATATTTTTCCAGTCATCGGAATATTTGGCCCTTTTAATTGATCAGGGTATCCTTTTCCATCGATCCGTTCGTGGTGAGAGCGAACACCAGGTATGAGCTTTTCCATTAATTCAGCCGGTTGAATCGTCCGTAAGATGTCTTCGCCTAGAACCGGGTGCAGCCTAATAAAGTTAAACTCTTCCTCTGTTAATCGTCCGTTTTTTAATAAGACATGATCAGGAACCCCTATTTTTCCTATATCATGCAGCAGACCTGTTTTACGTAAGACGAGGAGCTGTTCAGGATTAAGCCCGGCTTTCTTACCAATTTTAACAGTGTATTCAGCGACTCGAACGGAATGGCCTGCTGTGTAAGAGTCTCTGGCATCTAACGTTGTAGCTAACGTCTCAAAGAAACTCTCATATAATTGATTATTCGTTTGTTCACGGGTTTCTAACCCTTTAACCATATGATTAAAACCGTGAATCGTTTGAGAGAATTCATCAGAGAAATAATCAGACGCGCGAACATGAAAGGTTCCTTGTTGTACACGCTTCATATTGGAATTTAATTGATTCAATGGTCCTTGAATGATCATAAATAGTAATTTCGCCCCGTATAAAGATAACCCACAGCCTACAAGTAAAACAAAACCCGACCATATCCAATATATTTCAATGAGGAAAGTCTCGCCTTGTGCTAATCGCACTTGGGTAGCCAAACTAAAGAGTAATAACGGAAAGGCTCCGATCAATAAAGCGCTTAGTTGAAATTTAGTTTTTAAAGAGACAAGTGTTTTCCCTTCAAGTGTAAGCTCTTCTGCGTACTGTTGAATCGATTGCTTTTGGATGAAATCAACTAAAGGTGTAATCGCATTTGATGTATGATAATACTCAATCATCGCATGCATACCTGCAATTAAGACAGCGCAAACTATTCCATAAAGTATGTACTCGTAGGGAATGTTAAGAATTTCATAACGAATCGCGAGAGTCGTAAACAAAACGGCAGGTATACTTAGTCCGAAAAGGTGAGGACCAAGAATACGATAACCTGTTAACATCGGAAAACGATGGATCTGATGGTACGCCCTCCTTAATTGTTGAAGGGATGGTTCTGGATTTTCGAATGCTTCTTTAATTGGTTGAATCTGTTTTTTAAAGACACTGAACTCTACAAGGATCATGATAAAAAAAGAAAGAGTGATAATGAGTACTAATGGTAATATGTCTTGCGAGTTTAATGCTAAAGTCGTTGGAATTAATACAACCCCTACCCCTAGAACGGCTATCATCGAGCCAAACAAATAATATAGTGCAATGCTTTTTACAAACCCCTTATAAACAAACAACAGGTATCCTCCTTTGTGACTGAACCATGAGCCCGGGTTGATATACCTACATTTTACGTTTAAAAAGAAGCTGAAACAATAGCCAGGTCACAAAAGATTGAGAAAAAATGAGGGAATTGGGATGAAAACGACAAATGTCTTAAAATCGATTGTTTATATAAGAGGAACAGATGTTTACTACGAACGATACCTTCCAATAAAAAAGAAAAAAGGCACGTTGGTATTTATTCATGGATTTGTTTCATCGAGTTATAGTTTTCGCTATTTGATTCCTTATTTTAGAAAGTATTTCGAAGTGATTTGTGTTGATTTACCTGGATTCGGGCGAAGTGGAAAACAACGAACATTCTGTTATTCTTTTTCGAGTTATGCTGACTTAATCATTGATTTTTTGAAGTTGTTTGAATGTGAAAATGTTACAATCATCGGTCATTCAATGGGGGGGCAGGTCGCGCTATACACAGCAAAAAAGGAACCCGCGTTAATCAAAAGGATTGTTTTGTTGTCGAGTTCAGGATATTTAAATCGAGTCAGACGAAGATATGTATATGCCTCGTATATGCCATTTGCCAAGCATATGATGAAGTGGTGGATCGGTCGAAGGAATGTTCAGCAAATGTTTACTCAAGTCGTTCACAATAAAAAGTCGATCACAGAAGATGCCGTTCATGAATATAGCATTCCGCTTGCCGATCCTCATTTTTGTGAGGGGCTTATCGGCTTAATGAGACAAAGAGAAGGGGACCTGAAAAAAGAAGAATTACAAAAAATTACTCAGCCTTGTTTGATTTTATGGGGAGATGAAGACCGAATTATTCCGGAACGTATTGGTCGTAGGTTGGCAAGTGATTTAGCTCATTCCTCTTTCTACTGTTTTAAAAAATCAGGGCATCTCTTATCTGAGGAACGTCCAGATGATGTTGCAAAAAAGATTAATGCATTTTTAAAAGAATTATAAATCAATTCGAGACCCAACAACAAAGGTCCGTCAGCTGAATCATGCAAATTATGGTATAATAAATGTGTGAATGGGTGTTACGGAGGTGTGGGTATGGACCCTTTAGATGTCATGATCAATAAAAAGAATGTAATTCCTTATTTTCAAGCAATCATCAGTGCTGACAAACAATTGGTTGTCGGCTATGAAGTGTTATCACGATTTAAAACTGAGAATGGGCCAGAAAGTCTTGACTGGTTTTCTCAAGATAAATCGATACCATATGAATTTCGCTTGGAACTTGAGGAGCATTTGCAAAAACAAGCGATTGAGGAATATTTAGCTTCAGGTCAACAATCAATTTTGTTTTTTAATCAAGATATTGATCTTTTATTAAAAGATAACGGACAAAGTTTGCTTAATACACTAGAGCCATACTTTTCAAAAGGTTTAAAACCTGAGAACATCGTCATTGAATTTATTGAGGATGATATGTTAGAGAAAGTTGATGAATGCAAACATCTTCTAAATTATCTACAAAGCATAGGTATAAAAATAGCCATTGATAATGTTGGTCAATCTAGTGGGAATCTTGACTGCGTTGCCGTGCTAAGTCCGAACATCGTAAAAATCGATGCTGGGTTTTTAGAAGACCATTCGCTTCCACATCTTTACCGTGAAGTTCATCACTCATTAAGTATGCTTTCTCGAAAGATCGGGGCAACATTATTATTTGATGGTATTTCCACATTTAGTCAGTTGAATTATGCATGGCGCAATGGCGGTCGTTTCTATCAAGGATCCTACCTTCAAATACCAAAGGTAGATTTTGTTAAAGAAGATTTATGCCGCGATCGGATGCAAAAAGAATTTCAACACTTTATAACGTTTGAACGAAAAAAGATGGAAGCACAACTGATTTTAACAAATAATTTAAGCCAGAAAATAAAAACAACGTTAAAGAAGGTTTCTACAGAGGATACATATGATGAGATGATCACGAAAATCGCATATGACCTAAAACAATACGCCTTTCGCGTCTATATTTGCGATGAAGAGGGCTTTCAGCTTTCCTCAAATATTGTTAAAGATGACCAAGGGAACTGGAATCTAGAGCATGAGGGACGTTATAAAAATTGGAGTTGGCGACCGTATTTTCTTGAAAACATTGTCCGAATGAATGTTGAAAAACGTGGCATCCTCTCTGATCTCTATGCGGATATTGAACGACAAGAGCATATTAGAACCTATTCGTACCCTATTTCGAATGATTCGTTTGCTTTCGTTGATATTCCATATACGTACTTATTTGAACAAAATGACTTGTTATGATGGTGAGAATCTCTCCATCATTTCTTTTTGTTTATTGAAGAGTTTCCATGTTTTTAACTGAATTTAGTGATATTTTCTATTGGACTAGTAAAACAAAATCAATAAGAGTATTCTAGTAGTTATGTAGAGCGTTGCAAGTTAGGAGAGGTTGAATGGAATTTAAATCCGTGTATCGTTTAATGGCTTATTTGTTTTTTGCCTACTCAACAATGACGATTGTTATGAGCTATATCCCGCTGTATTTTCAATCAGAAGGACTCAGCGGAAATCAAGTGGGTTTATTAATGGCAATCGGTCCATTTGCGACCATCATTGCTCAACCTTTTTGGGGGTTTATGAGTGATAAATATAAAACTATTAAGCGAATGATTAATCTTAGTGCGATTGGGGTCGTCATTGCTACCGTTGGTTTTATATTAATGGGAAATTTTTATGGGTATTTGATCATGATGTTTGTGCTTTTCTTATTTTTATCCCCTCTAACAGCATTGGGAGATAGCTTATCTCAAAAAACGGCTACGTTAAAAGGAGTTAGTTTTGGACGAATCCGCATGTGGGGATCACTCGGTTTTGCTGTTACCTCGTTAGTAACGGGGTATGTGCTCACGATCATAGGTGTGCAATATGTTATGTTTCCGATGGTTGTCATGGCTCTTTTAGCTCTATCGATGTCATTTTTGATTTCAGATGTTCCAGGAACAAACAAACCTGTTACCATCATTAGCGCATTGAAAATCGGCTTAGATAAAAAACTAGTCTTGTTTTTAGTATGTGTTGTCTTTATTTCCGTGACACATCGTGCAAATGATAGTTATCTAGGTTTGTACATTGTTAATTTAGGTGGGGTTGAGGCTTTGATAGGTTGGGCCTGGTTTATTGGGGTTTCAGCTGAAGCGATCGTGCTCGCTACAAGCCCGTTATGGTTTAGAAAATGGAAACCGCTCACTTTCGTTATTATCGCTGCCTTTATTTATGGTGCTCGTTGGTTTGTGATGGGGTTATTGACAGAACCTTGGATGGTACTGCCATTACAACTTACTCACGGTATTACTTTCGGGTTGTTTTACATTGCTGCTTTTCAATATGTAAATAAATTAATTCCTGAGCACTTGCAAGCAACAGGGCATGTACTATTTATTACAACGGTCTTTGGATTCTCAGGTATTATCGGATCTCTCTTTGGAGGCTGGATGATCGACGGATATGGATTAACTAGTCTGTACTTTGTTTTATCAGGGAGTGCATTTGTAGGTGCTCTCGGGTTAATTCTTTTCTATTTTAAGGTTGATGCAACAAAAGTGAGAACAGAATAAAATTACAAGCAAAAAAACAACTCTTTAGCTGGAGTTGTTTTTTGTCGTTCGACAAGACCTTAAGATTGCTATACACTATTGTCACAAGCTTTTGGAGGTGAAAGATATGAATATCGTTGTTACTAATCAAGCACTAGATCACTTAAAAGAGTTAGACCTATCAAAAAAATCCATCCGAGTTGTTGCTCGAGATACATATGAGTGAAGTACGATGATTGAGTTTTACCTCGCTCTGGATGAACGAGGCATAGATGATCACGAAATGCATATTGATGGGTTGTCATTTATCTACGATCAAAAAGCATTAGAAGAGATTGGCGACTACTTAAAGATTGATCGTAATCCAAGTCAAGGCTATAAATTAATCAACAAGAACCAAACCTTAGCTTATGGGTTGAATATGAGAAAGTGAGAATGATTATCTTTTAATAAATAGCGCGCTGACTTGCTTCACCAATGGAGATACTTGCTTCACAATAGGAGATACCTGTTGAACCGTTTTGACGACTTGGTCGACCGTTTGAAAGGTCCTACCTACGTCAAAGCTGCCATTTTCTCCTGTGAAAGCAGACTTAATCATCGAAGGTTTTTTCGTGTTCCATGGTTGATTTTGCTGGGATTGTTGAGGCTGAGACTGATAGCCGTTTGCATAATTTATTTGATTTTGTCCAGGTGAAAAGAACGACTGCGTCGAAGTAGGTGCTCCTGGTGCGGAATACCCCATCTGCCAGTTTTGTTGAAGTTGCGGCCTTTGTTGATAGGGTTGATAGTATGGTTGCTGATATTGGTTAAAAGACCAATGATGATATGGGTAATTCATAAAATTCCCTCCTATTCGATGATAATGGGCTGGTGCTTGATCGGGATAGAGATGGTTAATAATCCGTTCTTATACGTTGCTCGCACATCTGATTCCTCAAAGTGAAACCCTACAGGAACGAGCCGTTCTCTTGTTTGCAGAGTTTGTTTCTTATGCTCTATGGGTGATTGGTCATGTCTCATCTCCACTATTTCCTCTTGACGAACGGTAATGATAATCGCTTGATTGAATACTTTTAGAGAAATTTGCCGTTTATCAATACCAGGTAGTTCAGCATAGATGTTCAATTGGTTGTTTTGATTGCGAACGGTTATTGGAATCGGTGGGGCGAACATAGGATGATCCACAAGCCGCTCGTGCGTTTGTTGAAAAAAGTCATCAATAGATCTTAAAATGTCCTGATAGCCTTGAGGGAGCTTTCCGGACCATGAATCTTTTTCAGACACTGAAAATCCCTCCATTCACTACAAGTATGCTTTGATTTATATGTATGTCATTTTTGATAAATGGTGAGTAAAAAGACTAGGGGGAATGCGATGTGAGAATCATTGATACGCATTGTGATGCACTTTTGAAATTGTGGGAGGATCCTACTCGAAACTTTTTGGACGACGAGTCTATTGACGCCAATGCCACTCGACTAGCAAATGGCGAAGTTATGGCTCAATGCTTTGCTATATTTGTTGAACCATTCATTAAATCCGATGACAAGTTTCAAGCAGCTCTAGAACAAATCGATCTTTTTCATGAAAAGGTGTTAAAAACCCCATCGATGAGATGGATTCAAAAATGGTCCGATCTAGATCACTTACAACATGATGAGATTGGAGCGATTTTGACGCTTGAAGGCTTAGATTCGATAGGTGATGATCTGGTGAAGCTTCGTTTGATGTACCAGTTAGGTGTGCTTTCAGTTGGCCTGACGTGGAATCAAGCTAATCTGTGTGCAGATGGTATCGGTGAAGAACGAGGAGCAGGGTTAACAACACTCGGAAAAGAAGTCGTTCGCATGAACAATGAAAAGCACGTATTAACTGATGTCTCTCACCTTAGTGTAAAAGGGTTTTGGGATGTGATGGAGTTAGCTAATTATCCAATCGCAAGTCACTCTAATGCATTTTCGCTATGTGACCACAGGCGAAATTTGCAAGACGAGCAGATTAAAGCTCTAGTGAAGAAGAATGGCTACATAGGGGTTGTGTTCCACCCATTATTTGTTACAGGCAAAGAAGAGGCAACAATTGCTGATTTACTTACACATATTGAATATATGTGTAGCTTAGGAGCGACAAAGAATATCGGATTTGGATCTGATTTTGATGGAATTAACGTTAATATTAATCAATTAGAACATGCGGGTCATTATGACAATTTGATGAATGCTTTATTACGTTATTATCCTGAAGAAGTCGTAAGAGGTTTTGCTGGTGAAAATTTCAGTAGAATGCTGCCAAAAGGTGCACACATGTAAGAACTTTCACGTGAAATAAGATAGAAGATGCTTTATACTTACAACGAAGTGAGGTGAATACGATGAAAATTACTGATAGTGCAAAAACGTTTCTTGAAGAGACAATGACTGAGCATGGGATTCAAACGATCCGTGTTGTATTTGCGGGCATGGGTTGAGGTGGTCCTAAGCTTGGGCTAGCTCTGGATGAGCCGGCAGAATCAGATAAACGCGAGACAATCAATGGGGTTGATGTTGCGTTTGAAGAAGGTATCTATGATCAAGTGTCAGATTTAACGTTAGATATGCAAAAATCAGAACAAGGCGAAGGTCTTGTAATGGTTGGCGGCGGTCAAGACTGCTGTTAAATAAAAGCATGAAGAGGTGGCAGCCCATCTCTTCATGCTTTTTTTTGTTCGTCATGGGTCGGATGTCTTAATTACATGATTTTTTAGGATTTCATCATCAAAGATGGTAAGACCTTGATTTTACCGACTTTTTCTTTTGAGAGTTTGCCAAGGTTTGGACAGAGGTAGGTGAATTTCACTATTATTCGATCGCTAAAACGTTGATCCATTACAAGTTTTGCTCTGTTTATGTTACAATCATCACATGCTTTAGAGAAGAAAGGGGCTTATTTTATGAAGAAAAGATTAGGACTTGGCATGGCGACGATCGCTTTAGCGATAACACTAGTCGCATGTGGAGACAACGAAGAGACAACAGAAGTAGAAACAGAATCACCAGACGATGCAACAGAGGAAACGGTAGAAAACCCTGAAATGGAAGCTCCAGATGGAGTTGGAATTGATACTGAAGATGTCCCTGATGTCGTCGCTACGGTAAACGGTGAAGACATTCATAAAGAAGAATACGTAAGATATCTTGAAGAACAAGCGATGATGTACACTCAGTTTGGCATTAGCTTTGATGATGAAGAAGGACAAGCTATGTTAAACGAATTAAAAGACCATGCATTGCAAGTTCTGATCAATACAGAGTTAATTGTTCAAGCAGCTTCTGATATCGAAGTGTCAGAAGAAGAAGTAAATGAAGAGCTAGACAACGCGATTGAACAAGCTCCTTTTGAAACGAAGGAAGAGTTGGAAGAGCATCTTTCTGAACAAGGCATCACTCTAGATGATATCCGTGAAGACATTCGCAAACAATTAAAAATTGAGCAGTATATAGCAGCAAACACGGATGCACCTGAGATCACAGAAGAAGAGTTACAAGCAGCTTATGATGAGCAAGTCGCATTTGCTGAAGAAAATGGATCAGAAGAAGAAATTCCAAGTTTTGAAGAGCAACGTGATCAACTTCAAGCTGAATTAGAGCAAGAAGCTTTAGCTGTTCAGCAAGAACGCATTCTTGAAGAATTACTTGAAGAAAGTGAAGTTGAAACAAACGTATAACAAAAAAAGTGATAGGCCTACTGACCTCAGTGGGCCTATTTTTTGCTCATAACAAGCCCCTTCCTTTCTTGATATAAATAACTCTTGCTCGTTCGTTCTTTTATCCTATACACTATCAGTAACGATAGTCTTATAAATGATAAAAATGTTTGAGTGAGATTTTTGTGAGATTGATTGAAATTGATTGATGAAGGTGGAGAAATGGAATGAACGAGCATACTGATATTTTACTTGATAGTGGGACAAATGAACTTGAGGTGGTTATGTTTAAGGTAGGGAATGGGACGTTTGGTATTAATGTATTGAAGGTCCGCGAAATTATTAATCCTCTCCCTATTACCGAAACACCGAATGCTCATGCAAATGTAGAGGGTGTGATTCGTCTTAGACAAGAAGTGATCCCCGTCATTAACTTAGCAAAAGTATTAAATCTACCAGGTTCAGCTCACCCAGAGCAAGATAAGTTTATTGTCGCAGAATTAAATAAAATGAAGGTTGCTTTTCATGTACATAGTGTTTCAAGAATTCACCGAATCTCTTGGCAACAGATTGAAAAGCCTAGTGAACTTTCATTAAATGCAGAAAGTCATACAATTGGAATTGTAAAATTAGAAGAGGAAATGTCAATCTTACTAGATTTTGAGAAGATTGTTGTTGAAATTAACCCAAGTACAGGTCTTAGTGTCGATGCAGTGAAGAAATTAGGGGTGCGGGAGCGTTCTGAGAAAAACATTGTCATCGCTGAGGATTCAGCAATTTTAAGAAGACTCTTGCAGGATACATTAGCTGAAGCTGGATATGAACGACTTCAATTTTTTGAAAATGGGCAAGAGACATGGGACTATGTACAAGAAGTGAAGGAGAAAGGTGAAATCAATCAAAAGATTGATGTTCTAATTACCGATATTGAAATGCCTCAAATGGATGGTCATCATTTAACATTGCGAATGAAGCAAGATCCAGAATTAAAAGAGATTCCAATCATTATTTTCTCTTCTTTAATTACAAATGATCTATTCCATAAGGGTGACAAAGTAGGAGCTGATAAACAAATTAGCAAACCAGAAATCGTTGAACTTGTTGAGACAATTGATCAATTTGTAAAATAAAGAACTTCCTCACTCAATCGCCTAGCGTGCATAAGATAAATCATCTTAGCGAAAAGCAGGGGGCGATGAGATGGCGGGAAAGAAATCATCCAAAGCAAAGTCTAAACAGACTCCGAAGAAAACAGTCAATGAAAAATATGCCTATACGCTTAAAACAGTCACTTCTGAAACATGTGTGAAATGTAAGACCCCGTGTTCTAGGGGTATGTCGTATGTGGAGAAGATGAGCGAGCCTGGAGCTATCGGAAAAGGCGTACCTTGTATTCTAACCAAAGGTAAAGGATTCAAATAAAAGAACGTGAACATGGCTTCACGTTCTTTTATTTTTTATCGGTTGGCTTATTTTTCAGTTGATGAATCAGTCGTTCTTTCTGTCCTTCAGATAACGCACCCATTTTTGTAAGCAAATAAGCATATTGTATCGTTTTTTTCTTTGCACCCATGTTTATCGGCTCCTTTTTCCTTTACTACAACATATTCACCTTCACTCAAAAAAGTTTCTCTAGAGAAACTTTTTAGGCGAAAATCAAGATTAGAATGGAAAAATGGACATGTCCAATCGTTCTTGATACACTTAATCTAGCAAACGTCGCGCTTGTTATAGAAAGAAGGAGTGAATGGTTTGGACATTCAAATTACAAAACCAGCATTAAATTGGTTCAAAGAAGAATTCAACCTAACAGAAAACGATGAATGGATTCGATTCTTTGCACGTTATGGTGGTTGTGGAAATATTCAAAGTGGATTTTCACTTGGAATTAGTCAAGATCAACCTGTTAAAGTAGGGTCGAAATTAGAAATAGATGGAATTACCTTTTTCATTGAAGAAAAGGATTTATGGTATTTTAAAAACCTTGACTTGAAGGTGAAGTACAGCCGGAAATTAGATGAGATAGAGTTTGTCTATGAGGAAAAAGCACATTCCGAGGACTAAGGTTGTTGAGGGTAATAATAAGTAGCCGACACATTAAATGTGTCGGCTACGCCAGTGTATCGATCAGATGATCTTCAAACTCCGTATCGTCCATTTTTATGGCTACTCTTTGAATTGGTCCATTTGGTAAAACTTCATATGGGCGCATATCAGCAAGAGTCAGTCCACGTGCAATACCAGGTTCCTTTTGTACATGTAATAATTTATTCTCATAAGTAAACCAATGAGGCTTTGTCAGTGCGAGTATTGGAATAAGGTCGTGGATAGGGCTTCCTGGTATGTCAGGTTGTTGGCTTTGATAAAATGTATAATAAAAGTCTAGGATGGGGTAGAGGATATCTTCCCTGCCTTCTACGTTAAGTTGTTCGGCCAACTCTGGAGTAATAAAAACATGATTTGTAATATTTAAAGGGAACAACGTAACATTTTTGGCGTATTTGATCACAATACTTGCTGCAACTGGATCGCCGTATACATTAGCTTCTGCAACAGGAGTCACATTTCCAGGAACAAAAAAGGCGCCACCCATTACATGATAATTTTTAATGGTACTCATTAGATTTGGATACAGTAAAAAAAGCGTAGCAAGTGTGGTTAACCTTCCTAAAGTGACAATGGTTAAATCGTCATTCGCCTCACGCAATAATGGCAAGAGTTCACAGAAATTTTCCCTTAAGCCTTCTTCTGAATTAGGCGGGGTGAAAGGCCCAAGTCCGTAATCACCGTGTATAGTTGGTTGTATAACAGGCGTTTCTCCCGATAATGCACGCTCAGCTCCTGCGATAACGGGAATATGCTCTTTATCAACCAATGTTAGCAAATACTCAATGTTACGAAAGGCAAATTTGCGTGTTGTGTTGCCATACTCGGCGACAATGCCTACCACTTCAATTTTAGGGTGCTGTAATGCGTAGATAAGAGCAATCGTATCGTCGATGCCAGGATCACAAAACACAAGAATTTTTAGCTTCATTTTTATCCCCCCTTTTAAACTTGATATCGATTGTTTTCCAGTATATTCAAAATTGGAATGCATGAACACAAGAAAGATCTTCTCATGAAGAGAAGACCTTAATTAGTTAGTTTGGCATGATCCAAACGATTTGTTGGATTCTAACAAAAAAAGAACTATCGTTAGATTCGATGACGACGTGATCTGGTTTCACATCAGTAATGGTTCCTTGCACATTGCCTCGCGTTGTTTCAATTACGACGCTATTTCCGGTGATAGACTGTAAGGTTTGAACAACATATGGATCGACTGGGCTGGTCATTTGAGGTACTTGATAGTCATTTTGATTATTCATGAATAACTCCTCCTTATAAAGTCAATGTCAGATTTATCCTATGCAAGGATTTCTATTGTGTGTTTACCTAGTTGAAAAAGGGATGATTATAAGTAAGAGAGGTTAAAATAATTAGTGAGGTGACCCGATGAAGATAGGATATCCATGTCAAAATTTAACTCTACCTACGAGGTTTCGCACATGCCGTTTGCAAACGATGGAGCAAGAAGGGATGGCTAAGATTAAAGAATTAACTCTGATGAACATTCAGATGTTACAAGAGGTGTTAAGGTGGAATATTGAACATGATATTCTATTTTTTCGTATAAGTAGTGATATGATCCCGTTTGCAACCCATCCTAAAATGACTTGGGTTTGGCAGGATGATGAAGATGTAAAAAGAGAATTAGAAGTAATAAAACAGCTACAAAAGAAGCATCAATTAAGATTGTCCATGCACCCAGGACAGTATACAATATTAAATTCACCAAAAGCACAAGTGGTCCGAAATGCAATAAAAGATTTAACCTATCATGCAGAATTTTTGGAGCATATTGGTGGTAGTGATATGATTTTGCATACAGGTGGCGCATACGGTGATAAAGCATCAGCAAAAGAAGCCTTTGTCAATACATACAAAACGCTTTCGCCTTCTATTCGGGCCTTACTACGATTGGAAAACGATGACAAAACGTTTCATACCGAAGATGTGTTAGAGATTCATGACATGTGTGGAGTGCCGATTTGTTTTGATCTTCACCATGAACTATGTTTTGACCGAGAGATACATGAAGTTGAGAAACTAGTAAAAAAAGTGTTGAAAACATGGTCGGACCTCCCATATCGACCTAAGATGCACCTTAGTTCAGGCAAGAATGCTAAGAACGATCGAGCGCATGCCGATTATATTAAGAAAGAGGATTATGAGCGATTGCTCATGATTTTAGGAGATCATGAAGTGGATATCATGCTCGAAGCGAAAGCAAAAGAAAAAGCGCTTTTTAAGCTACTTGAGGAGACATCTGAGCAATCTAGATGAACATAAAATAGAAGCCTATGTTATACTATCTGAAAATGAAAGAAACGGTGGTGTAGAGATGTCTGAACGCTATGAAAAAGCCGTGTTTGCAGGAGGTTGTTTTTGGTGCATGGTCCAACCATTTGATGAACAACCTGGAATCATTGATGTATTATCAGGTTATAGTGGGGGAGAGATAGAGAACCCTTCATACGAACAAGTTAAATCAGGAGAATCAGGTCATTACGAAGTCGTCCAAATTACATATGACCCTACTTCTTTTTCGTATGAGAAATTATTATCTCTATATTGGCCACAAATTGATCCGACAGATCCAGAAGGGCAATTCCATGATCGAGGCTCACAGTATCGAACAGCTATTTTCTATTATACAGAAGAACAAAAAAAACTAGCTCTTGCTTCAAAAAGGGAAATCGGAGAGAGTGGTCGATTTAAAAAACCGATCGTCACAGAAATTCTCAAAGCAAAACCATTTTATCTTGCCGAAGAAGAGCATCAAAAATTTTATAAAATCCACAAGGAACAATATAAAGACGATCGAAAAAAATCAGGTCGCGATGAATTCATTGAAGATAATTGGAAATAAGAGAACCTGCTACTTTTTAAGTAGCAGGTTCTTCACTTTTTCAGGACAATCTTCATACAATGAAGCGAGATGAATTTTGTGTAAATGTGTAGACTTTATGTAAAAGTATATAAAATTAATAAAAAAACTCTTACTCCACGTTCGTTTTTTTGATATAATAATAACTAGAGTATTCAATATAATCAGACAGATTGGGGGATGAAGGATGTTAGCCTTATTAAAGAAAGTGAAAATAGGTATTTTAATTAGCATGCTCACCCTCAATATGCTTGCATTACTTGTCGTGTTATCTGTACAAGTATGGACATATACAGAAGCAGGAAAAGTCCCGCCTAAGACGGCTGTCCTCCTTCATGCTGTTCATCATAATTTAGTTACACCGGATATGAAACCACCGAAATTTTTTACACAAAGCGGAAGTCCTACCTTTTCGAGAGAAGACATTTCGATTCCTGTGAGTGATGGTAGTGAAATCTCCGCTCGAATGTACCGTCCCATAGTAGGAGAGAATCATCCAATTATCCTTTATTACCATGGGGGAGCATTCATGAAGGGATACGGAGATATTAACACACATGATAACATTGTTCGTTCGCTTGCAGCGAGAACGAAAAGCATTGTTATCGCTGTCGGGTACAGGGTTGCTCCAGAACACCCTTTCCCAGCAGCAATTGAAGATAGCTATGATGCATTTTTATGGGCTCATGAACAGGCAGATCAATTAGGAGGAGATGCTTCAAAGATCGCTGTGGTCGGAGACAGTGCTGGCGGTAATCTAGCTACTGTCGTTTCCTTAATGGCAAGGGACCGAAAAGGACCAAATCTAGCAGCACAAGCACTTCTATATCCATTGACAACATTCCAAGATATTGAGTTTGATTCAAGAGGGGTTTACGATAGTGGTTACTATTTATTGTCTCGAAATGTAATGTTGCGAGCAAGAGATACGTACACACCAGAAAAATCGATGTGGACTCTTCCCTATACATCCCCGTTAAAGGCAGAACACTTGTATAAGCTCCCGCCAGCTCTTGTTATAACCGCTGAATTTGATCCATTAAGAGATGAGGGAGAAGCCTATGCGAAGAGACTTGCCGAACACGGTGTCTCTGTTAGGGCTTTGCGCTATAATGGCGTCATGCACGGCTTCATCTCTTTTTATGAAGTCATGTATCGAGGCAATCATGGTCTTTCACAAACGGCGACATTTCTAAATGAAGTGTTTGATCAACAACCAACGTATGAGCCTTATCACTTGCATGTATTTGACGGGGGAAACAATCAAAATCATCAGCTACGTGAAGAGGCCGAGGCCTATGCAATTGGTAGTTTTCTCTTAGGACGCCATGCCCTATCAATGATGCCATTTACAGAATAAAAGCGAAGCCCCAGCTTCGCTTTTTGCTTGCTATGAATTATTTATATACTGTTAATTGGGAGTTTTTGCCCTTTTGATAAACATTCTTTCGTCTTCTACTAGTCCACAGGTCGCGCATTGAACTTTTAATTTAGGACCACGGTAGGGAGTATGAAAAGCTTCTAAATTATTTTGGGTGTATTCTTCTACAATCGTACCATCTTGTGGGTTCATTTTAACGGGGGTTGCTACTTGTTGAATTAAATTAAAACGTGAACGGTTGGTTTTACAACTTGGACATAAATAAGGTGAACTCAAGATTAACGCCTCCTTTTATATAGTATGTGTTTATTTTTACTTTTCATTAGATTAGCTTTGACGTTCTGTTGACACAACCTGAATCATATACTAGACTTAAATGAATGACAGTCAGTCGTTTTTGGAGGCGTGAATGAATAAAAACCAAGAAAAGAAGTACCAATTAATTTTAGATGCGGCGTTTGATCAAATGAAAGAAAAAGGTTTTGATAAAGCGTCGATCTCACAAATCGTCAAACATGCAGGTGTGGCACAAGGTACGTTTTATTTATATTTCGATTCAAAAGGAGCGATTGTACCAGCCATTGCTGAGCGAATCTTAGAGGAACAACTAATTGTAGTCAAAGAACAAGTGAAAAGCGGAGACTCAATCGAACGAATTATAGAAGTTTTGATTGAACAAACATTTCAATTAACCGACCGTCATCAAGAAGTCATTAAGTTTTGTTATTCAGGTATTGCTTATTATGACTCATTTCAACGCTGGGAAGATATTTATAGACCGTATTATAAATGGTTAGAGCAGAAACTTGAAGAAGCTATGGGTCAAAATGAAATCCCAAGACGAGACTCAGTTGCTCATCAAGCAAGCTTTATTATCGGGCTAATTGAACAATCAGCAGAGACGTTTTATTTAACTGATGAACCGAAAGGTGATATGGAAACAGTAGCGTATAAACATGATTTATATGAATTTATCAAGAGGGCAATAAGCTAACGACTAGCTTATTGTCCTCTAAAAATGACTGACATTCAGTCATGCAAAAAGATGAGGTGTTAAAATGAGTGAGAAAGGTTTATTAAAGCTGTCAGTGTATGGTGCGCTACTATTTGGTATTTTGGGTGTCGTGTGGGGGCTTATTATTGATTCGCAAATGATCCTGTTTGATGGTGCCTATTCGTTTATTAGTGTGGCTTTATCGATTCTCTCTCTAGTAGGGGCGAGTTTTATTCAAAAAAAAGATGAGAAACGATTCCCTTTTGGTAAAGAAGTGATTGAACCAATTATTATCATTGCAAAGTATGCCGTCATTCTAGTGCTTTGTCTAATAGCCATTATCTCTTCAAGTTATGATTTATTTACAGGTGGAAGAAACGTTGTCGCAAGTCATGCGTTAGCTTATTCCGTTTTATCGACCATAGGTTGTTATATCGTCTGGTTCTTTTTAGCTAAGCAAGAAAAACGAAAGCCCTCAGGTTTCATTGTTGCTGAAAAAAAACAATGGCTAATGGATATGCTATTAAGTGTAGCTGTTTTAATCGGATTTTTGATTGCTACGCTGCTCACTTATACTAGTTATGCAGCTGTTGTTGTGTATGTGGATCCTTTAATGGTGTTACTCGTTTCTTTGTATTGTCTGAAATTACCATATGTTATGATTCGTGATCATGTGAAAGAAGTACTTGAAATGTCGCCTGCACCTCAAATTCAGTCGCAAATTAATGATTTGGTTAAGCAAACAGAAATCGAATACAAATTTGTTGACTCGATTACCCGAACTTCTAAAGTTGGGGAGAAGTTATATATTGAAATTGACTTTATTCTTGATGCGAAATCCAAAGCACAAACTGTCATCGAACACGATCAGATTCGAGAAAAAATCGATCGAAATATTACGGATTTAAATTATACATTATGGCTAACGATCTCCTTTACACAAGACCGAAAATGGGCTTAATTGAACCGCGCTAATAAATCTTCATAGCGAGGTTTAGTTTTAAATGAAAGTTGAAGGGGAATGGCTTAATAAGTAAATAGAATCGATAACGAGTGATGATAGAAGGGAGTGAAGAAGGTGGGCTTAAAAAAAGAACAAGAGATGAGGAAGCTTCCTCCAAAACATCGCTACGATGAAAAACGTCATGACGAGAATGAGCGGTTCGAGCAGTTGATTGATAAACTAGAAGACATGACAACAAACGGACGTTTAAAAGATATGGCGTATCACTTTACAGATAAGAAAGAAGTTATTAAAGTGAATCTCCTTGCAGGTTTGGCCAGAGGTGTAGGACTAACAATCGGTACAGCCATTTTTATCGGTGTGTTAATTTTTATTTTGACACAGATGGTTTCATTGCCTTTAGTAGGTGAATGGGTTGCCGAATTTTTAGAAGTGGTCGAAAGTTATCGAGATTAATAAGAAAAATTATTAGACGAGGTGGTACATATGGATTGGTTAGGAATAGGTGTATTGATATTAGCAATTGGGTTTGCCGTATTAATAGCGTTTTTGATCCCTGTATTAAAAAAATTAACGGAGACGTTGGATAATACAGCAAAAACAATTGCCCAAGCAGAAAAAAGCCTTGAAAACATTACAAGTGAAACAAGTTTGGTTTTGTACAATGCGAATGAAACGTTAATGGATGTTAATCATAAGGTGGCTAAACTAAATCCACTGTTTGACATCGTTGAAGATGCTGGTCAAGCAACGCATCAATTAACAGGAACGCTTGCTCAATTTACCGAAAAGAAGATGAGTCCTGTAAGACAAGCCGATGACCTTAGCAAAGATAAGAACATAAAAGGGTTTGTGCGCGGTGTGGCACTAATTTATTACCTGCGTAAAAAAGCAAAGAGAGAAAACTAGGAAAACAAAACCCAGTCATTTAAATAAAGAAAAGAGGATGCGAGTGACTCACTCGCATCCTCTTTTTCTCTTATGATTAAAAGGCCCAATTTCCATCACGGAAGACAGGTTCACGCTTACCATCTTCAGTAATGCCATCGATATTCATATCAGCCGAACCGATCATGAAGTCAACATGTGTGTTACTTGTGTTTAAGCCGTTTTTCTCAAGTTCTTCTTTGTTCATTTCTTTTCCGCCTTCAATACAGAATGCATAAGCACTACCAATTGCGAGGTGGTTAGAGGCATTTTCATCGAATAACGTGTTGTAGAATAAGATGTCTGTGTCTGAAATAGGTGATTTATGAGGTACAAGAGCGACCTCGCCGATATAAGAAGCACCTTCATCTGACTCGAGGAGTCGACCTAATGTTTTTTCACCTTGTTCAGCCGTGAACTCAACGACTTTACCATCTTTAAATGTAAGGGTGAAGTTGTCAATCAATGTTCCACCGTAATTCAGAGGTTTAGTCGAGCTAACTTTACCATTTACACCTGTCTTCTTAGCTGATGTAAACACTTCCTCTGTGGGCATATTAGCGACAAAGTCAACGCCATCTTTATTCGTACTACCACCACTTACCCATAAATGAGTTTCTGGTAATTCAATTGTTAAATCAGTACCTTCAGCTGTGTAGTGAAGGGCTGTATAATGCTTTTCATTTAGAGCGATCATCTTTTCATCCAATTTGGCAAGATGAGCTTTCCACTCGGAGACAGGGTCTTCTGTGTGAATACGAGTTGCGGCAAAAATGGCTTCCCATAACTTAGTGACAGCTTCTTCACCTTTTGCTTCTGGGAACACTTTTTCTGCCCATTCAACAGAAGGAACAGCGACAATAGACCAGCTAATTTTATCTGCCATAATGTATGAACGGAAACCAGACATCGCTTTACCACTTGCTTTGTTGTCATTAGCTACACGCTCAGGGTCTGCATCTTTTAGTAGATCAGGATTAGAACCTGTGATGCTTAAGAAAGCAGCACCGTTCTCTGCTAATTCTTCATGTCCTTTTGCCAGCCACTCTGGAAACTCGTGAAAGGCTTCGTCTGGTGCTAGTTCATATCTTGTTTTAGTGATTTCTTCATCTGTCCAAATAACTTGAACATGCTTTGCTCCGGCCTCATATGCTTTTTTTGCTACAAGTCTTACATAATCGCGAGCTGTAAGTGGTGTTCTTACAACAAGTGTTTGTCCAGGTTGAATATTAATACCCACCTTTACAGCTAATTCTGCGTATTTCTCAAGGTTTTCTTGAAACGTTGTCATTCTAACATTCCTCATTTCTACTATGTATTATTGTACTCTTCACTATTTTACCAACATTATGACGATGTGAAAAGGTTCAGCACTTTACAATCTTTTATGGTAAGATAATAAGCGCAAATTAAGTAAGAAGAAATCTTCGCATCAACACGCGAAAGAGGTTCGCAAACTCCCTCTATAAAAAACTATGAAGCAAACAGTATCATACGTGGATGCGGTTTTCTTTCGTTCATCCTGTCTAGAGTGCCCGATTTGGGAAGACTTATGAACGGAACAGTATCATTCTTTCATAGAGTGATGATGTTTTTAGCGACGCTTAGCTGTAAAGTAAGCGTGGAGTTTTTCGAATGCTCGTTCTTCTTCTAAATGAAGGGGGATTTGGGTCATGAAACAAGATAAAGCAGTCGTTGTATTTAGTGGTGGTCAGGATAGTACGACATGTTTATTCTGGGCACTTAAAGAATTTAAAGAAGTAGCAACTGTTACATTTGATTATGGACAGAGACATTCAAAAGAAATTGAATGTGCACGAAAAATAGCAGGTGAATTAGGAGTATCATTTCATGTGCTAGATATGGGTCTTATTAATCAACTCTCAGCAAATGCTCTCACACGATCTGACATTGACGTCGTTGAAGGGGAGAATGGAGAGTTACCGTCTACATTTGTTGAAGGGCGTAATCTATTATTCCTATCGTTTGCAGCGATTTATGCTAAACAAATTGGCGCTAGACACTTAATTACCGGTGTATGTGAAACAGACTTCAGTGGGTATCCTGATTGTCGAGATATTTTTGTGAAATCATTAAATGTTACATTGAATTTATCAATGGATGAGCAATTTGTTATTCACACTCCATTAATGTGGTTAAATAAAGAACAAACTTGGGAATTGGCTGATCGTCTAGGTGTCCTCTCATATGTTCGTGAAAAAACGCTCACATGTTATAACGGGATCATCGGAGACGGATGTGGAGAATGTCCTTCATGTGTCTTGCGTAAAAAAGGATTAGATGATTACTTATCGACAAAAGCACAGGTAGGTGAACAAGGATGATTCAACAATTCTACCCACAAGTACCGCATAGTTATCGATTTGAATTAAATAAAGACATGCATCTTGCAGCAGCTCATTTTATCAATGATGAGAACGCGGGCGCTTGTCAAAATATGCACGGTCATACCTATTTTATTAATGTAACCATTGCTGGAGATATTCTTGATGAGACAGGCTTTTTAATTAATTTCAAAGATATAAAAACGTTAATCCATAAACGGTATGATCATACGCTTTTAAATGATCATGCAGAGTATAAAGGTCTTAACCCAACAACAGAAGTCGTTGCCGAACAAATTTGGACATCAATCCAAACTCACCTAAGTCAACTGGCAAATCAACCGAAGTGTTTACAAGTTGTCGTCCGTGAAACGCCAACAAGTTACGTCGTCTATCGTCCGAAGCAGGAGGATCTATCGTGAAGAAGATTCCAGTGATGGAAGTTTTCGGACCAACCATTCAAGGTGAGGGAATGGTGATTGGACAGAAGACAATGTTTGTTCGCACAGGTGGCTGTGATTATTCCTGTGCATGGTGTGATTCTAGCTTTACTTGGGATGGAACAGGGAAGAATACCTTAATGACACCTGAAGAAATCGTGACGCAGTTGCAAGAAATCGGGGGAGACCGATTTTCTCATGTAACCATTTCTGGCGGGAATCCAGCGATTCATCAAGGGATTGCAGGCTTAATTACTCGTTTAAATGAACAAGGTATAAAAACGGCTGTTGAGACGCAAGGATCGATTTGGCAAGAATGGATGTTAGAGGTCGATGATGTAACGATTTCTCCAAAGCCTCCAAGCTCGAAAATGAAAACGGACTTTAAGAAACTAGATGACTACATTCAACAATTACAAGATCGTAACATAAGCATAAAAGTTGTGATCTTTAACGAACAAGACCTACTATACGCAGAGCAAGTCCATGAAAGATATCCTCAAGTTCCGTTCTTCTTACAAGTTGGAAATGACGAGGTATCTGAAAATGAAGATTCATCACTAGTTTCGCACTTACTTGAACGGTATGAATGGTTAATTGATCAGGTGACAGAATCACCAAAATTAAATGATGCAAAAGTACTGCCGCAGCTTCATACACTTGTATGGGGAAACAAGCGCGGAGTGTAAAAGGAGGATCTAGAATGAGTGGTCGTAAAGAAGAAGAACTAGAAGGGGTTACCCTTTTAGGAAACCAAGGAACAACGTATGACTTTGCCTATAATCCCAAAATATTAGAAGTGTTTGATAACAAACATCCAAACAGAGATTACTTTGTTAAATTTAACTGCCCAGAATTTACTTCGCTTTGTCCGCAAACAGGGCAACCAGATTTTGCGACGATTTATATTAGTTATATTCCAGGTGAAAAGATGGTTGAGAGTAAATCACTGAAACTTTATTTATTTAGCTTCCGTAACCATGGTGACTTTCATGAAGATTGCATGAACATCATCATGAATGATCTAATTGAGTTAATGGACCCACGTTACATTGAAGTATGGGGGAAATTCACCCCACGTGGTGGTATTTCAATTGATCCGTATACGAACTACGGGAAGCCAGGGACGAAATTCGAGAAAATGGCAGACTATCGCATGATGAACCATGACTTGTATCCAGAGACGATTGATAATCGGTAGAATATTAATCCCTAGTAAATAAAAGATAGTATCAAAAAAAGGTTGGGACAAAACTGTGAAAAGCCACTAAAATGGGTGCTGTTAATTATTTTACTGGTTATTCAAAAAGGGAAAATGATTCTATACAAACAATGCCCTCACGAAATTTTTGTTCGTGAGGGCATTCATTTTAAAATTAACTAAGTTATGCCCCCGCCCACGGAAAGCGAGCGCATGCAGCTCTAATCAACAACTTCGTATACGAAAGGTTGGTTTTACTTGTCCTTACATCCACTCACTAACATAATACCTCAGCTGCTTCCTCCACCAATCCCAATCATGATTTGCATCATATCCCCAGAAATCAATGCGTGCAGGGATGGATTTCTGTTCCAAAACTTGCTTTAATTCATGCGTATCTACAATCATTTCATCCTCAAATGCACCCTGACCCGTACAGATGACAAGACGAGTATTTCGAAAAGCCTCCAAGTAGCTTTCATCGTTCAGCTCTCGTAAATAATGAAGGGGAGAATGTAAATAAATTTCTTCATTCATTTCTTCCCCAAAAAAGTATTTTGTTGAATAAACTCCACTTAATGCAAGTAAACCATCGATATGATGAGGGTGTCGAAAATAAATATTCGCACTATGGAAAGCCCCCATTGAGCATCCTGTGAGCCATAGTTTTTGATCATCTCCATGGTTGTTCCACTTGCTCTCATTTAAAATAGAAGGAATAAGTTCGTTTGAAATATATTCATCGTATTGATTTTGACGATTCATGCGGGCGTATATATCAGGATCTTTTGAAAAAAAAGTCTCTTCATCAATTCCATCACATGCCCAAAGCTGGATCTTACCTTCAGTAATAAAGTCACTTAGGACTTCTATCATTCCATTATCTTCAAATTGAAAAAATCTACCACGAGACGTAGGGAAGGCTAGGACAGGCTTTCCGCTGTGCCCGTATACTTTATATTCCATTTCCCTTTGCAAAGCTTGGCTGTACTCCTTATGGTATGTAACCTGCATGTTAACCCCTCTTTTCCTCCTGCACAAAAGCAACAATTGCTTCTACCTGATCAAATGTTCCAGCTCTAAATTGGTACGCATAATTTCCCATAGCCTGACTAAAAACATCTTCAATACGATTATGGTGAACCAATTGAGGTGAATAAGAATGAAGAATATCATCGTGACTGTACGCATAATTTTTATGATTTTTTCGACTAGCATAAGCGGTATAATATTTACCTTCTCGATTGCAGTCTACTTGGTTGAGTACAACTAAATTTGCCCACTCTTGGTAAATATCAATATCATAAGTGTAATTGATCGAATCTGTCATCCATGCACCTGGGGGGCGCATGTTTACTTCTAATCCGTATAGTTTGCCGTTTTTTAAGGATTCGAATAATTCGATGTGAAAAAATCGTTCTTTAATTCCAAATGTTTTTAAAATACTTTGCCCGGCTTGTCGCACATTTGCTGGGATCTCCTTTAAACAATAATAGTGTAAGTGATCATCGGAATTTACCACAGTCATAATGTTTTGATCAAAAAAGTGTGACGCTTCAAAAAGAACCTTTCCTTCTCGATCGACTAATCCATCATAGGTGAAAATATGTCCATCGATAAATTCTTCTGCAATAAAAGCGCTAGAATCCCTTTTGTGATTGAAAAACTGGACTAGTTCATCATGATTCACTATTTTCGACGTCATGCTTGCACCAGATCCATGATCAGGTTTAATGACAATCGGATAACCAACCTCTTGTACAAATTTCTCGACTTTTTCTAAACTAATTTCTTTTACACTTCTAATCTTCGAAATATCACACTGGTCGAAAAACATTTTCATTTTTGATTTGTGAATAACCTCATAGACGGTATCGAGTTTTGTTCCATAAATATTAAAATCGGTTCGTATTTTTGCTTCAAGCTCAAGCCAATAGTCATTTAAGGATTCAAAACGATCTATTTTTCCATATTTATAAATAAAGAAACCAACACTCTTAAATACGTCCTCATAGTTTTCCAATTGAGGAATTTGAATATAATCTGTCAATGTATTTTGTAGTTTGGTAGAAAGGTGATCAAAAGGAGTGTCCCCAATCCCAAGGACGTTTGCACCATTTTTTCTTAAATGCACACAAAAATCTGTACTGTTCTGAGGGAAATGGGGTGAAAAGAAAATAATGTTCACTATAAGTTCCTCCTTCATAAGGTTTCTACTAAATTTACCTTATTCTTGATGTGCAGGCAAGTAATAGAAAAAAGCTTACGTGAAGAAAAATATACATCAGTGTTACATTGAAGTATGGGAAAAATTCACTCCGCGTGGTGGTATTTCAATCGATCCGTATACGAATTACGGGAAATCAGGAACGTAATTCGAGGAAATGGCAGACTATCGCATGATGAACCATGACTTGTATCCAGTGACGATTGATAATAGATCATAACAAGAGTGCCTCCTATTTAAACAGAGGGCACTCTTGTTTGGTTTTTCGAAGATGACTCATAATTTAAAACAAGACTTTGGTCAGGCCCAAACAAATAAATAACACACCAGGTATGGCTGTCATGTATTTTAGAATAAATGGGTTTCTTGTTTCATATCCACGGATAATCCCAATAACCAAGGCGAAAAACAAAATAAATCCTGCTAACGGGGCAAACCAAAAGGGACGTTCGGCAAGTCCCGCTTGGACACCATAACCGACACTATCTACATTCATTAATAGAGCAATGATGACGAAAAAAGAGCGCCGATACAGCGGAAGCTCGTGAAAAAGATTGTACAATCCGACGCTAATCATTAAAATTCCAGCAAACATTTGGATGAATGAAGAAGGAACGATTTCTCCAATTAATCGACCAATCCCCATTGAAAAGAAGATGACGAAAGAAGAGAATATCGCGATCAACGCAATGACAATTAAGGGAATGCGAATTCGTTTTAACCCAAACATAAACCCGATGACAAACCCATCTATACTAACTAAAACGGATAATAAGAGTAAAAAAAGAAACCCCACTTCTTCCCCTCCTGCACGTTTTAACATATCCAATTATATGATCAGATCCTCTAGAATAAGACTAGCAACTGTGGTAAAGTGACTACGATATCTGTACATATCTAAAGAGGTGAAAAAATTGAACCGTAAAATAACCATTTCATTTGCATTGGTCGTTGGTTTACTTGTAGGCTGCAATGTCTCTGATGAATCAAATGATACGTCAGAAGTTGAAACGGAGTCGAGTGAAACAACGGATTCCGTAATTACAAAAATGGAAGAGGCGATTGTGGCAAATCAGTTTGCAATCGAGAGTGGCAATGAAAATGAAAGTAGTAATCAATCAAATGAAGCAAAGGCCGTAGAGAACATAACAAATGAGAATCTTGAAAAACCAGAGGAAGATCTACAAAAAGAGAAAAGAGAAGAGCCACTAAATGAGAAGGACAATGAAGAAGTGGACGCCCTAGCGCCGGGTAACGAATCATTCACAGAAGATACAAGCGCGACCAACGATCAACCATTGAACCTCCTGCAGCGTGGGGTCCGTGAGTTTGAACTAGAGATTGAATTTAAAGATGATTATAAAGGAAAGTTAGAAATTGAATATGAGTCAAAGAAAGATAAGCCGAAAGCGAAAATAAAAGATACTAGAGGTAAGGGTAAGAAAAACGAAGAAAAAGGAAAAGAAGCAGTAGCTGTGGTTGAGGCATTACTGAGTTACATTTATATCGTAGATCATCAAATCTCGGATGAAGACATCAATAAATTGCTGGCGCTCATTGATGTAAATCCTGAACACATTAAAGAAATAGAACTAGAGATTGAATTTAATGATGATACAGAACTTGAATATGAACGATAAAAACAAGCCTGGGTTTAATCTCGGGCTTGTTTTTTATCGTTCATTGACTTAATTTTTAGCAAGCGGAAGTGTCACTAATTCATAATCTTCATTGTAAACGTCGAAAAAATTCATGACCTTCTCTACATAGTCGTTACTATGATTGTAGGCGAACAGAGCTTTTTCGTAGTCGCCATTACTTGCACCATGGTCGGCCAAATAACGTGCTGCAGAAAAAGCGGCGTCGTACATATCAAAAGGGTCAGCTTGTCCATTACCGGTTGCATCAACCCCGTACCCACTATGCTCCTCGATCAGCGTGAGGTCTGTAATGTCAATCTCTTCATCAATTTGCCCGAGATCACCGCCAGGGTAACTCCAACCGACCCAAGTTCTTGGCATAAATTGAAAATGACCAATAGCACCTACTGGACTTTCGAGCGGGTCCATCGTCGAGAAGATTGTCTCTACTCTATGAACTGATGCTAGTAATTCCCACGGAACATCATATTCATCAGCCGCCTCCTGATATATCGAAACATATTTTTCTGGGATGTGATTTTCAGCAATGATCGTTTTATACGTTAGTTGGCGAACTTGATCATTCTCCTCAAACGCCCATATCCCAACACCGACGATTATAAACAAACCAAATAATAAAAATAGTAAAAATTTGCGCAATTTACGTCATCCTTCTCAGCTATGCCATTCATACATTCATGCTTTTATTATAAACGGAAAAGCTATTTACAGGAATGACTTTTGATAACTTCCCATAAAAGAATTCTTTCAACTTGTTTTTGTTTTAAATAGGGTGATTATGGGAATAGAAAGGCAAGCAGGTGGTGAATTCGATGAAAACGGAAGTGTTCATAGCAGGCGGTGGTGTTGCAGGTCTTAGTCTGGCTTTAAAGCTCGTTAAAGAAGGAGTTTCTGTTACGGTCGTTGAACGTATTAAAGGGATGGGTAATATTTACAAAGGTGAATTACTCCAACCTAAAACCCTTTCTCTGTTCCATGAATTAGGTATTGCCTCTAGCCTTAAAGACGATCTAAGACCTTTGCAAAAAATCATCACAAAAGAATTAGACGAGAAAAGAAATCCTTTACTTGAGGTTGTCATGGATTATGAGCGACTGCCTATCGAGATGAACTCAGCCGCAATGATTCCTCATAACACGTTGAAAGAAAAATTACTCGAAGAAGCAAGTAAGTATCCGCATTTTCATTTTCTACATCCAGCTACTTTCTTAAAGAAGGTAGGGCCTAATGAAGTATTGATTAAACAAGGTACCGAAAAAATGAAAATTGAAGCCAATATTATTGTTGGAGCAGAAGGAAGAGGATCAAAAGTTCGTAAGTCAACAAATATTTCATTACATCAACATACGTATTCTCATCAATTCCTCACAGTTACAATCCCCTCGCCGAGATCATTAGAACACGGGGAGATGATCGGAACACATGAACGTTTTTTGGGGTTATTTCCGTTACCAGATCAGCAAGTTCGCTCGGTGTTACTTATCCGCGAAGATGAGCATAAAACCATGAAGGAACAAGGGTTGGAGAGCTTTTATGAAGCCTATACAACTTTAAAACCCGAGTTAAGAGGGTTTGTGGACCAGATCACATCATGGAAAGAGATACAATTGATGATTCCTGTACGTCATAACTTAACGCATTATGTTGATCATAATGTCGTCATTATCGGAGACGCCGCACATAGTGTGCATCCAATGGCTGGTGAGGGCATGAACTTGGCCATTCAAGATGCAGATGCGCTCGGTGATTTGATTGGATGGATGTATGAACAAAAGTGTCAACACGACTATCGATTGCTACACTGGTTTGAAAAAGTGAGAGCAGATCGAGTGAAGTACCTATCTTGGCTAAGTCATCAATCAGCACGGATCTACAATATGAAAGGAAAGAATGCACAAAAAGCGCGGATCCTAGCCATTCGTAAGCTTGCTGAAAATAAACGACTTCATGATAAACAAATGCTTAATATATCAGGACTTGGTTTGTGGAAATTTGGGCTTAATGATGCTTTCTCAGCTCTTAACCTAGCTAGTCGACACGTATCAGAAGCAGAAATGAAACGTCATGTATTTTCTAAAGAAGATGATTATCCGTGGCGATACAAAAAACTGAGGTGAAAAGCATGCAAGTTACAGAATATAGAAAATTATGGAATGCCAGAAAATGGATGAAACGCAATGAACCATTTTTACCGACATGGCATGCTCATCTTGGCTATAGTTTAGACTTATTTACTCATTTCAAAAAAGGGGAAACCGTCCAAGATGTAGCCAAGGATCATCAGTTAGATGAACACCTACTTCAACGTTGGGTTGATGTAGGAATTGTCTTAGGTCATCTTAAACAAAGTCGAAAAGGGATTATTAAACCTAAGCGTGGGTTATTAAAATATATTTCAAAAGACAGTCATACGTCTGTTGGAATATTAATTAAAGAAATGATGGAGTTACATATCCCTACAATGCTTTCATACCGTCAACGCATGCAAGGTCAAGAAGTGAATTTATTAGAAGAGGACATTGGGGACACAGTAGCACAAACATCAGCCCTTCTAGAAACGATTGCTTTTCCAAAAGTGTATGATGTTGTAAAAAAATCCCGTGCAAAATCCGTTTTCGATATTGGTTGTGGCTATGGGGGGTACTTAACTCGACTTAAAGCTAAAAACAAACGCATTAAGCTCGTGGGTCTTGAAGCTGACGAAGGTGTTGCAGCCAAGGCAAAAGAAGACTCAGAAGATACTGGTATCGAAGTCATTCAAGGAGATATCAAACAATATGAGACAGAAGATTCGTTTGATCTAGTTATGATGAACAATTTACTGTATTATTTCCCTGAAGACGACCGAGCAAAATTATTTCACAAATCAAGTGAAATTATTGGTAAAAAAGGTAATTTAGTCGTGATTTCTCCACTTGTCCAGTCTAAACATGGTCAAGCCTTTGCATCAGCTTTTAATAGTTTTATGTCAGCTCATGATAATATGTACCCTGTACCGACGGAAAAAGAGTTAAAAACGTATGCAAAAAAAGCTGGACTCAAACATAAGAAAACAGTAGCTGTAATTAAAGAGGGCGGTTGGTATATGATGGTGTTTAAAAAGTAACGTATAAGCTTAGCAACGGCTAAGCTTTTTTACGTTAATTCATGATGAATGGAAGATAATAATTGTTGGTATTGTTCAGGATGTTCAAATTGACTAGGTTCCCAGTTCTTTTTGATCCAAGCAATAAGTTCCATTGGCTCATTAAATTGCCTGCCACTTGTATCAAATGTTTTGATCGTATAAATGCCATTTTCAGGATCGACAGTAACCGAGCATGGATCATGGCATTCATGGCTTTTTAGTGAAAATTCCAACAAGATCACTCCCTAATGATTGTTCTTACAATTAACATTTCCACCAAAAAGGTATTTTACTCGTATGGTGACCTTTTACATGAAATACAACAAAAGTAAAGGGCTGATACGAAGGATGAATTAGTTGTAGATGAACTTCATGTGGAGTACTTTAGGGATAGGCTCACAAGTTGCATGTCTTTATTAGTGTTGGAGTACTCTATAAAGGAGCTGGGCTGAGAACGTCTTCTTTGCCGTTCCACGAGGCTTATTGTGAGAATATATTATACAGACGGTTAATAGTTATAAGTCGTTACTTTTTTGTGTGTTAAACAATCACAGCAACAACATCAGTAAAAATCCAACAGGCCTTAAGCCTCAATCGTGCTCGGAGTTGAGCATATCAGTTTACAATATTCTTTTCGTTTCGCTAATATAGAATACAGAATAGCAATAAAAAGGAGAGTTTTACATGCATGGTATCACACACCAAGATGATCTAGGTTTATTTCAAACGATAGAAGAACGTCACTCGGTTCGAAAGTATGAACCTGGTGTTGAAATTCCAGTAGAAGAGCTTAATCAGATGCTCGAGACAGCAGCAATGGCTCCGTCATCGTGGAACTTACAGCATTGGCGTTTTTTGGTCATAGACGATCAAAAGAAAAAAGAGGAATTATTGCCGATTGCCTATAACCAAAAACAAATTGTAGACTGCTCTGCTGTGGTTGTCATTTTAGGGGACTTAGAAGCAAGTAAAGAAGCAGAGGGTGTCTATGCGGCTGCGGTGGAGAATGGCTTTATGACCGAACAAATTAAGGATACACTTGTTGGTCAAATCGAAAAAGCATACGAAGGTGACACAACATATCCTCGTGACGAGGCATTTTTAAATGCGTCACTAGCAGCGATGCAACTGATGCTAGCCGCTAAGGCAAAAGGCTATGATACAGTTCCGATGGGTGGATTTAACCGTGACAGTTTTGTGAAAGCATTCAATGTGCCAAATCGATTCACACCAGTGATGTTATTACCAATTGGTAAAGCAGCAACACCGGCTCACCGTTCTGCAAGAAAACCGTTAGAAGAAGTTATAATCCGTAACTCGTTCTAATTGATTATAAAGAGTGCAGCCAATTCGCTGTACTCTTTTTTGATTTAATCAAAGGGTCATACGTGATAAAATAAAATGAGCATAAACTTAAATAAGAGAGGTTTAGACAGATGATTGATTTAACGTTTGAACGGTATACAGAGACAACATTCACGACGCTAAAGTTGGTTGAGACCTACAGCTTACAAAACTGGGATCATCACATTCTTTCGTTTGGTGGCGAAGGGATTCCGAATGATCTTATTGATCCTGAAGCACTATTAATCACAAACCAAGATGGTGATGTGTTACAGGTCATCTTAAGAGAAGAAGGCTGCGACTCTCCGCTGTTCCAATTCACTGAAACGGAAAAAGAACAGTTAAAAAAATGGTTTGTAGATAATAGGTAGTTAACGGAAAAATAAACAGGGAATTATATTTCGTAACACAATAAATGGAAAAGGCTAAATCGAGTATTGATTTAGTTTTTTTGTGTTTAAATGAATAGATTTTATGATCTACCACCATAATAATAAGGCAATTCGATATTCATTGAGGTGAGGTAAATCATGAATATACAAAAACTTACAAGGAGTGTTTTTATGGGTATTTTAAGTGGGAATTCTCAAGATGAACCTATGCACTTTGGAGAAATTTTTAGTGTTTGGTCAAGTATTCTAGGTAATAATGGAATGATATCAGGCTATCAAACCCTCTTTAACCATGCAGGGGATGGAGATTTGAAAAAGTTATTAAAAGAAGGTATCACTGGTCTAGAAAATGAAAACAAGCAACTTCAAGAATTATTAAAAACAAATGGTATTGGGCTTCCCCCAGCTCCGGCAGATCGTCCAGATGCTAAATTAGAAGACATTCCCGTAGGAGCAAGATTCACAGATCCCGAAATCGGTGCTACCCTTTCAAAGGATACTGCTGCAGGTTTAGTTGCATGTAGTCAAGCGATAGGGCAATCAATTCGAGAAGATATTGGCATGATGTATGGACAATTCCACACAGCAAAAGCACAGTTCGGTGCAAAAGTACTCAAACTTAATAAAGAAAAAGGCTGGTTAATTCCTCCACCTTTACATGTGAATAAAGGAGAATAGAAGAGGTTATTTTAACCCCTTTATATGTGTACAGGTATATAGTCTAGCCAAAGAAAACCGCACACCCTTTGCTAGCGCGAAGGGTGTGCGGTTTTCATTTTATGCGAGAAATTTTTAACAACTTGAATCAGTTGGCTTGGGTACGGACAAGCCAAAGAGTGGACGGAAGTAAAGGGCGACATAGGTGCCTAGTAAAGCCATAATAGCCCATACCCAACCGTGAAGGTGAAGGCTAATTGAAGAAACCAAGCGCAGGCATATCCTAATCCAGTGTCTGTAGCAAGAGAGATCGCCGGAAGACTTGGAGTGTCATTCATCCAAAAATCAAAATAAGCTGCCCCGATGACTGAACCGACAATGAAACCAAATAACGTATTAAACATCGATGAACGTCCGCCACCGACAGCATAAAGTGCACCTGAAGCACATCCCCCCAAGCTTCATACCTATTCCAAATACAAAGGATCCAACCAGTAAACTCACTCCAACAGGTGAAACAAATCCAGTTGGCTCATGACCGAAAAAGCTAGCTCCATATGCAAGGATCGGAGCAAAGAGTCTCAAGCATTAGCATATGTGCTCGCAGGCCTTCGCCGTTACCGACGGACATCAATTTGCGAAACGCAGAAGTGAATTCGAATCGTGCATGGAATAATGTATAGCCAAGTAATAAACCAATCCATAACTGAATCAATAAGCTTAGATCAGCTATGGCGAATGTTGCAATACTTAATAGTGCAGCTGCCGAAATTCCTAAAGCCAAAAAAGTTGTCTTAATTGGTGGCAAGGAAGGATGTTCAAGCGAGCGTACGTCAAGATCCGCTGACTTTGTTTGTAAGCCCAATAAAAACACCTCTTATTCTTAGTTGTTTAATAGGATATTAATATAGTAAAGGAATGCGATTTAATCGTCAAGAAAACACTTCAATTTAACTAAGGAATGGAGTGTTTTTGTATATGATGAAGACAATCAATATACTTCTATACTTTTGAGATAGTCAAAGACAGCTTGAGGATTATGAATAAGATCTATTTTTCTATTTTCAAGATGTTCTCGATGTTCTTTATGAAAGGAATAAGCTTCGGTTTGGATCGTTTTCACCCAACTAAAGAATTGATTCTTATGGCTTTGGTCAAGCGAATCCTCGACAGTCGTACAAATAAATGAACGACAGGTAGCGTTTTTAAAAGTAGGGGAGAGAGTGCATCCAGTTCCTTCTTCAAAAAAACGACAGATTGAATAGGAGATTTTTACATCTTCTTTCTCCATTTTCGAAAGAGATCTATCCTGATAAGTGGTATACTCAGGATGAATCCAAGCATTCACTCGAATATCATAGGCATTTAAATGTGAATTTTCGTCATTCAATAGGTGGAAAAAGAAACTTGAATCTTTCATAACGATCTTATGAAGTTCAAAAAGAGAGAATATAGGGCTGTAAGAACAGCAACCAACATGAGGCATCTTATCGGTTGGTCTCTGGAAATGTGGATCTTGACAAGTTAAACAGGCATTTGTCAGTAATTGTCGGTTGATTTTGTCGAAATTAACCATAAAAAACGTCCTTTTTACAAAATAAGATAAAAAACTCAGAAAATCTTTTCAAAATAACTAGATTTTCTGAATAAAAAGTTTTACACTTTTTAGTAACAGAAAGCATTGAGGCAATTTTTTTTGCTTCCGCTTTTTTACAATAGTCACTCTCAATCATTCTAACAGGCTTAACAAATCTATGAAAGCTTACAGATAACCTTTGAGCAATTGTGACAATCATGTTAAAATGGTAATGAAAGCGTTACAATTTCCAGTCGATAAGAGAAGTGAAATCTTAGACGACTTAAAAGTTACTAGGAGGTTTTTGTCACATGTCCAGCAAGGAGCACAAACCCCAAGAGCCTTGGCAAGGATTTCATGGTCCTAACCTTGGCGTCGCCATTGAGCTATATGAAGAATATACGAAAGACCCAGAAGCTGTAGAGGAAGACCTACGCGAATTGTTTGATCAATGGGGTCCACCGCCATCTTCTACTCAAATAGAATCTCTTCAATCGCCAAAGGCTCCATCAGCCAATCAATCTGTCGGAGCGGACATGATGAGGAAGTTTGTCGGAGCTGTTAAATTAGCCGATATGATTAGAATGAAGGGGCATTTAGCTGCCGACGTTCACCCGATTCATAAAGATATAAAAAATTCAAAGCTTACCGATAGGACTCGCTATGATTTAAGTGAAGAGGACTTAAAACAAGTACCGGTTGATCTTATCTGTCCAGATGCACCATCTCATGTAAAAAATGGTCTCGAAGCGATTGAGCATTTAAAGAACGTCTATACGAAGACGATTTCTTTTGAGTTCAACCATGTTCAAGATGAGGAAGAACGACTCTGGTTAAACAAGATGGTCGAGTCTGGTTTATACTTACCGAATCTTTCTAAACAACAAAAAGTCGCATTACTTAAACGGTTGACACAAGTAGAAGGCTTTGAAAAATTCATTCATCGCACGTTCGTTGGCCAGAAACGATTCTCTATTGAAGGTCTCGATATTATGGTTCCAATGCTTGATGAGGTGGTACGTGAGTCGGTCCATGAAGGAACGGAACATGTCATGATTGGTATGGCACATCGTGGTCGCTTGAACGTCTTAGCGCACACATTAAGTAAACCGTACAAAATGATTTTCTCTGAGTTTTTACATGCACCTAATAAAGATTTAGTGCCATCAGAAGGTTCGAAGGGAATTAATTATGGTTGGACCGGGGATGTAAAGTATCACCTAGGTGCAGACCGTCAAATTAAAGATGAGAACACAGTCGAAGCAACTGTTTCCCTTGCAAATAATCCTAGTCATCTTGAATTCGTTAGTCCAATTGTAGAAGGCTTTGCACGTGCTGCTCAGGAAGTACGTACGAAAAAGGGTGAACCTGAACAATCTGTTTCAAAAGCATACTCGATTTTAATTCACGGAGATGCTGCATTTCCAGGTCAAGGGATTGTGACGGAAACATTAAATTTAAGTCGCTTAAAAGGGTATCAAACGGGTGGGTCTCTACATATTATTGCTAACAATAATATCGGCTTCACAACAGAAACCTATGATTCTCGTTCTACTACATATGCAAGTGACCCAGCTAAGGGATTTGAAATTCCAATTGTTCACGTGAACGCAGATGATCCAGAAGCCTGTTTTGCAGCAATGCATTTAGCTTTCCAATATCGTAAGCGTTTTAAGAAAGATTTCTTAATTGATTTAATTGGTTACCGCCGTTTCGGTCATAACGAAATGGATGAGCCTGCTGTGACTCAACCAGGTGTGTATACTAAGATTAGAAAGCATCCAACCGTTCGTGCGTTATATGCAGACCAACTAGTCGCTAACTCAGTAATTGAACCTACATATGGAGACGAGTTAGATAAAGAAGCGCAAGAATATTTACAGTCTCAGTATGATGCTGTAGCAGGAAACAAAACGAATAAGGCAAAAGAAATCGTTACACCTGATTTCGTTGTGAATGGTTTACCTAAAGTCAAGACATCTGTTGAACTTGAAACGTTAACATCTATCAACGAAGATCTTCTTGATTGGCCAGAAGAGTTTAAACCAAATGAAAAATTGGCTAAAATTCTAAAACGTCGTGAACAAGCATTTGATGGTGATGGTAAAGTAGATTGGGCTCTAGCTGAAACGCTTGCTTTTGCAACGATTCTACATGATGGGACACCGATCAGACTATCTGGTCAAGATTCAGAGCGTGGAACATTTGCTCACCGTCACTTAGTGTTGCATGACCGTGAAACAAATGAGACACACACACCTCTTCATACCTTTGAGAAAGCAAATGCATCTTTCTCAGTTCATAATAGTCCGTTATCTGAAATGGCTGTTGTAGGGTTTGAATATGGGTATAACGTCTTCTCACCGGAAACATTAGTATTATGGGAAGCGCAATTTGGAGATTTTGCAAATGGTGCTCAAGTAATCTTTGATCAATGGGTATCTGCTGGTCGTGCGAAATGGGGACAAAAGTCAGGTCTTGTTTGCTTACTGCCTCATGGCTATGAAGGTCAGGGACCAGAGCATTCGAGTGGACGTGTAGAACGTTTCTTAGTACTTGCAGCTGAGAATAACTGGACGATTGCTAATTGTACGTCAGCGGCTCAATACTTCCATATTTTACGACGTCAAGCTGCTATCTTAGAGAAGGATTCTGTTCGTCCGTTAATTATTATGACACCTAAGAGTTTGTTACGTAATCAAGTCGTAGCTTCGACACACGAAGAGTTTACAGAAGGTGAGTTTAAACCTGTCTTTGAGCAAGTAGGTCTAGGCGAAGCGACGGAAAAAGTGGAGCGTATTGTTCTATGTAGCGGTAAGGTTGCCATCGATTTATCTGACCGTGTAATAAAAGCATCCGATCAAGACTGGGATTGGTTACACATTGCTAGAGTAGAAGAACTATATCCATTCCCTAAAAGACAAATTCGCGATCTATTTGCTAGATATTCAAACTTAAAAGAAATTGTCTGGGTTCAAGAAGAGCCTAAAAATATGGGTGCATGGCCGTTTATGGAGTCACGCATACGTGATATCACACCTGAAGGCGCAACTGTTGCTTACATTGGACGTACACATCGTTCGAGTCCTGCTGAAGGTGATCCAATTGCACATAAAAAAGAACAAGATCGTATCATCACAGAATCATTGACTCGCAAATAATAAGGAGGCCATCGCCGTGATTGAAATTAAAGTACCGGAACTAGCTGAATCGATTACAGAAGGAACGATTGCACAATGGTTAAAACAAGTTGGTGAACAAGTAAACCAGGGAGAATACATTGCTGAACTTGAAACCGACAAAGTAAATGTAGAAATTACAGCTGAATATTCTGGTGTGATTAAGGAATTCAAAAAAGAGCCAGGCGATACAGTAGAAGTTGGTGAAGTGATTGCTGTCATCGATGAGAGTGGAGAGGCATCTACTTCATCTGAAGAATCTGCACCTGTAGCAAAAGAAGAGCCGAAAAAAGAAGAATCCGCAGCAAAAGAAGTAGCTACAGAGAGCGCACCAAGCACAGATCGTCCGCTAGCTTCACCTGCTGCTCGTAAACTTGCTCGCGAAAAAGGAATTAGCTTAAACAATATTCAAACAAATGATCCAACTGGCCGTATTCGTAGACAAGATGTTGAAACACATGAAACGAAGCCAGCAGCTAAGCAAGCGGCACCAAAAGTTGAGAAAAAACCAGCGGTGAGTGCGGATGAGCAAGCAGGCAAGCCAGTTGAACGTGTCAAAATGTCACGTCGTCGTCAAACCATTGCCAAGCGTCTTGTTGAATCACAACAAACAGCAGCAATGTTAACGACGTTTAATGAAGTAGACATGACAGAAGTGATGGATTTACGTAAGCGCCGTAAAGACGCTTTCTTAGATAAAAATGGTGTGAAGCTTGGCTTTATGTCATTCTTCACTAAGGCGGTCATCGGCGCGCTTAAAGAATTCCCATTACTAAATGCAGAGATTCAAGGCGATGAAATTCTAATGAAGAAATTCTATGATATTGGTGTAGCGGTATCAACGGATGAAGGGTTAGTCGTACCGGTTGTGCGTGATGCTGACCGTTTAGGTTTTGCTGGTATTGAGCGTGAAATTGGCTCACTCGGTAAGAAAGCTCGTGACAACAAGCTTTCAATCTCTGATCTACAAGGTGGAACATTTACGATTACAAATGGTGGGGTATTCGGATCTTTATGGTCAACACCAATCTTAAATGCACCACAAGTGGGGATTCTAGGTATGCATAAAGTTCAATGGCGTCCGGTTGCTATTGATCAAGAGCGCTTTGAAAACCGTCCAATGATGTACATTGCGCTTTCTTATGACCACCGTATTGTTGATGGAAAAGAAGCGGTAAGTTTCCTTGTAAAAGTGAAAGAGCTTTTAGAAGATCCAGAACAATTGTTACTAGAAGGTTAATAGCAAAAAAAAGCAGCCTATCACTCCAGTGTTGGGCTGCTTTCTTATTATTATTTAATACCTTGGTCTTTCGCCATTTGTTTCGCTACTTTAGGTGCGAGCCACAAAGTAGGTAGCATAATTAGAGAGACAGGTACAGCGGTAAAGACGATGAAGGATTGCAATGCGTTAATACTTCCTTCTTCTAGATAGAGAAGAACAGCAGCTACAGCACCCATAGCAAGAGCCCAGAATACACGAACAGATTTTGCTGGTGTGCTACTTCCTGTTACTGTCATTGAAATTGTATAAGACATAGAATCGGTTGTCGTTGCAACAAACACGATCGTTACAAGAAGAAATGCTGCAGCGATAATATAACCAAATGGTAATTGCGTGACAATCGCTATCATTGAAGCTGGGAGCCCTGCGTCAAATAACGGTTCACTAACAGATCCGGGATTTTGTAATTCGAAGAAAATCCCCGAACCACCAACGACCGTAAACCAGAAATTTGTTACAAGTGGAGCAATAATAATGACGGCTAGGAATAACTCACGTAATGTACGCCCGTGTGAAATACGACTAATGAAGATGGCCATCATCGGCCCGTACCCAATAAACCAACCCCAGAAGAAAATTGTCCAATAAGATAGCCAGCCTGTATCTCCACGATAGAGACTTAATTCGAAATAATCTCGAATGTAAACACCATATGTGCCAACAAATGCATCTACAATAAATCCTGCTGGACCGACGATCAAAACGATGATCACTAGAACGATTGTAAACAGGATATTGAATTTACTAAGCCATTCAATACCTTGATGAATACCAGTCACAGCAGATACAGCAGCAATCGCAACGAGTCCAAAAATAATAACAAGTTGTGTGATGAACGTATTTGGAACTCCAAATAACGAATCTAGTCCGTAAGCTGCTTGTAGACCTAAAAATCCGATGGGACCGATTGTTCCAGCGGCAACTGCAATGATTGAGAAGATATCTACAAGAGCCCCGAGAACACTGTTTTTTTTCATAATTTTCTTTCCGACAAGTGGATAGAGTAAGGTACGCGGTTTAAGTGGTAACCCTTTTGAGTAACCATACATGAGCACGACAACACCCAATGTACCAAGAATGGCCCACGCAGAAAATCCCCAATCTAAAAAGGATTGAGCAAGAGCAGGAACAATCGTCGCTTCAATGCCCGGTGCAACGTCATACATAGGTGGAGTTTCTAAGAAGTGATAAATCGGTTCAGCTGCCGCCCAGAATACACCACCACCTGCAAGCAACGTACACATGATCATCGCGATCCATTTAAATGTTGTTGTTTCAGGTTTATCGGATCGACCTAACTTAATTGATCCATACTTAGAAATCATAAGTGCTAAAGCAATGAGAAACGTGAGAAGCATGAAGACTTGCCAAAACGCTCCGAAATAAGTTGCTGACCAACTAAAAGTAGCGTCTACAAAGCTTGCCACCCCATCTGCTGAGATGATCGATGCGATAACAAATATGATTAACGCACCACCACTACCAATAAAAACTGGCCAGTCCATTGATTTTTTATCCAAAGTGAAACCTCCTAATAATTACACCATCTGAAATTAGAACTTTATTACCCTAACACAAATAAAAATGTGAGTAAAATGATCTAGTAATGAACGGAATTTTAAGTTTAGTAAGCGTTGTCAGGTTGATCTAGAATATATTTGTAGGGTTGTAATAAAAAGTAAAAACTATACATGCAAAGCATCTCACCTCAAATGGAGGATTTAATTTGCCTCTAAATAAGAATCTATTTATAATAGAGGGAAAGGAGTGGTTAAAATGATCCATCAAACATGGCTAGAAAAAGAAACGATTCGCACAATAGAGTGTGTACATACAGATGCAAAGAAATACATGGTTGATCGTGCGCTAACAAAAGGAAAGTCATACGAGTTGAAAAACGAGACAGATGAATTTTATTTTGTTGTAGATAATACTGGTAAAATTGGTGGGTATTATAAAGAATATTTTAAAAACTAAGACAGTCTCTGTACTGTCTTTTTTTGTTTATAATAGTTCTAATTTAAGGGATAGTCTTTGCCAGCGCATCAATATTCGTGTACTATTAAAGTACTAACAAAGGATACGAATACGCACGAAAAGGAGGAGAGCATGGGAATAATGTATGATATAATTGGCTTTATACAGAGCCACGGATATATTGCATTGTTTCTTGTATTTGCAATTGGTTTATTTTTTTTCCCCGTTCCTAATGAAGTTCTCCTAATGAGTGGCGGCTTGCTAGCGACAACACCTTATATAGATCCCGTATTTGGTATGATGGTTATTTTCTCTAGTATTCTCTTTCATGGAACGAGTTTATATATGATCGGTCATTATGTCGGAAGAAAACCGATGTCTTTAAAAGTGGAAACTTCGATCTGGAAAAAGCGTGCAGACAAAGGAAAAGAATTATTGGATCGTTACGGTCTAAAAGCAGCTTCCTTTAGTTATTTTTTTCCTTTCATTCGGCATGCTGTCCCATTTAGTGTTGGTCTTTCATCGATTTCTTATCGGAAGTTTTCTTTCATTGGGTTTAGTTCTGCACTAGTATGGATGAATATTTATTATTGGATTGGATTTTATTATGGTCGTACAATTAATGACTGGAATACATTTATTCAACATCTCATCTACATGCTCGCTGCTGTTACTGTCATCGTCATTTTGTTTCAGTATGTAAAAGTGAGACGTGCAAGGCGCATTGAACAACAGGTAAAAGAATAATTTTATTTTTGTTGCCAATAACTCTTTCTTTCGTTATCATTACATTCGGATATGAGAGGAGGGGGGAACGATGAGAGTACGTATTAGTGGAAGAGATCAACAAGAACTTGACGCATTCGTGAAGTCGCTAGAAACACTAGCAGACTATCAAGTGACCTACACATCGGATGTGAGGGATTCAAAAAGAACAAATAACCCCAAATACAGAACAAGCAAAGAACTCATTCAATATCTAGATGTTCAGAAGAAAGTATAAGAAAAATACACCTCACATGGCTTGTGAAGGTGTATTTTTTTGCATGGGTTTAGCTTTTTCAGGTCTCGAGATGAGAAAGATTGATAACACAACGGCTGTCACCCCAAGCCACTGCCAAAAAGTTAAGCGATCACTAAAAACAAAGAATCCGATCGAAATAGCGACTACTGGTTCAATGGTTGACATAATCGCAGCACGACTTGATTCGATTATTGCTAAGCCTTTTGTATAAAAATAATAGGCAAGAACAGTAGGGAATAACGCTAACCCTAGTGATAAGCTACTAATCTCTAGTTGAGTAAACAGAGTGGATTTGTTCCATAAGGCGGAAGTCGGAATCATAAAGAGTGCAGCACAAAGAAAAGAATAAGTTGTAATCGTTAAACTAGAATACCGTGTGGAACTAACTTTAGCAAAAATACTATACAATGCGTAAAAAAAGCCTGAACCAACTCCGATCAACAATAGACGAGGGGTAATCGATGTATGAAAAGCAGGCAAGAGACCGACGACGAACCCACATCCAATTAACGTTAGAGCTACTGCGATTAGTTTATTTTTGGTGAACATTTCTTTAAAGAAAATCCTTGATAGAATCGTAACAAATAAAGGACCAGTGTATAATAAGACAACGGCTAGAGATAAAGTTGATTGTTCTATTACGATGAAAAAGCACCAATTAAAAAAGACAATACTAATGATTCCTGATCCGATAAACAAGGGGAGATCACGCAATTTAATTTTCAGCAGCTTACGATTAAAGAGTGCTAAAACAGATACGAGTAATAAAGCAGTGAAGATGGCTCGTATCGCGACAACTTCCCAAGCTGTAAAACCATATTCATACAATGGCTGGACAAATAAGCCAATGGATCCCCAAAGCGCAGCACCAAAAATTGCTGAAAGATATGCCTCCCGTGTCGACATACACACCCCTCCTGAACCTATAATATTTTATCATTTTATCATGTTCAACCACACATGGAAGCGATCTAAAAAAATCGTAAAAATAAAAGGAAATTAATGATGTTTAATGGAATTTCTCTTATGCTAGAGAATAATTAATCAAAAAATACCGCTAGCATTAGCTAGCGGTACAAAAATTAACCTTTTTTGTATTCAAGAAATTCATTATACGTCATTTGTTTGTCTGTCATACCATCATTTGTTAACTCAATAATGCGGTTAGCAATAGACTCGTTGAACTGATGATCATGAGAAGAGAAGATCATGGAGCCTTTAAAGGCAATAAGACCATTGTTGACTGCTGTAATGGATTCTAAATCTAAGTGGTTAGTCGGTTCGTCTAATAAGAGAATATTCGCACCACTTAACATCATTTTTGAAAGCATACAACGTACTTTTTCTCCACCGGATAAGACGTTTGCTTTTTTCAATACTTCTTCACCAGAGAATAACATACGTCCTAAGAATCCACGTAAGAACGTGTCACTATCATCTTGAGGTGAGAATTGACGTAACCAATCAACGATACTTAATTGACAGCCTTCAAAGTACTCAGAGTTATCTTTAGGGAAGTAGGCTTGAGAGGTCGTTACGCCCCATTTGTATGATCCACTATCAGGTTCCATTTCACCAGCTAAAATCTTAAAGAGTACCGTTTTTGCCGCTTCGTTGTTACCAACGACGGCAATTTTGTCATCTTTATTCATTGTGAAGCTCACATTGTCTAATACTGTTTCTCCATCAATGATTTTCGTAAGCCCATCTACGCGTAATAATTCATTTCCAACTTCACGTTCTGGTTGGAAGTGAACGTAAGGGTATTTTCTTGATGATGGTTTGATATCGTCTAATGAAATTTTCTCAAGAGATTTTTTACGAGATGTTGCCTGTTTAGACTTAGATGCATTCGCACTAAAGCGAGCAACAAAGCTTTGTAGTTCTTTAATTTTTTCTTCTTTTTTCTTGTTTTGGTCTTGAGCCATTTTTAAAGCTAATTGACTTGACTCGTACCAGAAGTCGTAGTTACCAACGTAAATTTGAAGCTTACCAAAATCAAGATCGGCAATATGCGTACAAACTTTATTTAAGAAGTAACGGTCATGGGATACGACAATGACTGTGTTCTCAAAATTAATTAAGAATTCTTCTAACCATTGAATCGCTTGGATGTCAAGATGGTTTGTAGGCTCATCGAGTAAAAGAACATCAGGCTCACCGAATAGAGTTTGAGCAAGGAGTACTTTTACTTTTTCACTACCAGATAAATCAGCCATCTTCTTTGAATGAAGATCTTCTAAAATGCCAAGACCTTTTAATAAGATCGCAGCTTCTGACTCTGCTTCCCAACCATTTAGTTCTGCGAATTCACCTTCTAGTTCGGCAGCTTTCATCCCATCTTCATCTGAGAAATTTTCTTTCATGTAGATGGCGTCTTTTTCTTGCATCACTTCATATAAACGAGCATGTCCCATAATAACGGTTTGCATGACTTCGTATTCTTCATATTCGAAGTGGTTTTGTTTTAACACAGCTAGGCGTTGACCTGGCTTCATGTGAACATCGCCCTGTTGTGGCTCGATTTCACCTGATAAGATTTTCAAAAATGTAGATTTACCAGCTCCGTTTGCACCGATCAATCCATAACAATTTCCTGGTGTAAACTTAATATTCACTTCATCAAATAATTTACGGTCACCATATTGTAGACCAACGTTTGTTACTGTAATCATGTAGCTTGATGCCTCCAATGTCATTATATCTTATGAATTATACCATTCTAGACAGTCATAGGATACCACCAAGAGCATATTCAACAAAAAAACATCTTTTTAAATGACTAAAATAGATTAAAAAATGTAGTAGTATGCGTACACAGCAAGTCCTGCACCAGCAGCAAGCATAACAATTGTTAAAAATTTCATAGATTTGAGGGAGTAATTAACGATAATTGCTCCAAGCAAGATAGCAAAGTATAATGAAAAGTCGAGTGGAAAACGTTCCACAGAGTGTAAAAAGGTATCACGAGTCATCATCATGATGAGAAGGGGTGCTAAATAGATTAATGCAACGACAAGTAAACCAATTGTGTTTTTTTGTTTTAAGGTAAAGTTCATATCGTCTACACCTTCCTTTTTAGTGTTATTAATTGATAGCGTATCCTAAATTATTCTTTTTATCATATTGCTTTGTAGTAGAGGAGTGGTGAATGTTGAATCAAACTAAATTTGAAATGGCAACCGATTTATTGAAACGTTATTATGGGTATCATTCTTTTCGCGAGGGGCAACAAGGTATCATCGAAAAAGTGTTAGAAGGAAAAGACACGTTAGGAATTATGCCTACAGGTGGAGGAAAGTCGATTTGCTATCAGATCCCAGCCTTAGTTTTAGAAGGGGTTACATTGGTTATTTCTCCGCTTATTTCTTTAATGAAGGACCAAGTGGATGCATTATTAGAACTGAACATCCCGGCGACTTATCTAAACAGTACGCTTTCAACTTCAGAGGAAGAATATCGAATTAGTGGTATTTTAGCTGGAGAGTATAAATTGGTCTATATTGCACCAGAGAGACTACATCAGCCACATTTTATGAGATTATGTCAGGAACTCCCTCTGTCATTTGTCGCAATCGATGAAGCACATTGTCTATCGCAGTGGGGGCATGATTTTAGACCGAGTTACTTAGGTATCAATGATTGGTTAAATAAATTGACCGAACGACCAGCGGTACTTGCCCTAACAGCTACAGCTACAAATGCGGTTCGAGATGATATTGCTGATCATTTACAAATTGAGAGCGACAATATGATACTGACAGGTTTTAAGCGAGATAATTTACGGTTACAAGTGATAAAAGGAACGGATAAGTGGCGTTATGTAAAAAAATATATTAAAGATCATGTCGATCAATCAGGAATAATCTATGCGACAACGCGTAAGGAAGTAGAGCAAGTGTATGAAAAGTTAAGACAAGCATCTGTAGACGTAGCGATGTATCATGGCGGAATGAGTGAGGCGGAGCGAACGAAGCATCAAGAAGATTTTCTACACGACAAGTCACCTGTTATGGTAGCTACGAATGCTTTTGGTATGGGAATTGATAAATCAAATGTGAGATACGTGCTTCATTACAATATGCCTCGTAACATTGAAGCGTATTATCAAGAGGCAGGTCGTGCAGGTCGTGACGGGGAAATGAGCGAATGTGTATTGTTGTTCAACCCGCAAGATGTCAGGCTTCAATCCTTCTTAATTGAGCAATCAGAGCTAGGACTTGAACGCAAAGAACAAGAATACGAAAAATTACAGCAAATGTCGGGCTACACCCACACAGGTAGTTGCTTAATGCGCTACATTTTAGCGTATTTTGGAGATACTATAAGTGAAGATTGTGGTCAGTGTAGTTCATGTAATAGCAAAGGGGAAGAAATTGATTGCACAAGGGAAGCACAAATGGTGTTCTCGTGCATTAAGCGGATGCGCGAGCGTTTTGGCAAGACAATGGTAGCTCAAGTATTAGTAGGATCAAGCAATCAAAAGGTAAAGCAAATGCAGCTCGATTCTTTGCCAACCTACGGGTTAATGAACAATAAAACAGCAAAAGATGTAGCAAATTTTATTGATTTCTTAACCGCAGAAAAATACGTTAAACCAACGGGTTCGCAGTATCCTACATTACAGCTGACAGAACAGGCTGTCGCGGTATTAAAAGGTGAGGTCAAGGTTTCACAAAGAATAATCGAACAACCTAAGGCATTAGAAGAGAATGATGTAGTATTTGAAGCATTGCGCGAATGCCGTAAACGCATCGCAACGAGTGAAGAAGTACCGCCTTATGTTGTCTTCTCGGATAAAACGTTACGTCAAATGAGCGAATATATCCCTTTGACAACGGAGGAGTTATCGTATGTCCAAGGAGTGGGAGAGACAAAGCTCGCACGATATGGTGAACTATTTTTAAACGTATTACAGACATTTGAGGAGCAGAAAAAAGTAGAATTAACCGAAGCAACACAGAGTGAAACAGCTCCGAATAAAAAACAGTCTAAAGGTAGTCATTTAGATTCGATAACCTTGTTTCAACAAGGATTTTCTGTTAACGAGATTGCAACTAAACGTGAATTTAGTGAACAAACCATCTTAAATCATTTACTTAAAGCAAAAGATGAAGGAATTGATCTAGATCTTCAATCATATGTAGATGAAGAGAAGAGAAAAGCGATCCTGTCTGTCGTCGGTAAAGTTGGTAGTGAAAAGTTGCGACCAATTAAGGAAGCATTACCTGAAAACGTTACCTATCAGGAGATTCGCTTTGTATTAAATCGTTAATTTTGACTAGTTATTAACGATTTGTTAAGAATTTATGGTATGATTAAGTCATAAAATGAAATTACTCATTCACAGATTACATAGGTTTGAGTGAACGTGAACGCAAAGGAGATTATACATGATGACAACGATAAAAATTGTTACGGACTCAACTTGTGATTTACCTAAAGAAGTAATTGAAAAACACGGAATTGAAATTATCCCGTTATCACTAACATTTGGCGATAAAACGTATCTTGATGGAGTAGACATTACGAAGGAAGAATTTATGGACAAACTTAAGGCGTCCGAGGACTTACCTAAGAGCTCACAACCATCAGCTGGTGCTTTTCAAGAATTATACGATCGTCTGAATAAGGAAGCTGATGACGTGAAAATCATCTCCATTCATATCACAGAAGGAATGAGTGGAACGACGAATGCAGCTCAAACAGCGGCTGATATGTGTGAGGCAGATGTGACGGTGATTAATTCGCGCTTCATTTCGCAAGCACTTGGTTTCCAAGTTGTAAGAGCAGCACAACTAGCTGAAGAAGGTCTTACAGTTGATGAGATTGTGCAGTATTTAGAGGAGATCCGTGAGGGTACATCTTTGTATATCATGGTTGATACACTTGAGTATTTAGCAAAAGGTGGCAGAATAGGTAAGAGTAAAGCGTTCCTAGGTTCACTTTTAAAAATAAAACCGATTTTGTCCTTAACAGACGGTGTTTTAAATCCTGTTTCAAAAGTTCGTACACATATGCAGATGATACAACAATTAACGACCACATTTACAACGGAAACAAAAGGTAAAATCGTAAAGAAAATAGCTATTTCTCATGCTGAGGCAGATTCTGTAGCAATGAAGTTAAAGCAATCTCTTCAAGGTGTTACAGACGTTAAGGATATTACAATCCAAGTAACTTCTCCTATCATCAGTACACATGCAGGCCCTGGTGCCGTTGCATTAATGTACTATACTGAATCAAAATAGTCTACTCAGGAGGATGGTCATGAAGGAAATTACAACGATTGAAGATTGGCAAGCATTAATCAATTCATCGGCCGAACAGCCTGTTTTCTTGCTCAAACATAGTACAACTTGTCCAATAAGCGCCGAAGCATTCGGTGAGTTCGAAGCGTTTGTTGAAGACCACAAAGATACAAGTTACACTTTTGCTTTAGTAAAAGTCATTGAGTCTCGCCCGGTGTCGAACGCGATTGCCGAAGAGATACAATTGAAGCATGAATCACCACAAGCAGTACTTCTTGAGAACAAAGAAGTGAAATGGAATGCCTCTCATTGGAACATCACAAAAAGAAAATTAGCTGATGCCCTTTCGTAGTTTAATTAAACAAAAGCCACTTCATTTTTGAAGCGGCTTTTTGCCTTTTTTACGAGCCATTTGAATGTATGTGAAGATGAGACAACTCGCTCCTCCAAGTGAACAGAAATACTGTAAAATTCTCATAAGTTCCATGTAACCGCCTCCTAGCATTAGTTATTACCAATGAAGGGTTGCTTATGCAAAGATTTCTAGCTGTTTTCATAAAAAAATCTCATGTTATGAAGGATTATAGAAGGTAGTGTCGAATAATGATAATGAAGCAGAAAAAAGGGGGATACCTAAATGAACGCGAAAGCAGAATTAACATCATTTGTTACGAAAATGAACCAAACACCGGAACATATTTCAGAAGAGAAAGATCGTGTTTTTCAATTTGATTTGACTGAATCTGGAACCATGCAAGTGAAATTTGAAGGCGGACAAGTAGAATTACTTGAAGGTGCTACAGAAGATCCTGATGTTACATTGAAAATGAATGATGAATCATTCATAAAATTACTTGAGGATGATCTAAACACTACGATGGCATTTATGACAGGTAAGCTCAAGGTGGACGGAAGCATGGGTCTTGCGATGAAGCTTCAACAGTTAGTAAAAACTTACAAAAACATCTCATGAAAAAAGGCTGTCTGCAATAGACAGCCTTTTTATTATAATGCAATGATTGCAAAGGAAATTCCGATCAGACCAATAAGCGCCATAACGTATACAGGTACTCGAGGCATTTCACCGTTGTTTTCCATCGCTTTACCAAACATAAAGAACACAAGTGGGTGAACTAAGAATGGCATTGAGAAGATGAATGGAATGAGAAGAGAAGCTTCTGTTCCAAACATTTCTCCTTGAATCGCAGCAAATAATCCAAAGTGAGAGATAGCTGATGTTTGAGCCATAGCACTATAATCAAATGCCATAGAACTCATACTTAAAAGCGCAAGTCCACCGAATACCGCACAAATTTGCCAACCGAATGAGAACTGCATCAAAGCTTTCACTTCTTTACGATCCTCTCCATTAGCATGGCGAAGATTTTTAAGAGCTAAGGCTGTTAAAACAACACCGATTGTTACGATAATCGCTGTCGGAAGGAACCATAGTGATCCTTGTTCAGCACTGATGGCTAAGACAGAGAATACAAAAATATGACCAAAGAACGGAATATTAATCATGATTGGAGCACGTTGAGCTGCTACTTTTCCGAAGTCGCCAGCTGTACAAGCACCGGTTAACCCTGAGTGAGACAAGGAACCAGCCATACCTGGTGCTAAGTTACGAGTATGCGCTGTTTTAGCAATATACATAACTAGAGCAATTCCACCGAACATCCAGAATAGTTGTCCAAAGAAACCATACGTTAGTACCGCACTCATTCCCTCAATTGCAAAAGCGTCTCCAATACGAGAACCACCGACCATGAAGTTTGCAGCAAGTACGACTGGAATACCAGCAAATAATAATGCACGAACTGTTGGTCCGAAACTCCAGCTATAGAAGATGGCTCCAATTGCAGCTGAGATCATCATTGCGAAGAAAATTTGTGGCAAGGCAATAATCGGTTGAACAGCTGATGCAATGGCATATGAAATAAATAATACAGCGATAATTAAAGCTGTTTCTAATAAACCTTTACGAATATACGTATGCTTTTTGCCAACTTGAGCTTTATTGTCTACAAATAAGACCGAAGCAATTAATCCAATAAAAGCGATTAGTGGATAATAACCGGCGATTCCTTCAATGGATCCTGGTTGTAAAAACATTCTAGTGAATCCTTCAATACCTACTAATAAGAAGAATGAACGAAGAATGAATATAAATTGTGTACGTCCAGTTCCAAGAACAATTTCTTCAGTGGAAGGAACGACAATATCTTCTACATCCATCTCTTTATTTCCTAAGATTTTACGAAGCTCTTGTCCACCAACGAAGAATGAAACAATCAGAGCAATGATCGTTGTACGAGCCATAAAATCAACAAGAGGGAATTCTCCTAAACCTGGAGTCGCAATATTGACCTCGACCATTAGGAACCCTAATAGTAAACCGAAGATCACGATAATTAAAATAGGTGAAAATCTTGATCCTGCAACTACCATACGAGAGATGATAACCATAGGAACGATAAATAATAACAATAATAAAAATTGGTTCAATACTTGAACTTGAGAAAGCTGTTGAATGATTTCCATATACATACTCCTATCTCTTTTTACAAATGTGCTTATAAATACTATCTTATCTTTGGCGTTCATACAACAGCTGTAAACGCAACCATAAAAAAGTTGTAAAAGTAGATTTTTTCTGAATAAGGAAAAGAGTGTGTGAAAGGAGGTTTATGTTGATTTTAAAAGGGGAATTGTCCGAAAAAAAGTACACTATTTATAATATATCTTTTGTATAAAGTGTCAAGTCTTTTCGCACGCTATATATGAGGTGAATGAAATGAATCGGCCAATGCTTACAGCGCTTCTTACGATTGGATTAGCTCAATCCTTAAAAATTCCAATAAAAAAAATGAATACCGGACGCTTGGAATGGGATACTTTTTTTGAAACCGGTGGAATGCCAAGCTCTCACTCAGCGGGAGTTACAGCCCTTGCTACATATGTTGCACTAGACCGAGGGGTATCATCAGTTGATTTTGCCCTATCGACAGTTTTCGGACTTATTGTTATGTATGATGCACAAGGAATTAGAAGGCAAACAGGAGAATTGACAATTAAAGTGAATGAAATGAATGCAGACCTTGAGAGGCTTGCTGGAGATTCGAAGGCAAAGAAAAGTGATTATCGATCTGTTCAACTTCGAGAGCGCCTCGGACATCAGCCAGAAGAAGTTCTTGGTGGAGCCATACTTGGCTTAGTAGCAGGTGGAATCAGCTATGCACTGACGAAGAAATCAATTTAAAGATAGCCACAATCTAATTAGATATAGAAAAAAGAACTGCTTAACATTAGGCAGTTCTTTTTCAGAGTGAAAAAACTCTATTCTAATACTTTGGTTTTTTCGAAAGCAGGATCGGTAAATGGATGAGCAACCCAACCCTCAGGATCTATAAACAATCGAACAGCGACGACTTGTTTTTCTTCTGATAAAGTAAAGAAGTGAGGGACATTTACAGGAACAGAGATCACATCGCCAGGGGATAAGCGCACATCGAAATAGCCCGTTTTTTCGCCTTTGATCACGAATGTACCAGATCCCGCTGTAATCGCGCGCACCTCATCTTCGGTGTGGGTATGGACTTTTTCAAATTTCTTAAGCAAGCTATCTAATTCAGGTGTGTCTTTATTGAGTGAGATCACATCCCATCTTTTATACCCTCTACGTGCTGCTAGTGACTGTATTTCCTCATCGAATGTAGAAAGTACTTGTTTTTTGTCTTCATCATTTAAGTGACATACGTTTTGAAGTTCTTCAGGAAGCTTTGACGGGTTCCAATACTCATATAGCACATCTTGACTAGTTAGAAATTGTCTTACATTTTCTTCTCCACTAATTACTTCCTCTGTATCACGAATATAAATTATAGCCATTGTTCATTCCCCCTCTAAGTATATAAAACAGTGATTTAAGACAAAGTTATTCAGTCTTCCTTTAACAAAGAAGTCTCATTTTTACGTGATAACTAAATAAAAACTCAAATGCTTCTAAATGTTTCTTTGCCTCAAAACCATCTCGTCCCCAAGCGGTAATACCATGGTTACGAATCAAAATGCCATGTACACCGGGAGTGATTCGCTCAGCGACAGCTTCTCCTAGTCGTGAAAGGTCTGCATAATTTTCTACAATTGGAATGGTGATTGTTCCATCTTCTTGCCAAATATTAAACGCTTTAATTAATTCTTGGTGACGAAACGTGATAAAACCTTGATCACCATACAGATCTGAAATCACATTATTGTCGATCGTATGGACATGAAGGGAGCATCCAGCATTTGTCTTTTCATAAATTTGCTGGTGTAAGATCGTTTCTGCGGAAGGTTTCAAATTTGAGGTCTCGACGGGTTGACCGTCTTGATCGACTAATACGAAATCATCAGAAGTTCTCTTACGTTTATCTTTCCCACTGGCTGTAACAAGAAAAGTAAGAGGGCTATCGCTCACTTTGATTGATAAATTTCCACTAGTACCCGGAAACCAATCTCTTGCAGCTAGTTCATCTTTGATATCGGCCAATTCATTCCAAAGAGCATGTGTATGATCGATTGTAAAGCTCAATGATTTCTCACCTCCTTTTTATTTTGAAGAGAATCAATCACTTCATAGAAAGTAGAGAAGGAAGAGAAATGTAAGTTGAGTTCTCTACACTTTTCTATAAGGAAATCATCGCATGCAAATACTTCATCAGCTTCTTTAGCTGCTTGTAAATCAGTAATGGAATCACCAATGACAATCTTGTAATACTCATCATTAGGGTATTGTCGCAAGATTGATGGTTTGCAGCAACCGCAATCATTTGAGCAACTTTCATCACAACGGTTTGGCCATGTAATTGTAATCGTACGACCACTGAAATCACTTTCATTGCAATACAAATGGTCACGTAATTTATAAGGTTCTAGGATGGGGTGGACGAAGAAATCAATCCCCCCGCTGACAATTTTAAACGTTATATTTTTTTCTTTAATATATGCAAGTAATGCTTCAAAGCCAGGTCTAATTTCAGCTTGGTTCAGGGCAAAGGAAATGATTTCCTGTTTTTTGTCTGTAGGAATTAAATGAAATAGTTGTGCAACACCTTCGCGAATGGAAATCTGTTCTGCTAAAATTGCATCTTTAATCTCTTCCCACCCCGGGGGAGCGAATTGTCTCATAATCGCTATGATGTTATCTTTCGTAGTAATTGTTCCATCAAAGTCACAAAAAATGATCGGCTTACGATTGTCGATTAGAGTCATGAAGGTTGCCCCCATAACTGTAATGCCTGGGCTAATGGCAAGGAACCTTCCGCCGTGTCTGATAAAGTACGACCAGCTACTACACCATCAATAGCATCTCGGAATGCTTGAGCACCTGCAATGGCTCCACTCGGATGACCATGAACGCCACCTCCCGCATTAATAACTGAATCAATTCCAAAATCGTTGATGAGAAGTGAAGTTAGACCTGGATGAATCCCGGCTGATGGAACAGGAAACGCCTTCTTTAGTGTGCTTTTTTCTGTTAGAGCTGAAGCGATATCAGAAGTTTCTTTTGGATCAAGTGCAACACTTCCATATGGAGATGGAAATAAAACAAGGTCTGCTCCAGCTAAACGCAAGAGTTTCCCAAGCAAGACTTTGTTAGAGAATCCATACAAAGACGACTGAGTCAGCGCACCAGAAACAGCTGGGTGGGCCATGATTGGAATTGTGACATCGGGATCTTCAGCGAGCTCTTGCAAAACATCTAAACCATAGGCAAATACATTAAATAATAGTGCACTGGCTCCGAGTTCTGTCGCTTTTTTTGCTTTGTTTTTCAAGTCAGATGTTCTTCCTGTTAAATTGACGGCGTATAGTTTTCTTTCGCCTGTACGCTCATAGGCATCTGTCAAAATATCTGATCCGGCTTGAATTCGTTTTTCAAAAGGAGTGAGATCATTTTCAAATAGGATCTCATCATCTTTGACAAGGTCGACACCACCTATAATTTGTTCGGTTAATTGTTTATTGAATTCTTCAAGGTCTTTGCCTATCATTCCTTTAAAGATGCTCATAAGTAAAGGGCGGTCATGAACTTGAAGGAGCTCTCTAATTCCATCGATGCCATATTGCGGACCGGGGAAACTCGATTCTAATTCACTATGAAGTTGGATATCGACTAGTTTCACTTCACCATCTAAAGATAACTTTCCAAAGATCGTCGTTAAGATTGCGGGAAGGTCTGGACTGAAATTTGCTGCAGGGTAGGCAATCTTTATCAATCCTATTGTTCGTGCTTCTTTAAAGAAGCGAGCGGATTCTGCACTTTCTTCAAGGACTTCTACACTTACAACCTCACCTTTGTGCTTTTGGAGCTGACTTTTTTCAAGGGCAGGGAGGTGTGTCCAAGAACCAATCGTTAGGCCAAGTGCAATTGATTCAGCTTTCTTTTGTAAGTCTTCTTTACGATCATGAACTAGATACGTTGCTATAATTTGACTCATTTTAAGCTGAGTCCTCCTTTCTTTACTAAAAAAGTCCTCTTCATTTATGAAGAGGACTAGATAAGTCATAGACTTATAGAATGCCCTCTTATCTGTCAGGTGTTTACTGAGAGAATTAGCACCTTGAATCAACATAAACATGTTGAAACAGGTTGCCGGGTTTCATCGGGCTCGCCCCTCCACCTGCTCTTGATAAGAGTTTGAAATTGTATGGAAATATGGAAAACGTTGTTTTGAATTATGACAGGCAGAAAGAAATCTGTCAATTAAAAAAATAAATTATTAGAATCTATTGACAAATTAATCAATCACTCGTAACATTACTCTCATCTTCTCAAATTTGTAAAAACTTGAGATCAATAAAATAGTTCACTCTTATCGAGAGCTGGCTGAGGGAATTGGCCCTGTGAAGCCCGGCAACCGACCTACTCACCTTACAGAATATGTTTTGGTGAAAACCTTTAAGGTTTTAAGGCACGGTGCTACATCCAACAGACAGTACGAGTTACTGGTCTGAAAGATAAGAGGACGGATTTGTGGTATTCCGCCTCTTTCTTTAATTGAAAGAGGCTTTTTTATTTGAAAAAAGGAGAGATGTAAGGTGAGAAAAGGAAATTGGGTAAGATCATGGTTCATTGCGTCAGTGTCAGCAGTTCTATTAGTTGGGTGCGGAAGTGGGAACGAAGTAAGCCAGGTGCAAGAAGATGTACATCTTGAAGGTGTGCCGGAACGATTTGCAACTGGAGAGGGAGCAAGAGTGAAAGTTATTAGAAAAATTGGTGGAGATGATCACACTGCCCAATTTTTAGCAGGTGTAAAAGAAGAAGGGGAAGCGATCGGCTTTGATGTTGATGTGTTTACAGCGAATGGCGATACTGCTAGATATCATGATGCCATCGCTCAAGCAATCGATGATAACTTTGATGGGTTGATCCTTTCTCACGGTGATGATGCCGCGACAGTGGATGCTGTAAAGCGTGCAGTAGAAGAAGGGATTGAAGTCGTTACCTTTGACTCAATCCAAGAGTTGGCAACGATTGAAGGTGTGACACTAACTTCTCAGGATGATGAGGAATTGGCATCACTCGCTTTAGATCAGCTCGTCGAAGACTTTAACGGGGAAGCGAACATTCTTTATTTATGGGTAGACGGCTTTCCACCAATGGTTAGAAGAAATAATGTCTATCAAACGGTGTTAACTGATAACCCAAGTTTGAATGAACTTGAACGATTTGGAGTAGCTGCAGAAGATACATCAATGCAAACACAAAATGCCGTCTCAGCTATGTTGAACAAGTATCCAAAAGGAGAAATTGATGCAATTTTTGCAACTTGGGATGCTTTTGCTATTGGTGCTGCTCGCGCGATTGAAGAAGCGGGTCGAAATGAAATTGCCATTTACGGAATTGATGTATCAAACGCTGATTTACAAGTAATGCAGCAAGAAAATAGTGCGTGGAAATATACAGCTGCAGTAGATCCAAAGCTTATCGGAGCAATTAACCTACGTATTTTAGCGAAAAAGCTAGCAGGGGAAGAAACACCACAGTTTTATGACTTAGAAGCGAACCTGATCTCCCGTGATGAACTACTTGAAGGAAGTGGGGATATCAACATGGTTAGTCTTGGAGAGGTGATTTCTGGTTGGGGTCAGTCAGATGAATTTGAAGAAGATTGGATTAAAACACTAAAAGCTCATTATGAATAAACAGGTGATGGTATGAATTTAAAAATGAAACAGATTTCAGTTGAATTTCCTGGAGTTAAGGCGCTTGATCATGCATATTTTGAAACTGATACAGGCTCAGTGCATGCCTTGATAGGTGCTAATGGGGCTGGTAAATCCACTTTAGTGAAGGTACTTTCTGGCGTATATACCGATTATATCGGAGAAATTGTCATCGATGAAAAAAACGTAACTATTCGTTCTCCTAAAGAAGCACAAGAGCTAGGCATTCAAATCGTTTCTCAAGAAGTCGATACAGCTCTCGTGCCAAATTTAACGGTCGCTGAAAATATTCTGTTAAACAACCTTGTTGCCAATAAAGACAAGACAATAATGATGAATTGGAAGAACGTTCATAAACAAGCTTCGGACGTTTTAGAGTCACTTCATGTTAACTTATCAACAAAAACCCTTGTAAGTGAATTAACACTGGCAGAAAAACAAATGGTACTAATCGCTCGAGCCATCATAACAGATTGCAAATTCTTGATATTAGATGAACCGACAGCTCCATTAAGCATTGGAGAGACGAAGGAATTGTTTCGAATTGTAAGAGAGCTAAAACAAAAGGATGTCGGTGTAATTTTTATCTCGCACCGACTACCTGAACTTTTTGAGATTTGTGATCAAATTACAGTTATGCGTAATGGGGCTTTTATTTCAAATGAAGCAATTAAAGATACGAAGGTAAAAAGAGTAGTAGAACACATGCTAGGTGAAAAATTAGAAGAACAATTTCCAGACAGGGTAAATCTGGCGGGAGACATTATGTTTCAGGCTGTGAACCTCTCAGATGGAGATAAGGTGAAAGAAGTATCGCTTTCTGTAAGATGTGGCGAGATCATTGGAATAGCAGGACTGGTTGGTGCAGGGAAAACAGAGCTTTGTAAGTTGTTATTTGGTGCAAATCCGAAGAAATTGGGAGAAATGACTTTAAAGGGGAAATCTCTTACTCTCTCTAGCCCATCGAACGCAGTTAAGGAAGGGATCGCTTTTGTCCCTGAGGAGCGAAGAAAAGAAGGCGTGCTAGTAGATGAAACAGTTGTAACGAATTTATCTGCCTCGAGCATCGATCATTTCTTAAAAGTCTTTAGCTTCTTAGACTTCAAACGAGAGAAAGCGAAGGCTCGAGAGATGATTAACGCGTTAGGAATAATAACACCGAATGCAGAAGCGTTAGTAAAGAATTTATCAGGTGGCAATCAACAAAAAGTAGCCATTGGTAAGTGGCTGGTCTCAGATGCCGATCTTTACATTTTTGATGAACCGACCAAAGGTGTGGACGTAGGGGCGAAGAAAGATATCTTTAACTTAATTGCGGAACTTGCTAAAAATGGAAAGTCTGTTATTTACGCTTCTTGTGAGCTTTCTGAAGTAATTGGAATTACTGATCGTGTCTATGTTATGTATGACGGGAAAATTTCTAAAGAATTAGTGACAAAAATGACGAATGAAGAGGAACTCTTATACCTCTCTACTGGAGGGAAATAGCATGCCAAATACAGAAACAAATACAAAACGTGCAACATCTACTTTTGACGTATTTGATTTCTTTTATAAATACGGAACGATCCTTTTGATTTTCGTCTTAATTATTTTCTTCGCTACGATGAACCCAGCATTCTTACAAACTAGCAATATTATCACAATTTTAAGGTCGATTTCAATTGTGACGATCATTGCAATTGGCATTACAATTTCGCTATCTGTAGGAGGTTTTGATTTATCGGTAGGATCTGTGGCATCTCTAGCAAACGCAGTGGTTATTTCAATGTTTGTTTGGTATTCACAACCTACGTTCATCGCAATTGGTGTAGCTGTAGCCGCAGCGCTAATAGTTGGGGCGTTTAATGCATTTATGATTGTTAAAGTGAAAATACCAGATTTACTATTGACACTTGCTACGATGTTTATCATTCAAGGTGTAGCCCTCACTTACACAAGAGGAGCAACTGTATCGCAAAATATGATTATGTCAGATGGGAGTTATGCGACAGGAACCATTAGTTCATTATTCTCAAAGCTTGGTCAAGTTCCATACATCATCATTCTAATGTTGATTGTTGTCATTATTGTTCATATTTTTCTTACGTACACGAAGCATGGGAGATATTTATACGTGATAGGTGGAAATCAGGAAGCAGCTAGGCTCTCTGGTATTCCAGTGAACAAATATAAAGTGGTAGCTTACTTACTTTCAGCCTTTTTTGCAGCTTTAGGCGGAATCATTCTGGCATCAAGAGTGATGACCGCAGAAATCAATGCAGGCGGGCCATATCTAATGGACGCAGTAGCCGCTGCATTTATTGGGTTTGCTGTATTAGGGGCAGGCAAACCAAATGCTTTTGGAACATTTGTAGGTGCCGTGCTAATTGGGATATTAGCAAACGGACTCGTGATGATGAGTGTGCCATATTATGCGATGGATATTGTCAAAGGGACGGTGCTCGCTTTAGCGTTAGCTCTTACGTATTATAAATTAAAATAATGGAGGGTATTAGATGACGAATTTTACAGTCGGTTATTTTACAATGACAGAAACAGAAGCGATTGAATATGCAAAATCAACACTTCATTTTTTTACGCGTGATGCAGACTTATCTTGTAAGGAGATTGGAGACGGAAATCTAAACTATGTCTTTAGGATTGTAGATTCCAAAACTGGTCAATCTCTAATTATTAAACAAGCTGGTCCATGCGCTCGGATTTCTGATGAGTTTAAACTCTCACCTGATCGAAACCGTATTGAAAGTGAAATCCTTCGCTTCCAAGGAGAATTAGCACCGGGATTTGTACCAGACGTTTATCATTATGATCCAGTGATGAACTGTTGTGCGATGGAAGATCTATCAAGCTTTGAAATTTTGCGAACAGCTCTATTAAAGCATCAAATGTTTCCGCATCTTGCAGATCACCTATCTACTTTTTTAGTGAAAACACTGCTCTCAACGTCTGATCTTGTTCTTGGCCACAAAGAAAAAAAGGAACTTGTGAAAAAATTTACGAACCCTGAACTTTGTGAAATAACTGAAGATTTAGTTTATACTGAGCCGTTCTACAATTGTCCAAGAAATGATGTATTTGAAGGGACACTGCCATTTGTCGAGGCTGAGATTTGGAATGATTCTGAATTAGCACTAGAGACAGCCAAACTAAAGTTCGATTTCTTAACAAATACTCAATCACTTTTGCACGGTGATTTCCATACAGGTTCGATCTTTGTAACTGAATTTGAAACGAAAATCATTGATCCTGAATTCGCTTTTTACGGGCCGGCTGGTTATGATCTTGGTAATATCGTTGCGAACTTAATTTTTGCTTATGTAAATGCTGCGAAGTGTATAGGGGACAAAGACAAACGTGATTCGCATCTAACCTATTTGCAAACGACGATAGAGAAGACGATCGATTTGTTTAAGAGTAAATTTATTCATGATGCCAAACATAAAGTGACAGAGCAGGTAGCTGGGTATGACGGGTTTATTGACCATTATTTAGACCGTATCATTCGCGATGCTGCGGCTGTTACAGGATTGGAACTTTGCCGAAGAGTGATTGGGATCGCACATGTTAAAGACCTTACTGAAATCAGTGATCAATCAAAACGCGTCGAGGCAGAAGTCTTTTGTCTTAAATTAGGTAAATCCTTCATATTGAATAGTGAACATTTCCGTTCAGGTACTGATTTCAAAAAAGCACTTATTGAAAATTGAGGAGGAATCGCTTTGATAAACACAGCAAATACCATTCAGTCTGTGAAACTGTCTGAAGACAATGATGCAGTGATTATTCTCAATCAAACATTACTTCCTGGACAAAAAAAATTCGAAACATTAACCACAACCGAGGATGTATGGGAAGCCATTGTTCATTTGAAGGTTAGAGGGGCGCCAGCTATTGGCATCGCTGCTGCATATGGCGTGTACATAGGTGTGAAAAAAATGAATGCCGAGAGTGTAAGAGATCTGTATGACGGATTCACAAAAATGAAAAACTACTTAGCTTCTTCTCGACCGACAGCAGTCAACCTTTTTTGGGCATTAGACAGAATGGAGAAGAGATTTAATCATTCGTTAAAAGGTGAACCGATCATCGATGAAATTTTAGAAGAGTTAAGAAAAGAAGCAGAATTGATCAGATTAGAAGATGAACAGGTTTGTGAAGCAATTGGTAAACATACACTCACTTTACTTAAGCCAGGAATGGGCATTCTTACCCATTGCAATGCGGGGGCGATAGCGACAGCGAAATACGGTACAGCACTCGCACCCATCTATTTAGGAAAGCAGAAGGGGTATGATTTTCGTGTGTATGCAGGAGAAACACGTCCTTTATTACAAGGCGCAAGACTAACTGCATGGGAACTGTCAGAAGCAGGTATAGACGTGACGTTACTATGTGATAACATGGCTTCAATTGTCATGAACGAAGGAAAGATACAAGCGGTTCTCGTCGGCTGTGACCGAGTCGCTGCTAATGGCGATACAGCCAATAAGATTGGAACTTCAGGCATAGCGATATTAGCGAAGCATTACAACATTCCTTTTTATGTATGTGCACCGACTTCTACGATCGACTTAACGTGTGAAAATGGAGACGAGATCTTGATTGAAGAACGTTCAGCAGAAGAAATTACCACGAAATGGTATGTTGAACCTATGGCACCAAAAGGAATAAAAACGTACAATCCCGCATTTGACGTGACTAGTCATGAACTAATCACAGCAATCATCACCGAAGAGGGGATCATAAAGCCAAGTTACCAGGAAAACTTAAAAAATATACAAAAAAGATGAGCATAGCTCATCTTTTTAGACGTCTTTATGAAGCTGGATTCCAAACAATATCTCCACTCTTATCGTTATAGTCGATATTAATAGTGAATTGATGTTTATCATAAGAACTGAGGATTTCGGAATAGTATGCAAAAGGGTGGAAATATTTTAACTACTATAGGTTGTTTCGGAATTATCTTTATTACTATTCCAATTTTATTATTATTCTTTTTATTACTTTAGATTTACAATTTAAATTTTATATTTCTTTTTCGGAGCATTTAATTTGTTGATGCTTTTTTTGTCGTGTGTGAGTGTAAGTAGAGAAGTTGATAAGAATAGGAGAGTAAATTATGAACCAATTACTTTGACAGCAATAACTATAGTTTGCTTACTTTTCTGGATTAGCTGAACTTCCTAACAATAGGGAGGTATGTTACTAAGGAGAGAATATCAGTTTAAAAGGAAGGAAATGTGATAATATTTTCCTAATTATGTAAAGTAATAATATAACTTGGTATAGAAGTGGAAGATTGGTTGGGGTTTAAAAAAATATTACCTCATTTTATTAAAATTGTAATAAATATGATTCTTAGTAACTATGAATTATTTACTGGTTATGGTAAATTCATATTATAAAATAATAGAGATGAGGATTTACTATGGGTGAAAAGAATCTTACTCAAAATAAAATGATGGATGTTCTTGATTGGTCTTATGAAAAAGCCATGAACGGTTTGCCTGGTACACCTGATGCAATGGAGCTTGCTAATAACTATCTGAGTAAACATTCTACAAGTGAGAAAGCTGTTGATTCTTTAATTAGAATGCAGAACACTAAAGCTGGAACATCTGGATTTTTAACAGGATTAGGAGGAATCATTACCTTACCAGTAGCTGTTCCTGCTAACATAGCCTCTGTAATATTTGTGCAAATGAGAATGGTGGCTGCCATAGCATGTATTGGTGGATATGATTTAAAAGACGATCAAGTAAAAACCTTAGTATATGTCTCTCTTGCTGGAAATGGTGCTAAAGATATCTTAAAGCATACAGGTATTAATATAGGAACAAAAATGGGTGTTAGTGCAGTCAAGAAGATTCCAAGTGCTATTATCATAAAGATCAATCAAAAAGTAGGATTTAGGTTAATAACAAAGTTTGGGGAGAAAGGTGCAATTAATTTAATTAAAGTAGTGCCTGTTTTAGGTGGAGTTGTAGGGGCATCTGTAGATGTTGCATCAACTATGGCTGTGGGCAAAGCGGCTAAAAAACTATTTATTTCTCAATAGCAAATTAATTAAACACAAATGAATATTTTATTTATAATTGTGCAGTTATATATCTTATTTTTCATAAAGTGAATTTTTTGTTCAGAAGCATTTAAATTAAATGCTTCTTTTTGTCATTCACTGATAGATGATGAAGAAGGTAGGTGAGATAGTGCCAAGTAAACCAATGAAACCTTGTTCAAGATGTAAAAAGAATTTAAATAAGAAAATTTATTGTTCTGTTTGTGAAGAGAAAGTTTCATCTGAGAAAAAAGAGAGATACAAAGTGTATGAGAAGAATCGAACAGATAAGAAAGAGAAAGCATTCTATAGTAGCAAGGATTGGATGAAAGTAAGGGACATGAAGAGTGCCATGAACCCACTGTGTGAGTGGTGTGAGATGGATGGAAGACTAGAGCCGAACCACGTAAAACCTGTCAAGGCGGACTGGGCGAAGAGGCTAAGCATGAGCAACCTACAGAGCCTGTATAGGAAGCTGTCACGCTAAGAAGACGGCAGAGGATAAGTATGGAAGGAATCGTATGAGATTCCTTAGAGTGACGAGGAGAGGCTGATAATGAGGAATATGAGAGTGTGAGAGGGTAAGGAGTGTTTGCCAGATACATTAAACTGTTGTAGAAGCAGATAAAGGCTTTGAAATAGAAGTTAGAGGCAAAACTTCCTCTTCATTGGGAAAAGTAGCTCTACCAGGTAAAGCATTTGAGTATCTTAAATTACAAAAGATCCACAACAAGATAAAGACAAAGAAAGGTATGGTGATGCGTATTATGATTATGACCTAATATTCTATAGGAAGGATGGTGGAGTGCTAAAACCAAGCTTATTAAATAACGGATTTAGCATTTGTATCAAACATCTTAATCTCCCATATATACGGTTTCATGATTTAAGGCATAGACATGCGACTTATTTATTGTCGAAAGATAGTAATCCAAAAGTTGTTCAGGAGCGTTTAAGACACAAGGTTATTAAAACCACTCTTTGTATTTGGCAAGAGAAAAATGTATAAAACGGCAACCCTTTTTGAATGCCACTTACCAACCTAATTTCTCTAACTTACATCTCTCTTAATGCTAATGATTCTTTCATTCGATTGCTATTCCCTCCAAAAAGGACTAAGTGGGAATGGTGAATCAGACGGTCTACGACTGCTTCTGTTAGAATAGGATCTCCGAAAACATGATTCCACTGCCCAAATTGGAGGTTCGTTGTGATAATAATACTTCTTTTTTCATAACACAGAGAAATCACTTGGAAAAGCAACTCAGCTCCCTGCTTATGTAAAGGGATGTAACCTAATTCATCCAGTATTAATAGATCTAACTTCTCAATCCTCTTGAAAAGTTTAGTAAGAGTGCCTTTCTCATTGGCATCTAATAGTTCATTTGCGAGGGAGGCAATAGTGTAAAACTTAACACGTTTTCCATGTTTATGTATGGCGTTTAGGCCAATGAGCGTGGAGAGGTACGTCTTTCCAGCACCTACACCCCCATAGAAAACCATATTTTCCTTTGTTTCTATAAACCTACCGTTTAATAAATATTGTTGGTTCAACCCTTGTCCAAGCTGGATATCTTGCCAATCAAAAGGTTTGCCAGATACGTTTGGCAAGGTTGCCGCTTTAAGCAATAGATTAACTTTCCTCTCCTCACGTTGTTCGATTTCTTTTTCAAAAAGCGTTAATAAATAGTCTTGAGGATTCTTCGAATCTACTTCATGAAAGTGTTCTCGTATCCAACTAAGCTTCAAACGTTTGGCATATTCCTGTATCTTTTCTTGCATCATGTCTTGTCACCTCCTAAGGTGAAGAAGGCATCATATTGATTCATACCACGTTCTGCTATGGGCATAGCTGGTACGGTACTTTTCAGTTTAAGTGTTTGTCTGTGACCACGACCATGAACTAATTGATGGAAGACTTGCTTTATGGTCTCTGAAGATGGATGACACCTCTCAGAAGCCATCTCTAAGGCCTCTGTCGCTCTTTCTAAGCGATTACTCTTTAATATTGTCGATAATAAAAGGAGAGCTTTTTTCTTTTCTTCGACTGTACATTCATGTAGATATTTCTGCCATGCATCGGGAAGCTGATCATAAAAAGTCGTGTATTTTAAAGCAGTTGGCCTCTTAGCCATAAGTGATAGATAAGGGTGCCAAATCATTGATTTAGACTTTTCTCCATATAAGCGTTCATGACTCACGATCACTTCATATTGATCCGTAAGGATATCAATGCGATTGTACCTAATACCTACCGATACTTTTTGCTTAGCGTAACGTGGAGAAGTCGAATACCTTTTTGAATTCACAATGACGTAACCATATTTATCTGCCTTCAATGTTTCAATGCGCCTACCTGTGTATTCTTTAGGGGGTAAGTAAAATAATGCCTCACGATCCTCCTCAAACAATCTAGCTATCTCATCCTTTTTTTCGTAGTGTAGACGGTATCGATCATTCTCTGCTTCTTGCCACAACCTATTATTTAATTCTTCTAGTTGATACACAGATCGTTCGGGTAAAAAGAAGTTATTCCGTACGTATTTAACCATTGCTTCTACATGCCCTTTTTCATTTCCTGCACCAGGGTTACAGAACTCATACTCAAAACCATAGTGTAGGGCAAATCTCTCAAAACCTTCTGTTAACTCGCGTTTCCCTTGTGGAAGAATCTTCTTCACAGCTGGGGACAAATTATCAAAACGTATTCTCTTTGGTACACCTTCTAAGTGGTTAAAGAACCGCTTCAACCCTTCTAGGAAACAATCTTGATTCTGAGATTCAAAGACTTGAACTAAGAATGCGTTACTGTACGGAAAGGATAGCACGAGATATGGAAGGTCAACGACCTTACCGTCTCTTTTAAAGGGGGCCTCCCCAAAGTCTACCTGAGCATCACCAGGCCTTGATTCTAACGGGATGGCTGCACCTTCACTTTCGTCTAATAATTCTTTTTTGCGTTTAGAAACATAGGCCCTTACCGTTCGATCAGAGCCTTTAAAATCTAATTCTTCATCATTAACAAGCATTTGCCAGATACGTTTGGCAGTCCTTCGGTATTTCCTTTTCTTCTTCATATCTTCCTTCAACCATTTATCCACAATATCTTGCACTGGCTCCATTACAGGAGCTGGTTGTGATTTTTTCCTTTTCTTCTCTGGTTGAAATTCCTCAAGGTCAGCATATTTTTTAACTGTTCTGATATCTTTATTTGTTCTTCTAGCCACATCCGAATAGGAATGACCTTTCGAATTAACTTCTTGTCTGATATAATTGATCTCGGTCACTTGTAACATCTCCTAAAACTACCTCCTGCCAGTATTGGGTCCAACAGGAAGTGTATTGAATTTTTGGGATGTTAGCAAGTGGCTTTTTTTGTGCAGCTGCCTCATCAGGCCACCTACATAAAAGGAGTGCCATACCCTACATTTTTATAATGCCATAAACACCACTCTTGGTATCTAAGGACATGTCACACTTACAATGTAAAAGGAAGTAACTGATCTATTAGATAAAGCGTTCAAATGATTTGTTATAGTTTGTAATTTTTTTGTGATTTATAAAAAGTGGTTTAGCTCAAATTTACGAACTTCTTCACATAGAAAAAAGACCAACCGATAGTCAGTTAGCCTTTTATGAAGCTGGATTCCAAACAATATTTCCACTCTTATCGTTATAGTTAATATCAATAGTGAATTGATGTTTATCATAAAAATGGATGAGTCTGTCTAGATGATTCCAATCTCGCTCTGCGATGTCTCCGGTAATGTAGCGGACATTTTGATCAAACGCATGGTTTTTTAGATAACGCATGCAAATTGATCCATACCCTTTATTTTCCTCGCCTTTAATGTCGCCGATATGAATCGTATGGTCACTTGAGTACGTCGCTTGAATAGAAAAATCCCAAATCCCTCGATAAGCGGATTCACAGTCATTCAGCATGATTTTACACTGCTGACCATCATCTAAAATGTACACAATCACCCATTTTTCATCTTTCGTTTGCTCAATGCCTAATACTTGCCAGCGTTTGGCAATTTGTTTCATGTTCTCTTGCATGCGAAACAGCTGGAATTCTAATTCCATTAAGTCTTGTTGTAGCTCCTCTGGCTCTTTGACTTCTTCAGTCTGGAGAGTTGCGAGTACCACCGAATCACTCCTTTATTTAACTCATAAACTAGTATTATTGGTTCACACAAGTTCAGTATTATAAAGGAAGGGGCGATATATTGCAAATGAAAAAGCTGAATATTTTATTCAGCTTTTTCATCATGACGTTCGATCCATTTAAGAGGAATTTGAAGGACTTCATTCATTTGTTGGTCAGGTGAAATGGTGGCGACACCGTCTCCTTTTTGTTCTTCGTATGAACCGAGTTAAGAATGGTTGGCACCTTTGATTTCATGCTGTTCATGATGTGGAGCTCAGTATGGATCAGCATTATGATAGGATTCACGATTTAGGACATCAATCCATTTCGACTCTTCTGTCACATGTAATCCCTAGAAGTGAAAGAGAATAAATAAAATCTTCCACCACTGTTTGCGGAGCACGTTCAAGTGAGAATTTTCCTAGCCGTTACACTTTTATTTTTAATTCGATTTGATCAAAAGCTTGTTTAAGAACGGCTTCATCTTTCATGTAGGTAAAGTCAGAAAAATTCGTTTCTGCTAATTCAGGAATATCGCAAATGATTGTTGCTAGACGTTTGCTAATTAGAGAAGATTCACGACCAGAAAGTAGTTTCTTTTGGTAGCGTTTATATGCGGGATCTAGTGACTCGGCATCGAGTTGTTCATACACACCTTCAACAGATCCGTATTGTTGGATAAGAGGAAGGGCAGATTTCTCACCGACACCCGGGCAACCCGGAATATTATCACTTTTATCACCAAGTAATGCTTTGACATCAATCCACTGAGTAGGTGTAATTCCGTATTCATCAGTGAAATGGTTCGCTGTATATAATAGCTCTCCTTGTTTGGTCGCAATAATTTGGGTGGTGTTGTGATCAAGTAATTGGAGCAAGTCGCGATCATTGCTGTAAATGTAGCAATGGCCATCATTTCGCTTCGACCATAAACAAGATAAGGCACCAATCGCGTCATCAGCCTCATAAGGTGAAACAGTGATTTGTTTGATACCAATTTCTTCAAGTAGACGAGTCGATGTTTCATATTGTTGAATAAGTGCCTGTGGGAGCTCATTTCGCGTTTCTTTGTAAGTCGGTGCGTACTGTCTTCTCACAGAGTCTTCACGTTTCACATCCCATGCTACAGCTACATGTGAAATTTGATGTTCTGTAATTAAGTTTAATAACTTTTGAAAAAAAACACGGAGTCCGTTCGTATATAGTCCTTCGCTATTTGTAGATAGTTCCTCTTCGCTACGACCATAAGAGGTTGCAAAGTAGCCTCTGCTCAGTAGGTTAAATCCATCGATAAGTAATAAGTTCGGTTTGTTCAAAATGATGTCTCCTTCGTATAACAACTAAAGTTATTCTTCTGTCTGTCTAGTCTTGCCATTGATCAACGTCGTATGTCCAAAACTTTTCTGTTAAAAATGAGATTGCTTCGTGCTGGTCGACACCCGCAGACAGCATTTGTTCAAGATCGTCAATCATCCATGCCGTTTGCGAGATATGAGCTTTTAACGCCGCCATTTTTTGCTTCACGAAGGGCTGAATCTGATTGATGATATCTGCTTTTCCAATCTTTTCTTCATGTCCATTGGAAAAAGCAACGCAATGGAGAATTGGACGATCACTCTTCACTCGTTGTTGTATCGCTCGAACGACAGCTCTAGCGGTCGCTTCATGGTCAGGGTGAACAGAATACTCGGGATAGAATGTAATGACCAAGCTTGGCTGACAATCATCAATGAGGTCTGTAACTAAATCGGTCATCTTTTGATCATCTTCAAATTCCAATGTTTTATCACGTAGTCCAGCCATGCGTAAATCGGTGACACCAATGGCTTCTGTTGCCTTTACAAGCTCTTTTTTACGGATTTCTGGTAATGATTCTCTTGTGGCAAAGGGAGGATTGCCTAGATTTCTCCCCATCTCACCGAGGGTTAAGCAAGCATAGGTGACAGGTGTCCCCATCGAGGCATGCATAGCAATCGTGCCTGAAACTCCGAATGCTTCGTCGTCTGGATGAGGAAAGATAACAAGAACATGACGCTCTTTTTTCATGAATGACACTCTCCTTTGTGAAATTACTTAAATGGTGTTTGACTGATTTCTAATGCGACAGCAAGTTTTCCATCGATGCCGTGTCCTGCGAGTAAGAGACGATTCTGTTCGTCTAATTCAAAGTGAGTCAACCCTTCGGCATAGATCCAACCAATCTCGATCTTTAACCCTGCTCGAAATGGTCCAGTACCAATGATCTTCCCGTGTTCATAATTAACATTTGCATTGCGGATATACGCACTAGCCGAGAAAAACGACTCATCTACATGGCTAGCATAGGCGCCATTCGTCGTTTCTAGATGTATGTAGACAGATTGTTTAGCCAGTTGGTCGATCAATGGTTGTACTTCTTCTATTGTAATAGGTCTCACAAATACGTCCTCCAATTCAACTCGTTATGATGGTATGTCGTTCATTATAATGCATCGGACGACAGAGTAACAGTAAAACACCATGAATACGCAGAGTAGAGTAGTTGAACATTGTAAGAGAATTAAGCTACATGATACGATAAGAACAACTTGTCTAGTGACGAAAAGCGAAAGGGGATGTAAAGCTTTGTCAGAACATCAAGACGATGAAAAGAAAAAACTCGAAGACGAATTTGAAGAACCGCCTCTTGAAGATTTTTTATTGGAAGAAGAGGGTGTAGACCATGAGGAAGAAGCCCGATTAAAAAAACGTAAACAAACAATCATTCGGACGATCGCGATTAGCATTAGTTTATTATTAGTTGTGAATGTCCTTAGCATTTGGTTAAACGTTTTTAGCTTAGATTCGATTAAGCTATTACAAGGAACAGCAGAATATTCGGAGGACGAAATGGTGCAAGAGAGCATGGAATCTGTTGTTTTGATTCAACATGATCAATCTAGAGGGACGGGATTTATTGTAAGCTCAGATGGTTATATTATTTCTAATGACCATGTTGTCGATGGATCAGGCCCACTTGCGGTTACATTATCATCTGGTGAGCAGCATGTAGCATCGATCATTGAGCGTGATGATGAATTAGATTTAGCTTTACTTAAAATAGAAGCAGAAGGCTTACCATATTTACCGTTGAGTGATGAACCAGCTGGTCTTGATGAGCGAGTGTTGGTGATTGGGAATCCATTAATGCAGCAGCAAATAGTGAATGAAGGATCTGTGCTAGAACAAACAGGTGGGTTTGAAGTTTTACGAATCTCAGCTCCTATTTATGGTGGTCATAGCGGAAGTCCTGTTTTAACGGAAGAGGGGACTGTGGTCGGGGTTGTGTATGCTAGAACAATTCCGGGATTTTTTGCAGATGAACCTTCAAGAGGACTGGCTGTTCCTATTCGGTTAGTGAAAGAGCAGTTTGATGATCTATTATCAAGTAGATAAACCTAACGTATTCTGTTATGACAGGAAGATGTGAGTTAGGTATACTATAAGAAATACATATTATGAATTGAATGACGGAGGGAATATAATGATCTCAGCAGAAATTAAACAAAATCTTACCCAAAGTTCATGGATCAGGAAGATGTTCGAAGAAGGGCAACGATTAAAGGATATTCACGGCCCTGAAAATGTTTACGATTTCTCACTTGGAAATCCTGTCATTGATCCACCAGAAGAGTACTTTGAAGCTTTAAGGAACTATGCGAACAACCCACTTCCAGGAGGACATAGTTATATTCCTAACCAAGGCCTTGTTGAAGCAAGAAAAAAAGTAGCGAGTCACTTAAGTGGTCGTTATGGAGAGATCGGCGTATCAGAACAAACGGTGATCATGACCTCAGGTGCTGCTGGTGCTTTAAACGTTGCCTTGCGTAGTATTCTGAATGAAGATGATGAGGTAATTATCTTTACGCCATTTTTCGTGGAATATAAATTCTATGTCAACAATGCGAAAGGGAAAGCGGTATACTGTCCATTGGCTGCTGATTTTACGATTGACTTAGACATTCTCTCGAAAAGTATTACGAGTCGAACGAAAGCTGTAATTTTAAATAATCCTCATAACCCAACTGGACAATTATTACCTCAAGAAAATTTAGAAGCATTTAATCGTGTCTTGCGAGAAAAAGAAGAAGAACTCGGAGCAACGATTCACGTGTTGTATGACGACCCGTATAGTCAGTTAATCTATGACGGAGACGTTCCTAATCCGTTTGCAGCGATTGAACGCTTGTTTTATGTATCATCGTTTAGTAAAGATTTAGGGTTGGCAGGAGAACGCTTAGGCTACTTGGCGATGGATGGGCGAATGGACGGGGCTAGTGAATATATGGCTGCCTTTGTTTTTGCTAATCGCACACTAGGTTTCGGTAATGCTTCTGTAACGGTTCAGCGTATGATAAGTCAATTACCAACATTAACGCAAGAACAATCTGGATACAAACAGCGTCGTGATGCAATGGTCGACGTGTTAACAGAGGCAGGCTTTGAGTTTGTTGAACCAAAAGGTGGTTTCTTTATCTTCCCGAAGTCTCCAATCGCTGATGATACGGCATTCTGCCAATTAGCAGCAGAAAAATTCAACATCTTGCTCGTTCCTGGAGCAGGATTCGGTCGAGAAGGTCATTTCCGCCTCTCATACAGTGTCTCACTTGATCAAATAGAACGTTCAAAAGAAGCATTTAAAGATTTATATCAAGAATGCATCAAAAATTAGACAAAAAAATCACTCGGAACCCTATCCGAGTGATTTTTTTATTTCAATGAAGAGTAAAAAGGGACACAATTAGAATGAGAGGGGAAAATTTTCTTGTTTTTTAAATAAGCACAGGATAAGATAGGAAGATAACATACTTACTAGTCGGTATATTTTAAGACTCTAAAAAAGAAAAGAGGACTATGTTTTATAGTACATAGTCCTAACTAAAATACTTACCATTCCTTAGGTTCATAATCAAGTTCTCTAAATAATTGAGTACGTTCTTTTTTTGAAAGATCTCGCCATTGTCCAGGTGGAAGGTTACCTAAATCGATATTCATGATTCGTGTTCTCTGTAATCTAAACACATTGTAGCCTAATTCTTCACACATACGACGGATTTGGCGATTTAACCCTTGCGTTAAAATGATTTTAAAATCAAATTTTGATAACTGTTCCACTTCACAAGGCAGCGTTTTTGTCCCTAAGATCTTGACACCCTCTGACATATTTTTTAAAAAATCAGGAGTGATGGGCTTATCGACAGATACTAGGTACTCTTTTTCATGACTATGTTCCGCTCGTAATATTTCATTGACGATATCCCCATCATTTGTTAAAAGGATTAAACCATCAGACTCTTTATCGAGTCGGCCTATATTAAAGATTCTTAGTGGATGATTAACTAAATCAATAATATTCCCTTTTACTTTCTTTTCTGTTGTGCTAGTAATTCCTACAGGTTTATTTAACGCAATATAGACGTTATTTCTTGCCACAAACACTGGAGCACCATTAACTAGTACTTTATCACCAGGCTCAACTTGACTGCCTATTTCAGCACGTTTTCCATTGATTGTGACTCTACCTTCAGTAATTAATCTATCAGCACCACGTCTTGATGCTTTTCCAGCTTCACTTATGAATTTGTTAATACGCATTTAAACCACGACCTTAAGTTGAGGATTGTTTGACTTCAATAGTTAACTATACCTTATTTTAAAGGGCGATTCAAAAAATTTCCTTGATCGAGCATAAAAAAAGGATTAATAGATCATTTGCTTCATAACAAGATCTGAGGTTCGTAAATAAAAGGGGTGGCCTTGATGGAAATGAGCTTACAAAAAAGATTATGGGTGTATTCAGTTATAGGTATGCTAACGACCATTGTTGTCTTAGCGTTTGCTAGACTTTCATACGGGGTCGTGCTTCCCTTTATGCGAGAGGGATTAGGGATTTCTTACAAGGAAGCTGGACTACTTGGTACGGTCGTTTCATTGGGGTATGTCAGCATGGTCGTCTTTGCGGGGATTCTTGCTTCTAAGTGGGGAGGAAAAAGAACAATCGTACTAGGAACGTTGCTAGTCACGTTCGGCTTTATTGGAATTTCGATCTCACCCGCATATTACCTCACCGTTATGTTTATGTTTTTACTGGGAGTAGGGACAGCATTCACATACACACCGCTGATCTCGTTGCTTGTAGCATGGTTTCCTGAAAAGAAGGGCTTAGTTATCGGGCTGACGACAAGCGGAGTTGGAATTGGAATTTTACTTACAGGCGTCATTGTCCCTTACTTGAGTCAAAGTTATCCGGTTATAGGTTGGCGACTTTCTTGGGGGTTATTCGCACTAGCTGGACTGCTTATTGTACTTTCAGTGTTAATCTTTATTAAAAACCCTTCTTCAACAGCTTCGTCTCCTTCAGCTGGAGAACAGTCTAGACCTAGAGATATTTATAAAAATAAAGAAGTCATTAATGTCAGCATGATTTATGGAGTGATCGGTGTAGCCTATATTATTCAGATGTTATTTGTGATGAGCTTTATGATTGAGTCTGGAATTAGTGTGCAAGTGGCAGGCCAGTTGATGGCTTTAAATGGTTTGTTGTCAATCTTTACAGGACCGATCTGGGGGCATATCTCTGATAAAATAGGGCGCAAGACCGCATTAATTTTAACGATGACGTTTACATTTATTGCGATGGTTATTCCAATCTTGTTCCCAACACTGCTAGGTTTCACCGTTCATATCCTCATTTTAAGTAGTACATTAACAGGCTTATTTACCTTAGTTCAAGCCTCTAGCATGGATCAAGTCAAACCAGCTGATATGCCTGTAGCTTTCAGTTACGCCACTTTTTACTTTGCGATCGGACAATTTATCGGACCGATGATTGCAGGTTGGTTAATTGATGATTTTGGAGGATTTCAACAAGCTTTTCTTTTTTCATCAATTTGTTTAGGTGTAGGGTTACTATTAACCTTTAAAGTGAGAAGTTCGGATGCCCCAAAGGTTGTTGCAGAGTCAAATGTGAGTAGGTGAAAAGTGCTTTTTGTATTAGCTCCCTACAGCTTTTCACCTACTCTCCTCTTTATTCAAGCAATATAAACCACGAAATAAAGAACGATAAAGTTCGAATCTGCATTAGTTGAAAATAGAAGGAATGGGTCATGACATAATCCAACCAGGAAAGGCAACAAGTACAGCAAGCACAGAAAGAAGTGGAAAGTGCTTTTAATCAATTAGAAAAAGAAATTCATAAACTCTTTCAAGCTCAACTAAAGGCTAACACCTATACATAATCCATTATGAAATGGAAGTTAAGAGCCAACATTCATCTAAAAATGTTGGCTCTTAATAATATGATGTCACATTTTTGAAAGTTGGAAAATCAAATGATGAATTTGGGCTGTGATTAAAGCGTAATCCTTTCATTGTATTGAACACCCTTGGACACAAAACCATATGCTGAAGTAGGTGTAGGGGGGTTACTATGAAAAAGAACAATGAAAATATGTCAGTCCCTTGGAAAAACAATCACATTATTCTGCAAGGGCAACAGGAATACAAATTAACAAAGCGTGATAAAGAAAGAAAGAGCGCTGTAACTGAAGTAGGGATTGTTTATAAAGTTGGGGTTGGATTTGTAGAGCTTTTGCAAAACGATAATACGATCTTAAAAGTACTAACGGATCATATATCTAACATAAAGGTCGTTGATCGAGATGGTCGAAATAAGGCTTTGGATGATCTCACCCTCGATTGTAAACGTCGCTACAATCAAAATCCATCTTCTACGCATTGTAAACGGTCGCCCGATGATTGTAGATATGAGCAGGTCACATGTATTCAGGATCATGTCATCCCGTTTTGCGATGAGCGCATTCAATTACGATTGGCAGGATTAACGAATAGTATTAATTTCAAACTATTCAACAGAATTGGCTGCAAAGTTATTCTCAAACTTAACGGGGATTTTTAATGATTTAAATGAAAAAATGAAGGAGTCCACTAATAAAATGGAACCCTTCATTTTTTATTTATCAAGTTCAACAAGATAAATACTATCCAAGTCTATGGTGTGTTGCATTCCCTTTTCACATACTTCTATCGATTCTTTATTCGCATTGATGATCGTCCCTGAAAATTCTTTTTTACCATACTCCGTCTTTACATAACAATAATGGCCTACGTTACTCTCGAGGAACATACTGAACTCCAAACCAAAAAATACATTGAGGAGAAAAGGACTCCTTGTTACGACTTGACTAAAGTTCAAGGTCAACTCTCGTCTTAAACATGGATTAATTTTTGTTAAATCTTGTTTCTTTATGAATCTATCTCTTCTATTTAACTGGTGAATAGAGATGACTCTCTTAGTCATAATAACGATTAGATTCCCAGTTTCATTCTTCTCTAAAATGATAAAGTCTTTCCCTGCATCTATAAAGCATCCTGAAACTTCTTCGTTCTTTAGGTGGCATTTCACATGAATAGTAACAGAATATCCTCTTAACTTACGAAGTTGAACTTGTAGAGATCTTTCATTAAAGTCATCCTCATCAACTAGAGCCAAAAGCAACTCATTCGCTTCTTCAATACATTCATCTATTTCTGCAAGCTCTTTAGGTGAGAAGGATGTATTAGGCGATGGGAATCTGGGGACGGGAAGCTGTCTCGGACAATCACATGATGAACAATATTCAATATCTTTCCATAGTTCTTCAGAACAACATAAAGGACATTTGTAATCTTCACCTTTTTTTTGAGAAGGATTTCTCCCTTTAGATAACTCATTTTCTGTACTCTTATATATCTGTTTTTTCTTCTCTTGAGATGAAATCGTCAATCCCTCCTGCCATTTGTTTATATAACTAATGTATGGGTTCAGACCGATTTGTTGTTGGTTAAATAGCCTAATTCAATCCTTAATCATTTTAGTAAGAGAACTAGATTGGGAATGATTTGAATAGAGCAAGCCTGTTTAATCATATATGTTAGAAATAAGGGTTATGGAGGAGAGAGTCACCTTGTTATTTGAGAACCTTGGTTATCTATTGTATGGAAATATCGTGTTGATCGGGTTCATTTATTTATATCTTTATAAGGTAAGGAAATTAATTGGTTTTCAATTGGGTATGAACATTTCGATGTTAGTAGGAGGTTTTGGAGCAATTATCACAGGAATCATTTTAATTTATCAATTCCCATTAATGTTTGTATTAATCACCATGATCTCAACGGTAATCGGTATGTGCATTGGAGGACTATTTGGGGGGTTATTTGATTATCAGACGCTTTTAACTGGATATGTTAACGGCCTGATGATGGGGGTTATGGCTCCTATGGTTGGAGCAGCAGCAAGGAATAGTATGTCGTTTCTTCTCTTCATAGAATTAGTGTTTGTATTATCTCTTGCAATTGTATTCTTTTCGGCTAAACGTACCTAGCAAGAAAGGAGGGATAGGTCTGAGGTGAATATAAACCTATTTTTGATCATGCTTTTAATGCTGAACATGATATTTGGTATTGTAAATTATTTTCTTCTCTATAAAAAGAGAAAATTGTTCTCTGACCGCTATGGGATGATCATAACAATTTGCAGTACGGGTGTATTAAGTTTAAATCTTGCCATCATTCTTCATTTTTTATTACCTATACATCTAGTCTTGATTATGAGTGTGTCAACTGCCATAGGAGGAATTATCGGTATTTTGTTTGGTTCACTCGTGAAATTTCAATCATTAGTAGCAGGTTATTTCTATGGCACGATAGGCGGAATAATGGGAACGATGTTTGGAGCGGTTATTGAAAATCCTTCTTTGTGTGGTTTACCAGCTTCTTATCTAAACAGCGTCACTCAAAATATTATTACATTCACCCTGTTTGGAACCGTACTCGTTATGACAACCTTTGTTTTAGTGTATTACTCGTTGAGAGTTTAAAGCACAAAACCGTTTCACAAAGTGAGGTGAATAAGATGGAGGAGCAAAGCGAAGGGAAGCAAAAGGTTATACACTTAAACGAATATATCGACCATTTAGTAGACCTACGAAAAGATGAGGTAGTAAAAGAAGATATTATTAATGAATTTAACTTACAAAAAGGGCAAGGATTAACGTCACCAACAACAAGATCCACAACCGAAGAAGTACGGCTTTTAATGGAATATATAGACCGGGCAAATTTATTTCACATTTCCGAGCGAGACGAGAAGCGGGGAAAGGTATTAAAGCTAAGAAAATTTTTTAAATCAAAACGAAATCAACAGGTGGAGGTCTATTTCAAATGCGGTCTCGAATCCCGCTATAAAGAAGGAAAGGTTAGCACGATTGGACGTGACTTTGTCGTGCTGACTAATTTAAAAGAAAGAGTCTGGATTCCTTATGAGGTGATTAAATCAGCTAATATTGTTTTCGGTGTGCCCACCTATTCAAATGCACATCAGCATTATCTTTATGATAATAATTTACGTACCAAGCTTCTCCAGCAATTTGGAGAAACTGTTTCAAAGCGGGACCTTTTAATTCAGCAATTTTTTGAAGAATCGTTACTAACTAATTTAGACACCTGGAAAGACACTTGGGTTGTTGTTCATCTTGATGAAAATATAAAAAAGGTAGGCAAAATCATTGAATCTGTTGACGGACAATTAACTCTGTCAATATGGAGAAAAGGGGATCATACCCTCATAAAGGATATAAAGTATATTGAAACCATTCGACTATTGCATTTGTTTAAGTATGCATTAAAACACTATCAAAAAAAGTAGTGTCACCTATAGACATCATTTTAAAGGAGGGTTCTCATGGCGAGTGAGAAGGCTGTTAACGCGAATAATGATGACATATTAGAAGAACAAGAAGATCGTTTTTTGAGAGAGTTGCGAGCCTTAATCGGAGAAAACGTATTACTTGTAACAGCATCAGACCAGTTAAATTTATTCGGGCAAACATTCCGTCCAATCTTTTGTGGGAAAATAACGGATGTACAACCAGGACATCTAACTTTATTTCCAGTTAATTTAAAGATTGTAAATGCTCCGTCATTTCATTTTCCTACTCCATTAAGCATTCCTCTTGAAAAAATTGCGCACTTTACTCCTAAGTTTGATTGTAATACAAGGTTTCCGCTTACCTAATCTGTGAAAAGGAGGCTCAGTACTAATGAAACATCAACATAGATTGTTTGATACTTCTGACCAAGGGATAAATGTCATTCATGATCAAGCTCTTATACAAGAATTTATCAATGGGATTGGCGAAAATGTCTTTTTATTAACGCCGTCATTTCCATATGTTTTCATCGGTACACTGGTTGATGTGGTTGAGGACTACGCAGTTATTGATGTCAGCGTTACAACGATATCAGAATTAGAAAACCGACAATGGCAGATTCATATTCATCAAATTGAAGCTTTTTATATACAAAGAGAAGGGCAGCCGAGAATACCAGAATTAAAGGACGACTACTAGGTTAGCAAGGGGGAGACTATGAAGCGATCTTATCATGTCGTTGCTATCACGATTCGGATCGTTCTCAACAAATTCGGCGATTACAACCGAGACGGAAAAATATATATCTTAAAGGAAAATGAAAAGAAAGTAAAAGAACTAGTCAAAAAAAACCCTTTTACACCGGTGGATTTAGTGCAACCATTATGCATTCGAGCAAATGTGGGAGATGTAGTTGAAATTTTATTTGAAAATAAGATTCATTATGCTACAGGTATGCATTTCCAAGAAGCGGATTATGATGTTTTAAAATCAGACGGAGCAAATGTTGGCTTTAATTCCAGTACATTAGTGGAGCCAGGAGAGCAAATATTATATACGTTTAAAGTCAATCATGAAGGTGTTTATATGTTTTCTGATTTAGGTAATCCCGATAGTAGCGATAAGGGGACCAATATTAATGGTTTGTTTGGCGCATTATTTGCCGAAAAGCGCGGGTCGTGGTGGACCGATCCAATTACCGGAGAACCTTTGAAAAGTGGAGTTTATGCTGATATACATCACCCTTATTTGCCATCGTTTCGTGAATATGCGTGGATCTTCCATGATGAGATGCCGACAAAGGATGTAACGGGAAATAAACTGTTGAGTCCGACTACAAATCAAGAAACGGAATCGACTCACGCTGTAAACTACCGCTATGAACCCGGAGAAAATCGAGTTCGATTACTTGAGGAAGGTGTCGTCTGTCCAGATTGTGATGGGGAAGAAGTGCACCATGATTCCTGGGTATTTGGAGATCCGTCTACTCCGATATTACGTGGATATTGTGGGGATCCGGTCAAAATTAGACTCCTTCATGCTGGAGTCAAAGAAACGCATGTTTTGCATTATCATGTTCATCAATGGTCTAAAGATCCACAAAATACTGATTCTGAAATATTAGATGCCCAAGCAATTAGTCCACAGTCATGGTACACGATTCACCCTCATTATGGTTTAGGATCATTCCAAGGGGCGATAGGGGATGCGATTATCCATTGCCATCTTTATCCGCATTTTAGCGTTGGGATGTGGGGAATAAATCGTATTTTTGACACACTTCAAGACGGGAGTCAATGCTATCCAAATGGTGTTCCAATTAAGGCGCTTCAACCATTACCTGACCGTCCAAATCCGCCAAAGCCGACGAAAGAGAGACCTGGATTTCCGAATTTTATTCCAGGAAAAGTGGGCTTTAAAGCGCCAAGACCACCGCTTGGGATAGTTGGAGGACGACATTTGACGGAACTTGAAAGACGGGCAGCCATTCCTAATGCAAGACCTGGTGCAGTCTTTGTAGATCCGACTGCTGACGTTGACAATCCTGTTGTGAAAGAATTTAATGTTTCTCTCATTCAATTGCCGATTATTTACAATCGCCAAGGGTGGAATGATCCAATAGGCAGAATTTATGTGTTAGATGAAGATGTTGATGATGTTTTAAAGGGGAGAAAGGAGCCTGAACCATTAGTCCTTCAAATGTCCGCAAATACTTCTGTAAGGATAAACTTTACAAATCGTTTGCCAGAAGTGGTGGGGGGGAATACCTTTCAACTTGTGACCAGAACATATGAAGCAGGGGTTCATGTTCATTTTGTCAAATTTGATGTATTAGTTTCAGATGGTGGTAACGTTGGTTGGAACTATGATTCTAGCATTCTATCCGGTGAAACTATTCGATATGAGTATTATGCTGATGTGGAATTGAAAGCTTGGTTTTTCCATGATCATTTGTTTGCCAACTTTCATCAACAACACGGTGTGTTTGGAACCGGTGTCGTTCATCCACGTTTTACCAGATTCTTGGATTCTAAAACTGGGGAAGAAGTCATGCATGGCACACAAATAACAGCTATCCATCCATTTATTCCAAATTATAGGGATTTTGTTCTGATGGTTCAAGATTTTTCTTTGCTTTTTGATAAAGATGGCTGCCCGCTTCAGCCGCCAAATTTTCCTGGTTCTCAGGATGACCCGGGATTGTTTGGTGTCAACTATAAAAACGAACCACTACAATTTCGGTTAGGTAAAGAGTGCGATCCAGCTTATTCATTTAGCTCATTTGTAAATGGGGATCCGATAACGCCTATTTTACTGTGTTATGAGGGTGACCCAATACGCGTACGACTATTGCAAGGAGCTCAAGAAGAATCGCATAGTTTCAACATTCATGGTTTACGTTGGAAGTCTGAACATCCTGATTCAGAGACGAAATTTAAATCACAACAACATATTGGCATTTCGGAATCATTTACCCTAGAAATGGAAGTGCCCAGATCAGGCGATTATCTTTGGACTTTTGAAACCGAAGAAGATCTTTGGAACGGGTTATGGGGATTAATCCGAGCCTTTTCCGAAAAAGTTGATTTCCTTATTCCGCTGCCAGATCGAGCCCCGCCACCAAAACGAACCATACCTTTACCAAAAAGGACCGGTAACCCTCCTTTGCCAGCAGAAGTGGTGGACTCACCAGGACCAGTAGATGCAAAGGTAAAACGTTTTAATATAACAGCCTTCCATATCCCTATAATCTATAGTAAATGGGGGGAACAAGATCCTTTTGGTATTATCTTTGCTTTAGAAGAAGATGTGGAGGACATTTTGAGCGGAAAGAGAAAGCCTGAACCACTTATTATTCGAGCGAATCAAGGAGATGTTGTTGAAGTCCATTTAACAAGTAAGCTAGAAAGGGGTAGATTTCCTTATCCCGATGGTATATGGACATATCCACCTGTAAAGGAGCAGGCTTATTATCCACCATCTCTAAGAATATCGCTACACCCACAACTGCTTGATTACGATGTGAAGACCTCTTCAGGGGAAACAGTAGGATTTAATCCTGATCAAACAGTAGCACCTGGTGAGACAGTTATGTATAAATGGTATGTTGATGCTGAAGTAGGAGCATGTGGAATGTGGGATATGGCTGATATCAGAAATCATAGATCACTAGGAACGTTTGGGGCTTTCATCGCAGAACCTAGAGGAACTGAGTATATTAACCCAACTACAGGGGATGCCGTAAGAACAGGAGCAAATGTCATATTACGTAATCCCTTTTTGCCAAATACAAGGGAATTTGTGATCGTCATGTTTGATGGAGCTCGCTTAGTTGATAAAGACGAAAATCTTATCCTTGACCCAATTGATGGCATTTTAGGAGGGGTGGACCCAGAAGAAGAAGATGATCTTTTGGATACGTATGATAATGGTTCGAGAGGGTTTAACTATCGCACAGAGCGCTTAATCAATCGACTACGAAACCATCCTGTATTAAAGGACTTATTCAGTTCAACCGTCCATGGCGATCCTTCAACCTCATTGTTTGAAGCATATCCAGGTGATCCGATAACGATTAGACTTGTCAATCCTTCGGAACGTCGTCGTGCTCATACGTTTCATTTACATGGACATTACTGGAATACTGATGATAAAGATGTCGTTTCTGAGATAAAATCTACTGAAGGTGAGATTGTGACAGGACATGCGACAAATCTTGAGCTTCACTACGGGGCTGGTAGCTATTATCAATTACCTGGTGATTACATGTATCGTTCCGGTAATATTCGCTGGGATATAGAGCAAGGGATGTGGGGAATTATCCGTGTTCACAAAAAACAGCAAAAGAACCTTCTACCATTAGAAAATAATGATAAGAAAGGAAAACGTGAATAAAAGGATTCTCTAAGTCAGGTGTGAGATCAATGAGGAAACTAAGATGCGTTATTTTTAGCATGTTGTTAATAGGATTATTCTTAATCTATTGGTTGTGGCCGGACAATGAAACGTTACCAATATTAGATAGTGTTAATGCCTTTCAATTAGAAGAAGTGCACGGAGAGAACTATAAATCGGACAATGGGAAAGTAAAAGTAATTACGTTCTTCTTCACACAGTGTCCGGATATCTGCCCTTTAACGATGATAGACTTTAGAGACCTCCAAACTCAGTTGAAGGATAATGGCTTATTTGGAGATCAAGTGGAGCTAGTAGCTGTTTCACTTGATCCTGAAAATGACCTACCAGAAACAATAAAAAACTATGCAGACACCTTTCAAGCAGACCCATATGGTTGGAAGTGGTTAAGAGGGACACCCGAAGAGACCAAACAAATTGCAAAGGAATTACAAATGCAGTATGAAATAGAAGATGGAGTTGTTATGTATCATTCAATCACGATGTATTTAGTAGATTCGAATAATAATATTCGCGCTCTTTATGATATGGCTACCTCAAATAACCCGGTGAATAAAGATGAAATATTAGAAGACATCAATGTTTTAGTTCAAGGGAATTGAGATTATAGTTAATGACCGGGGAACATTATAGATTTTCTCAGCAAATAATAACGCAGGGCCCAGATAACGGACCCTTGCGTTATTTTAGTTAAAAGAACCAAAGCGCGAACAATGTTGAAACAATCAAACCGAGAATAACAGGAAGGAAGCTTTTGCGAACGAGCTCCATCACGGGTACTTTGGCAAATCCAGCGACGGCAACGAGTGAAGACCAGGCAATTAATGTTCCGCCACCAACCCAAATCGATCCCATTTGTCCAATTGCAGCAAGTGTTGCTGTTTCTACTCCAACAGTTGGTCCAAGTGCACTAGATAGAGCTCCGACAAGAGGAAGTCCAGAGAACCCAGAACCATCTAGTCCCGTGATCATTCCAATGATTAAAATCGCAAATCCAGCTAAGAAGGCACTTTCAGGTATCATTTGCTGACCCGCTTGCACAAGGTCAAATAAGAACGACGGAGAATGATCATTACCAGCACCGAGTATCGCACCAGATAATTCGCCACTGCCGATAAAGAAGAAACCAGCAATCGGGATGACAGGTCCCATCGCTTTAAAGGCGAAAACAAAGCCAGTGATGAGATGCTCACTCACCTTTGATAGGGACGTCCTCAATCGATCAGCCGTTGTGGAGGCTAGTAATAAAAGGGCAGCTGTTCCACCAATTAAAGCTGCACCAGTTCCCCCTTCAATGGTTGGAATGGCCTCAGAGAACTTAGCCATTATCATATAGACAATGATGAACAAGAACGCTGTCGGAACAAGTAAAGCAAAAAACATGCTTTTACGAGTGATGGGCTTTCTCGTTGGGGTTCGCTCTTCGACAATCTTAGATTCTTTTTGTTCCCAGTTAAGGAGATGTGTTTTTGAAGGAGCTTTGATCCACTTTCGAATTAAAAAATAAGCAAGTGTAATCGCAACACTCCCCGTAACAATAGACAATACAAAAGCTCGATCGGCTACAAGTGAAATGTCAACCCCAGCCGCAGTCGCACTTAGCATCGGTGCAATTTGAATAATGTAATCAGATGACAGAGCCATCCCTTGACCAGCAAGAGAGATCGCAATCGCTGCACCAATTGGTGGTAGCCCTGCACGTATGGCAACAGGAATTAAGAGTGCGCCAACGAGAGGGACCGCAGGAGTTGGCCAGAAAAACAACGAGATTGAGTACGTAACAAGTACAATAATCCAAAACGAGATATGACCATTGACCATAACCTTCTGAAACGGAGTGATCATTTGCTCATCTGCACCAATATCTTTAAGTGCATGGAGAAGAGCGGTCATAATGGCAATAATCAAGAAAATATTAAACAACTCACCAGCTGCTATTAAACTCGCTTGGAAAATGGTCTGTAACCCAATAGATAACGAGCCACTAAAGAGCCAACCAACTAAAAAAGTCATCAATATCGCTGGAACAACGACATTCTGTCTGAAAAGCATTGTTGCTATAATTAACAATGTACCAAATAAGTACATCCAATGAGACAATGTTAATTCAATCATATCGTAACCCCCTTTTATATAGAGAAAAACTTACGATATGATATGAAAAGGTATAGGCATTGGTGTATGTTGGGACCAGTAAACGTACATAGAAAGTGAAGCGTAATTTGGATACTAATATCAATGCTTAGACTTCTCTATTAAACTGAGGAATGAATGGGGAAATGAATGAGCTCATTTAAAAATGTTGGAAATCTACCTACTATTGACAATCATATGGGGTTTGTTTATTGTAAGTAGAAATCACTTCATAAGTATAGGAGGCAATATGAAAAAAATATTGATAACACTCCTTACTATTACCCTTATTTTGGGTGGATTAGGGGTGGCAGCTTTTTACATCGGCACTAATATGGCTTCGGAGAAAATGGTTGATGATTTTTCTGGGGACCCTGATCAAAAGGAACAGCTTCGGAACTTTGTTGAAAACGACCCTGAGCTAAGTCAGATGGTTCGCGAGGTCGAACAAATCGATTCTAGTACTCTGCCTTTTCAAACAAAGGAAGAAGCGACAAGAGTATTGATTCGTAAAGTTGGGTTGTCTGAATTAATGGAGATTCAAACCCAATTAGAGCGAGGCACGGCCTCACTAGATGAAGTACTAAAAAGTCTAGAAAGAGATTTAACAGAAGAAGAAATCAAGGCATTGAAAGTCGTTGCTTATAAAGAATTGTACAAATAAAAAACGTTAGGCCATGATCTGTGGCTTAACGTTTTTCGTTAGGTAAGACTTACTTTACTCTTACTTGATTGACGTATCCGTTCGTCTTGTGGGAGCCGTCGCAAAATGGTTTGTTTTTTGAAGCTCCACAGAGACAGAGTGAGAACGCAGGTTTGTGTGGAAATGGATTCCCTTCACCATCTAACAACTCGACATCTCCTGTAATGCGGAGTGAACCATTATCATTTACTTTTAACGTTACTTTCTTTTCTTCTGTCATCGCACTCAATCCTTTCATTGGTTATTTGTAGTATGTATTCGTGAACAAAAAAGTCATTCTATTTATTTTAACATTAATAACGTAGGATTAACGGATGATATGTGTAATTCGTCATAGGATTTCCGACTTTTTTTGCGTGATTACAATTTTTTACACGCTAATATGTAGGTAGTTATGCTATAGTATTTCCTAGAGTTCTTGTGAAGAAAAGAGTATAAATTGATTAGATTGCTAATGTAAAAGGAGATAAACATGAATAAACGATCTTATCCATCATTATTCGATAGCATAAAAAAACCAACATCAGCCTTTGAATGGTTTACGGCATTTTTATTTACCACTTTATTTTTCGTTGGATTGTTTAATGATTTTGCTTTTAGGTTATTTATGATGATTTTTTTAATCGGGATGCTGCTTCAAGTTAACCGGTTTGTATCGATCCGTACAGATGAAAAAGCAGTAACGGAATCGGAAATAGAATTGGCTCCTTTAAGATCAAGACAGCTAGCAGCTTCTACTGAATCTATAAAAGAGACTGATCAAGATATTTTAGAGAAAACAACCCAACTTGAGAAAATTGATCTTGATCGTACAGAGCTTTTAGAGGAGTTATTCCGTAAAGCTTCATTAGACGATGAGGAAAAGCAACAGTATCGATCAAAGATTAAGCAAAAGGATCATGAAATCTCGCGCTTGCGTCAAGAATTAATGAATGCAGGAGAGAAAATCCAACAAGTGATGATTGATACGAAAAATTATTTCGTTAAACAAGATCCGATGAAAGAGATCGCTTCATCGATTGACCAAGAACTGCTTGAAGCAGACTCTCTTGATTTATTAAATGAACATTTGCAGCGTAAACGATCAAGTCTTTCTGAAGAAGACATTATGGCGCTTCATAAAGCAGGATTTGTCGATGAGGACTTTAAATTAACACGTTCTGGATTTAAAGCATTAGTGAAAGCTGTAGAAAAATAATAAAATCCGTCTCCTGACTCAGGAGACGGATCTTTTCTTGTTTAGGCTTGTTTTTCAAATTCATCGACTAACTCAGTGAAGAAATTGAGCGCTTTTTCGATGGGCTCTGATGTCGTAAGGTCGACACCGGCTTTTTTCAGAAGATCAAGTGGATATTCAGAACTTCCACTTTGCAAGAATTCTAAGTACGCTTCTTTTGCACCTTCTTTATTCTCAAGCAGACCATTGGCTAGCTGGATGGCTGCTGCAAATCCGGTTGCGTATTTATACACATAGAAGGGGCGGTAGAAGTGAGGAATTCTTGACCAACCATATTTCACTTCGTCGTCAAACACCAGATCTTCGCCATTGTATTCACGGAAGAGCTTCTCATACACTAAGTTAAATACTTCTGCATTTAATGGTTTACCTGCTTCAGCCATTTCATGCGTTTCTTTCTCAAAGTTAGCAAACATTACTTGCGTAAAGAACGTTCCTTTGAATTTATCAATGAAGTCATTCACTAAGTATTTACGTGTTTTATCATCAGTCGATTGATTCAATAAGTAGTGAATTAATAATACTTCGTTGACGGTTGAAGCTACTTCTGCCACGAAAATGGTATACCCTGCAGTGATTTGCGGTTGATGCTTGCTTGAGAGGTAACTATGCATCGCATGACCCATTTCATGAGCAAGCGTAAACAAACTGTTTAAGTTATCTTGATGATTCAATAAAACAAATGGATGCACGCCATAAAGTCCCATGTTGTAGGCACCCGAACGCTTTCCTGGAGTTTCTCTTACATCAATATAACGTTTTTCTTTGAAGCTTGCTAAGGAATCCACGTATTCCTCACCAAGCGGTGCGAGAGCTTTAAGCATTAGGTCATAAGCTTCTTCGTACGGAATGTCCTTATCAACGCCTTGAACGAGTGGAATTGATAAATCATATTGTCGTAACTCCACAACACCTAGCATATTTTTACGGATCGTTTGATAACGGTGATAAGGTGCAAGATGCTTTTTCGTCGTTTCAATTAGATTATCATATACTTCTTTCGGTACTTGATCTGCAAACAAAGATTTCTCAAGAGCAGAAGGGTACTGCTTCATTTTAGAAAGGGTTACGTTCGTTTTGATTGCAGAAGACAGGGTGGAGGCAATGGTGTTATTTAACTCGATATATGGCTTGTAATAAGCTCGATACGCTTCTTTTCGCTTGCTTCGGTTCTCGCTTTTTAGGAGCTTTTCATACATACCTCGTGTAAGTTCTACTTTTTCCCCATCCTCTGTTGTCACCTTGCCGAATTTGATGTCGGCATTGTTGATCATGCCAAACGTTTTACTAGGAGAGGAGAGGGATTCACCTAGCTGCGTCAATACTTCTTCTTTTTCTTTGCTTAACACATGAGGTTTGTAGCGGAAAAGGTCCATGAGATCATCTTCAAAGTAGGCAAGACCTTCTACTTCAGATATGTATTCAGAAAGCGTCGATTGATCGAGGCTTAATAAAAAAGGGCGGAAGAAAGAAACGGCTGTGCTTGCTGTAACACCTAATTGTGAGGCTTCATCTAAAAGTACTTCGGCTTTTTTATCACGCGTATCGACATCGACCTGGAGTCTGGCATACACCATCACTTTTGATAGATGAAAGCTTAGTTTTTCCTGTAATGTTAAAAAATCATACAGACTCGTACCATCAGTGATCTCCCCATCAAATTGTTTGAGCTGTTCGGCCATCTTTTTAACTTCTGCTACATCTTGTTTCCAATCTTCAAGTGACTCATAAATATCTGACACGTCCCACTTCTCATGATCAGGCACTTCTTTACGATTTTTATAAGTTGTCATGATTAATCACTCCTTTTATGATAGGGTTACCATTATTCACCATAGTTATGATTGTATCATAGCTTCAACCTATCTTAATGGTGTAAAATTGTATTATTGTAAATGGTCACATATTTCAAAATAGTTTACAAGTAACTTGCACCTTATTAGAGTAGTGATAAGAATTGCTTGCCTATGGCACTTAGGATGAAAAGGGGAAATGAACATGTCAAAGCCGTTAACAGGAAAGAAAATTGTCTTAGCCGCTTCTAGGAAAGTGGAAGAGATGAGTACGTTAATTGAGAAACAAGGAGGAGAGGTTCTCGTACGTTCGATGCAAGGAACGATCTATGTAGCAGAAGAAAGCTCTATCAATGAATTAAAGTCAGTAATCGAGCAAGGTGTCGATTGGTTCGTCTTAACGACTGGAATTGGAACGAACAAGCTGCTTGAGCTTGCAAGGGGTGCAGGACTTGAGGAAGAACTGATCCAGCTTCTCAAAGAAACAAAGATTGCAGCCAGAGGATATAAAACAAAAAATGCCCTGAAAGAGCTTGGCATTACTCCAACGATTAGTGATGATGATGGTACAACGAACGGATTGATTCGTGCGTTGTCAGAAATGGACTTTAAATATAAGCGAGTAGCGTTGCAGTTACACGGCGTGTCCTCTCCTAACTTAACGGAATTTTTTCATCAAAAGGAAGCAACCCTATCTGAAATTCTTCCGTACCGACATATTGCACCGAAGGAAGAGGACGTGAAATTGCTTTATAAAGAAGTGATGAATCACGAAATTGACGCCGTTTGTTTCACAACGATTCTTCAAGTGCGTGCTTTATATGAGTACGCCAAGCAACGAAATAAAAACCAACAACTGACTGCTTGTTTTAACGAACAAGTCATTGCTGTTGCTGTTGGAAAAGTGACATTAGAAGGATTAACTGATCAACAAGTCACGCGATTTGTGGTCCCGCAGAGAGAACGAATGGGAGCGATGGTCGTAGAGCTTGCTAAATACGTTCAAGCGGATTGTTAGAATTGGTGCTAGAAAAGTGTTATGGTTTTACTATATATAAAGACAAAGGTGGGATCAGATTCATGAATACATTTGAAGCCTATATGGTCGATTTAGTTGATGGAAAAACCAATTTAGAGCGAAAAACAATACATAGTAGCGATCTTGGTGAAGGAGAAGTGACAATTGAGGTCGCGTATTCAAGCGTTAACTTTAAAGATGGACTAGCTACCTTACCGAAGCAAATCATACGAAACTATCCGTTGATTCCTGGGATTGATCTATCAGGGACGGTTATTGAGTCAACAGACGATCGTTTCAAAAAAGGGGACAACGTTTTAGCTACAAGCTACGAAATTGGCGTGTCTCATCATGGCGGCTTCAGTGAGTTGGCACGTGTACCAGCGGATTGGGTTGTGCCACTGCCTGAAGGCTTATCATTAAAAGAGGCGATGGTTCTTGGAACGGCTGGGTTTACTGCGGCATTATCGGTACAAAAGCTAGAAGACCAAGGGACGACTCCAGCAGATGGTCCCGTTCTCGTTACAGGGGCAACAGGTGGTGTAGGAAGCGTAGCGGTTGATATTCTATCAAAACGAGGATTCGATGTTCACGCAAGTACAGGAAAAGCAAATGAGCATAACTATTTAAAGGAACTTGGTGCAAGTACGATACTTGATCGCGCTGAGCTAACACCTGAAGATAAAAAGCCAATGCGTAGAGAAGTGTACGCAGCAGCAGTAGACCCAGTGGGAGGAGAGACGTTAGCTTACGTTCTATCGACACTTAAATACGGTGGTTCGGTCGCGACGAGCGGATTAACGGGTGGTCATAAAGTTGAAACAACGGTGTATCCTTTTATCCTTAGAGGGATCAACTGGTTAGGTGTTGATTCTGTTTATTGCCCGATGGAGTTGCGTAAGAAGATTTGGGATCGATTAGCCACAGACTATAAACCAAACCATCTCATGAAAGGAATTGTAAATGAAATTACAATGGACGAACTACCAAACACTCTTTCTCGGATTTTAAAAGGAGAATTAAGAGGGCGTACCATAGTGAAAGTGAAATAAATAAGAGGCCTAGGCTCTGTAATCAGAGCTTGGGCTTTTAGTAATAGAAAGGAAGATATAAAAATGAATGACCGCCTATTGCCCCCATCGTTCTATGATCAACCAACACTAGAATTAGCTCGAGCACTTCTAGGAAAAAAACTTGTTCATCAAACAGAAGAGGGACGAGTCTCAGGATACATTGTTGAAACCGAAGCCTATATGGGGCCCAAGGATCAAGCAGCTCACAGTTTTAATAACCGGCGCACTCCGCGAACAGAAATCATGTTTGGGGCAAATGGATCTGTATACACATATGTGATGCATACCCATTGTTTAGTCAATGTCGTGAGTGGAGGAGAGGGATTCCCAGAAGCTATCCTCATCCGTGCGGTTGAGCCGATCGAAGGCATCGAGACAATGTACAAAAGACGCATTAAAGCAAAACGCGACCAAGATCTTACGAGTGGTCCAGGCAAATTAACTCAAGCATTAGGCATTACAAAAGCTGATTACGGAAGACGTTTTTTCGAGTCTCCCCTCTATATTGCAGAAGGAAGACCTGTAGAAGAAATTTCCGAAGGACCAAGAATAGGAATTGATAATAGCGGTGAGGCTAAAGATTATCCGTGGAGATTTTGGGAAACAGGAAATAGATTTATTTCAAGGTGAAAAAATGTGATGTAGGGACGGTAATCGATTCGATGATCGTCTCTTTTTCTTGTTTCACATTTTAGAGCCCCTGTATTTGATTAGTCTAGAAAATTCGTGAAAAAAACCTAACTATCGTAATGATGCAAGTCCGTTATTTGTGAATTCATTAATGATTTCTGCTAGTTGCTTGGGTGATTTGTCCATACCATTATTTAGCCAGTTTTTAATGACATGTAGACTTCCACTTATGACATAGAGACTAATATATTCTGAAACTTTTTGATCTGATTTATTAATCTCCAACCAACTTTTCATCGTAAATTCATAGGTGATCATCATGACCTTGTTTTGAAAATTCGTATCCCCGTGTTCACTTAACAGCGTTTGACACACATCACGATTCTCCGCCACATACTCGAGTATTTTTTCCGTCATCTGAAGGGCTTCTTCCTCTTTATTAAAGTTGTAGTGACTAAGTGTTTGGTTCATATCTTCTAATATTTCTTCTTCAATTCTATAGAGCAAATCAAACTGATCCGAATAATGAGAGTAGAAAGTTGAACGGTTAATGTCAGCTAGTTCACAAATTTCTTTCACTGTAATAGAAGAAATTTGCTTTTGTTTTAATAACATCATTAAGCTATCCTTCAGCACCATGCGTGTATATTTCTTGCGACGATCCAATTTAGAAGTCAAAAATATCATCCTTTTTTTATGTAATCCAACAGAATATCGTGTTCTGTTGTCAAATAGACGAATGCACATGAACTGTTTGTTGTATAAGCAACACCGTGTTTATATAATAAAGTGAATTGGCTGATAACACAAGAAAGGGTGCATGGTTATAGGTATTGCAGCACTAATTATTAAACATAAAAAAGCAATCGTCACAATTTTTTCTCTGCTTACTGTTCTTTCGATAATAGGGCAGTTTTTTGTGTCTGTTAATTATAATATGGTCGATTACTTGCCAGACGAAGCTCAATCAACAAGAGCGATTGAAATCATGGAAACGGAGTTTAGCTCCGCTGTTCCGAATACGAGAGTAATGATTGATGACGTGTCGTTACCGGAAGCTCTCGCGATGAAAGAGGCACTTTCTACGATTGACGGGGTAACGGATGTGATGTGGTTAGATGACGTCTTAGATGTAAAAACACCGCTCGAGGTGGCAGACCAAGAAACCGTCGAAGCTTATTATAAAGACAGAAAGGCGCTGTTTTCGCTCAGTATCCATGCAGGGGAAGAAGTTGCGATTACAGATGAGATCTATGCACTAATTGGGAGTGATGGTGCGATTGCTGGTGAAGCTTTAAATACTGCTACTTCTCAAAAAATGGCTGGTACAGAATCATTTTACGCCGCAGCCTTACTCATTCCAATTATTATATTAATTCTTGTCCTATCAACAACTTCTTGGATTGAACCATTATTTTTCCTAATTGCGATTGGCGTTTCTGTTCTCATAAACTTAGGAACAAATATTTTCATCGGAGAAGTATCCTTTGTTACTCAATCTGTGGCACCGATTTTGCAGCTTGCGGTATCACTGGATTATGCGATCTTTCTCCTTCATAGTTTCCAAGACTACCGGAAGAAAACGTCTAATCCGGAAGAAGCGATGCAATTGGCGATGAAACAATCATTTCCAGCCATTTCAGCAAGCGCTGCGACGACATTTTTTGGCTTCACAGCTTTGATGTTAATGAATTTTGAAATCGGCTCAGATCTAGGCTTGAATTTAGTAAAAGGAATTCTCCTCAGTTTTATAAGTGTGATGGTATTCTTACCTGCCTTAACTTTATGTCTTTATAAATGGATGGATAAAACAGAGCATAGAAATTTTGTTCCGAGTTTTGAAGGACTAGGGGCACGTGTGATGAAAATCAGATTCCCGACGTTAATAATTGTCTTAGCCATTCTTATACCGAGCTTTTTAGCCCAAAGTAACACGACTTTTACATATGGTCTTGGCGAACAGCCCGAGTCAACAAGGGCCGGTGCTGATCTAATTGCCATTGAAGAAGCATTTGGGGAATCGACACCGCTTGTTTTATTAGTCCCTAAAGGCGATTTGGTCAAAGAAGGTGAGCTTGTAGAAGAGTTGGAAGAAATTACACATGTAACGAATGTGATTGCTTATGTTAATACCGTCGGCAGTGCGATCCCACCTGAGTATCTAGAAGAATCAATAACGAAGGATTTCTTTTCAGAAAACTACAGCCGAATCATCATCAACACAAATAGTGCCAAAGAGGGTGATATTCCTTTTGCGATCGTAGAAAACGTTCAGGAGGCAGCTGCTTCTTATTACGGCGATCAACATTTGAGTCTTGGTGAGAGTGTTACGTTATATGACATAAAAAACACGGTGCAAAAAGATAATACCTTTGTCAATGTTATGACTGTCGTTACGATCGCAATTGTTCTTATGTTGACGTTTAAATCGGTATCGATCCCAGTGATTCTTCTGCTCACGATCCAATCTGCTGTTTGGATTAACTTATCCGTGCCTTATTTTACAGATACGTCATTTGATTTTGTAGGGTATTTGATTATCAGCACCGTCCAACTTGCGGCGACGGTTGATTATGCGATTTTATTTACAGAAACGTATAAAGAACATCGAAGAGTCATGCCAGCTATGCAAGCCATAAAAAAAACGCTAGATGAAAAGACGTTTTCGATTTCAATTTCTGCGTCGATTTTATCAAGCATTGGATTTATCCTTTGGGTGACCTCGACGAACCCGATTGTTTCCTCCATCGGCTTACTACTAGGAAGAGGGGCTCTGCTCGCCTTTGTGATGGTCGTTTGTTTCTTACCAGCGATGCTGTTGGTGTTAGATACATTGATTCGTAAAACAACGTATAAAGCAAACTTTTATAAGGGGAAATGATAATGAAAATGAAACGAATGTCGCTCATTGCATTAGCAACAGTGATAATTATTCCCTCATTTTTAGTTGATGCCGCTCCAGATATTCACTCGAGGGAGTCAGCGAAAGCGGAAAAGACTATTGGGGCCTTGTCTACAAAAGAGGAAGTCGTTTACGCAACAATGCAACATGACGGGGAACTAGATGAAATCTATGTAGTGAATACATTAATAATCGAAGAATCTGGCATGATTGTTGACTATGGTGCTTATAGTGAATTGAAAAATCTAACAGATCTATCCGAACTTGAACAAGTAGATGACGAAGTCCAAATTGATGCAGCGCCTAGTACATTCTACTATCAGGGCAACTTGGAAGACCAACGTGAATTACCATGGGATATTGATATATCTTACTTACTTGATGGGAAAGAAATAGAGCACGAAAAACTTGCGGGAAGCAACGGACGCTTACAAATTACTATTCAAACCTCAGCAAATAAAAATGTCGACCCAGTATTTTTTGAAAACTATATCGTACAACTCTCTATGACGCTTCATCACGGAATTTACGGGGAGATTGAAACAACTGACGGCATGATCGCGAACGTTGGGAAGAATAAGCAAATCACTTTTACTGTCATGCCAGAACAAGAAAAAGAAATGTTTGTTTCGGTAGATGTAACAGATTTTGAGTTTGATGGGATTGAGATTGCTGCTGTTCCATCATCAATGGCGATTGATACTCCAGACATCGACGAAATGACGGGTGAACTTACGTCGCTATCAGACGGAGTCAAAGAGATTAATGATGGAGTTGCTGAATTAATGGCTGGCGTATCACAATTGAACAATGGTGTTGTGAGTTTATTTGACGGCTCAAGTCAATACAAACAGGGAATAGGCGAGCTGGCTGGCTCATCGACAGAACTAATCAGTGCTTCAACATCGATCAACGACGCTCTTTCTGAAATGAGTCACGCGCTTCAAATCTCAGAGGATATGAACGTTACCGAATTGAAGAGTTTACCTGAAAGCCTATTGCAACTAACAGACGGGCTTTATGAAACGGCCGATGGATTAGCTTTATTAAGAGAAAATTATATTCAGGCATACGACACATTAGATGAGGCGATGAAGGCTATACCCGAACATCACATCAGCGAGGAAGAAATTCAAAAATTATATGCGAGTGGGGCAGACCCGGTAGTTGTTGACCAATTAATTGAAACGTATTCCGCTTCACAACAGGCAAGAGGTACCTATTCAGCCGTTAGAGAAGGCTTTGATGCTGTCGATGCGACATTACAAGAAGTGAACGTGTCAACGAAGGAAATGGGAAACACGCTATCAACTATTGCTAATGGGCTTTCATCATCACTAAAAAACATGGATGGTATGGACTCATTTACCCAACTTCAACAAGGGTTTGCTCAATTATCTGAGCGCTATGGCGAGTTTCATTCGGGGTTAATGAGTTACACAAATGGTGTCGATCAACTTTCGGGTTCTTATGAGGGTTTGCATAATGGTATCGGTGAATTGTCTGGCGGAACTGCTGATTTAGAAAGTGGAGCAAGTGAGCTTCATATTGGCACAAATACATTATATAAAGCAACAAATAACTTACCAGCTCAAATGCAAGAAGAAGTAGATCGAATGATTGCGGAATTTGATAAATCAGATTTCGAAGTCGTATCCTTCGTTTCTTCAAAAAACGAAAACGTAAACTCTGTACAATTTGTCATTAAAACAGATGGAATTAAAAATGAAAAACAAGAGGAAACCGAGGAGGAAGTAGTAGAACAGAAGACATTTTGGTCGCGACTGTTGAAATTATTTTCTAGAGATTGATGACTTCCTTGAAGAGACTGGGATGAAAGTGTTTAAATGAAAATCTGAACAATGCGCTGATTTAGCGCAAGAAATATACGTAGACCTCCTAAGGGTGCGGAGTATATTTCAGGAGCGGCATATTTGCATTGCCTATTCTTTTTCAGATTCTTGCTAGATAAAACACTTACGCCTAGTCTCTTTTTGTATTTTTTATCTAATAAATGGAATAAAAATGATAAATGGACGAATACTACGTTTGAGAGTTTACATAGTTGAGGTGTGGCTTGTTAGAGAAGTCGTACCTAATGTAACTTCAGAAAAAAATGATAAATAAGGAGGCTTTTCCAATGGGTAAGAAAAAAATTACGTTGATGTTACTCGCTTTCATGATGATGGTAACATTCTCTGCAACAGGGTTTGCTGCGGAGAACTCTGATGCAAAAGATATCGTCGATACAGCGGTAGCAGCAGGTGAGTTTAACACTTTAGCTGCAGCTCTAGAGAAAGCAAATCTTGTAGAGGCTCTAAAAGGTGAAGGGCCATTCACTGTATTCGCACCAACTGATGAAGCATTTGATAAGTTGCTAAAAGAGCTTGGAATTACTGCGGACGAATTATTAGCTCGAGAAGATTTAGCAACGATTCTTCAGTATCATGTGGTACCAGGTAAAGTGTTGTCTAGTGATCTTAAAGACGGAATGAAAGCAAAAACATTGGCAGACAAAGAAGTGACGATTTCACTGAATCCAACAAAAGTAAATAATGCAAATGTCGTCACAGCGGATATTGAAACATCAAATGGTGTCATCCATGTTATCGACGCGGTATTAGTACCGTAAGAAGGACAAAATGATGTCACACAAAATTAAAAACTGAATCCCATCACTATGGGGTTCAGTTTTTTTGATGCTTCCACATTATATAACGATAACGAATTGTGCATCCAATGCAATAGCCACTAAAAGCTAAACCAGCGGCGAGTACGACCATGCCACTTAATATAAACATCATAAGTTGAAAACCTAATACGAAACTGACGATGGCGAGTCCTAAGCAAACCGTCGCAATCCATTGGTTAAACCGTTGTTGCGCCGGGTCCTCAGGATAATAACTAGAATGAGGTTTTCGAAGTAGTGGCTTAAACAGCTCCATAATAAGATTCCATTTAAACAATAACGCCATCACACCGACTAATAAAGGGATCATTAATATCCAAGGTGAGATAAGCCAGCTAAGGACGATAGTTACTAAAAGAAAAATTTGATTCACTTGCACAAGTGGTTTTGGAATGCCCATTTCATTTCCTCCGATGAAAATCATACTTTGTTGTTAGAGGGAGTATAGCAAGAAACGTCGGAAAAGAAAAGACGTTAATCCGAGTAATGAGATAGAATTACCTAATCATAGAAAAGAAACCATGAATAAATCATAGTTTCTTTTCGCTTCACTTACTCTTCAAACGATAAAAACGTTAAAGCTTTGTTTTTGAGTGACACCTTAGCCGGGGTCTCTAGATAAATTTCTCCATCTATATCGATTTCTTCTTTATTCGTTACGTCAAGAGAGAACGAATCGGCTTGGAATAGATCAATCCCTTCCATTTCTTCCGGCCATTCTAAAGAGGTCGCCTTATTGAATAGATTTTTGAGTAAACCGAGCCCAGCTTCACGTATGATGAATAGGTCGAATTGGCCATCATCAAGCTTACTTTGATCATGGTATAAATTTGTTGTACCAAGAAAATAACCGTTCATCGCCAAGATCATCACCGCTTCATCCTGAATGGTTTTACCGTCAACTTGAAGAGTGTAAGAAAAAGGAGCAGCACCTTGTAGGGATTGAAGCGCGCTTAAGAAGTAACTAAATTTGCCGATACTACCTTTTAAGTCGGAGTTCGTTCCTTCAGATGCTTTGGTGATTAAACCTACACCGAGAAAGTTTGAAAAGGCACGGTCATTGACCAAACCAATATCAACTTTCTTTGCTTTCGCGTCTGAAAAAACTTTACATGCTGCATTTAACTTTAACGGAATGTTTAAAGCACGAGCAAAGTCATTACATGTCCCTGTAGGTAGGATGAAGATTTCAGGTGGGTGATTTAAATGAATCAAACCATTTACACATTCATGAACCGTACCGTCGCCTCCCATAATGATGACGAGATCATGTGTTTCTCCTCGCTCAGAACAAAAGCGCTCCGCATCCCCTTTTGCCTTCGTCTTTAATAGCGTTAATTCATCTATAAAAGGGTGAAGTTCAGCTACAGCTGTTGTTAAAGAGGACGCTAAGTCGTTATTCCCTGCAGCCCCATTATAGATAAGCATTGCTTTTTTATACATAGTAATCCCTCGTTTCAATGCTTTATATGTTACTCTGTATTCCCATAAAAAGATACTTCAACACGTCATTTTTAATGAAGTTGCGGTATGACATCAAAGGGAACGTTTTGGTATAATACGTAAGAATCATCGACGTATTAAATGACAAGTTAGGAGTTACTTATGGATTTTACTATACAGTATTTATCATTTTTCGTAGTCAATGTAGAAGGATCAGGTGAACAAGCGACCAAAACGTATAAACATTACCAAACCCTTGATCAAACAGCCTATGAACAACATGCCTTAAAAGAATTTCTTGATGGTGAATTAATGAAAGTAGCTAAAAGAAAGGTCGAACAGAACCCGAAATCAGATCATGTTCCGACTAAAATAGGAAGGTTCGTTGTTGAGCCTGGTTATAACTTAGATACGAATCCAAATTTTAATCAATTTCACCGGATTCGATTAAGTGAGTCGTCAGCTGCTTTTAAAGAAGCAAGTGAAGAAGTCGTACGTGCATATACAGACACAAGTGCCATTCGTGGAGGGGCATTGCTTGTTATACGTGCTAAGCTATCAAAATACATGGATGATCCCTTTGTCTTTATCCTAAAATGTGACTTTGAACAGAAGGTTGCAAGCATCACAGACGAAAAAACATTAATCAATCATGTTAACCGAGCGATCACAACGAAAAACATGAAGTCGATTCAATACCCTTATATGCCAGAAGAAGGAATAGTAGAAGAGTGGGAGTTGAAAGTTCATCAATCATCACACGCAAGATACTTTGAAGACTTCCTAAAATTCGTTGAATATAATAAGTCGATGCCAGAACTTGTTAAGTACCAGATGATCGAAATGGCCCAACAACATATCGCTGAAACGTATCAAGAAGCCACTCCTGAAAGACAGCAGGAAGAAGAGTTTATTGAAGCATGGTCAAATACTCCTGTTCGTGAAATGCAAGAGAAGTGGACACCGCAGCAAGTCGTTGAAGCATCTGCACCGATCGTCGAGCACCAGCCAGAGATCGAGTTAAAGCTAAAACTGGACCATATTGATGTCAAAGCAATGCTATCAGACTTTGGAGAGTGTTTACACATTGCCAAAGTAAATGGGAAGTACGTGATTGTGATCGAAGGGGATTCCTTTACGTTTGAGAAAGGCGTTTCCCCGGTGGAATTTTTGAAGCCGGATGATCTAGAGGAAGTGTTGAAGAAGGTGGGAAGGTAGGGTCACCTTGCTTAGTAATATGTAGCAGCCAAAAATAAAAATAAGTCACAGTAGAAACATGCACAAGCCATAACCTTCTCATACGAATACCTTATGTAGTAAATAGCGATCCATTGCTCGTAAGGGAGAGGGAATGTATGGAACATGGGTTTAAAGGGCTTATAGTTGGTATTAGTTCAATTGGAAGCTTGCTGTTTGGTGGGTGGCCGTCCTTAGTACAAGTTCTCATCATTTTTATTATCATTGACTATATAACGGGCTTAATTGCTGCAGGATACCTTGGTCTGTTAAGTAGTCGAATTGGTTTTAAAGGCATTGCAAAGAAGATCATGGTAATTGCCCTTGTAGCTGTGGCGCATGGTGTAGATCTCATTCTAGGAGGGAATAGTTTCTTCCGAGATGCGGTGATCTATTTTTATATCATTAATGAATTTATTTCGATTCTTGAGAATGCAGGGAAGGTAGGTTTACCTATTCCGAATGTATTAAAACAAGCGATTGCAGCTTTGAAAAATCGTGAAAATAAATCCTGATATTGAAAAAAGCAAAGGGTGCACACCCTTTGCTTTTTCTCGTTTTTTATCTCACTTGTCCTGTTCCGGTAATGCGGAGTTTCGACGTAGTTAAGGCAGGTAAGCCCATCGGACCACGTGCGTGGAGTTTTTGAGTCGAGATACCAATTTCTGCTCCGTAGCCTAAAGCACTTCCGTCGGTGAAGCGAGTCGATGCATTATGATAGACGGCAGAAGCATCCACTTGTGCTAAAAATTGATCAGCAACATGTTGATCATCCGTAATAATTGACTCGGAATGTTTTGTTCCATATTGCTCAATGTGAGCGATAGCTTCATCTACATCATCAACAAGTTTAATTGCAAGGTCTAGACTTAAATATTCTTCAGCCCAATCTTTTTCATTAGCTAGTACGGAGCCAGGAAATAAATCAAGTGTTTCTTCATCTGTGTGAACTGTAATATGAAATTCCTTTAATGTAGAAAGAAGTTGATCTTTATGAGCATTCAACCACTCTTTATGAACAAGCAACGTTTCAAGCGCGTTACAAACGGCTGGTCGGTCAGTTTTGGCATTGACCATGATTTGTAAGGCTTTTGTGACATCTGCTTCTTTGTCGATATACATGTGAACATTACCAACACCGGTTTCTAGCACAGGTACAGTCGCTTTTTCAACGACCGTTTGAATTAATGATGCCCCGCCTCGTGGGATGAGAACGTCGATGTATTTTTTCATCGTAAATAATTGCTCTGTTGCACTTCGATCGGTGGTAGCGATAAATTGCACTGCATCCGCTGGAATTTTCGTTTTCTTTAAGGCTTTATGAATGATCGAAACGATTGCTTTATTAGATGATAGGGCAGACGAGCCACCTTTTAGTACAATAGCGTTCCCTGATTTTAATGCAAGTCCTGTTGCATCCACTGTTACATTCGGTCTTGCTTCATAGATCATGCCGATCACACCAAGTGGAACACGGACATTTTTGACAAGAAGTCCATTTTTCACTGTCCATTCTGAGATTGTTTCACCGACAGGATCTTCAAGTTGAACGACTTCTCGTAAGCCATTGGCAAATTCGAGAACACGTTCTTTCGTCAATAATAAACGGTCCATAAAAGCCTGATCAAAATTCTTCTTTTTGCCGTTCTCTAAGTCTTTCTTGTTTTCCTCTAAAATAAACGAATCATGCTTTTCTAATTCATCGGCAATGACGAGTAAAGCTTTATTTTTATCTTCTGTAGATAAGAGACTTAAGATCTTTCCGGCTTGTTGTGCCTTTTTTGCTTGTTCCTCTACATGTATATCTTTCATTGGTGTTGTACTCAAATGAATCCTCTCCTTAGATCTTATTGGGGTACTGTCACACTTGTATGGCAAACGAAATCTTGTTGGTTAATCGCTTCACTTTTCGTTACTTTAATATTAGCTGGGATTTCTTTTAGTTTTAATCGTCTAATTTGCCTTAGTTGAACGGCAGAATAGTTGATCACACCACGACCGACTTCCTCACCATTTAGATGACGGATGACGACAACATCCCCACAATCAAATGCTCCATTTACTTCACGCACACCTTGAGGGAGAAGGTGACTTTGTTCTTCTGTGATCGCAAGACGTGCGCCGTCATCGATTATGACTTCTCCTTTTGCACCAGAATTAAAAGCAATCCAGTGTTGTCTCACATCGAGACCATCCTCTTCTTCATTTGTTTTAAAATAAGTCCCTTTTGCAACATGGTTAACGGCATCAAAGAGAATGTTAGACTTATTGGCATCACCTATAAATGTTTCAATGCCTGCTGCTAAAGAGATTTTAACGGCATCAATTTTAGAGCTCATGCCACCAGTTCCAACGTCACTTCCAGAATCACCAGCTGCAGCCTCAATCTCAGGTGTGATCTCATTGACTACGTCTAACCGTTTCGCATTTGGGTTTGTGTTTGGATTGTCATCATAAAGTCCGTCAATATCAGATAAAATGATTAATTCATCCGCGTCAACAAGTCCTGCTACTTTTGCTGACAATGTATCATTATCCCCAAATTTTAATTGCTTAGTTGTGATGGTATCGTTCTCGTTTACAATCGGAACCACACCACGCTCAAGCAAGACTTGAATTGTATTGCGAGCATTCATATAACGTTTTTGATCAGAAAAATCGCTACGTGTAATAAGAATTTGAGAAGCAACGTATCCATGAGAATTAAATCTCTCTGAATAAGCTTCCATTAGAAGACATTGACCAATGGATGCGGCTGCTTGTTTTTCTGCAAGCTCTGTTGGGCGATTAATAAATCCTAGCTTTCGATAGCCTGCGGCAACAGCTCCAGATGAGACCAAGACAACTTCGTGACATTCTTCTTTTATGAGGGCTATCTCATCGACTAAGCGTACGAGCTTCCGTAAACTAATCTCGCCGTTACGACTTGTCAATGAACTACTTCCAATCTTAACTACAATGCGTTTTTTGTCTAGCAATTTCTTCACTCCAATAGTTTGATAAAATTAGTTTAGTGTTTTTTCGGGTAGCGTAGATAGTTCCTTCGTGATATCGCGAGAGCGTTCGGCAGCTCCTTTAATGCATTTCATGATAATGTCTTGATAGTCATTGTCTTCAAGAACATTTAGTCCAGCCTCTGTTGTGCCACCAGGACTCTTAACATTTAGATACAACTCTCTAGGGGACAGGTCACTAGACTTTAACAAGTCGATCGCGCCTTGCATCATTTGGATGATTACCTTTTCACCAAGTTCTTGATCTAAGTTTAGCTCGTCAAGGGATTCATACATTCCTTCAACTAAATAGTACATATAGGCAGGCCCACTTCCAGCGATCGCTGTAAAACTATCAACATCACACTCTTCGACTTGTTTTACCATCCCAACAGCCTTGAACAACTCCTCTGTTACAGTAAGGTCGTCCTCACTAGCATACTCACCGGGAGCAATCACTGTTGCAGATGATCCAACTGCAGCGGATGTGTTAGGCATTACACGAACAACTGGTGCATTGTGACCAAGTAAGTCAGAAATGTATTCAGTCGTAATTCCGGCAAGAACCGATAAAATTAGTTGGTTTTCAGAAGTTAGCGATCGAATTTCATTAACCGCATCCTTCACTCCAATTGGCTTCATAGCAAGAATGACGATATCGGCATCTTTTAAAACTTCTTCATTACTAGTGCTCACTTCTACACCATATGTTTCACGTAGGTGGTTCAGTCGATCATAATTAGAGCGGTTTGTAACATGAATTTGATCGGCCATTACTTTCTCTTGGTGAATTAATCCTGAAAAAATAGCTTCTGCCATATTCCCTGCTCCAATAAAAGCGATCTTTTTATGTTGTAGCACTTTATCATCTCCTAATGATTTTGTAGACGCAGTCTTGTCTGTCTGAATGCATCTAATAAGTCTCATAGGTAATAATGCTATAGGAAAAAAAGCATGGTTTCAACTCTGATAAAGCCTTATTTAATGGAATAAGAGACTATGAGGGGGTCTGTCACATGCATAGGACTACTTAATACAAGTTCTCTTCAGAAATACTTAGAAAAGGTAAAGAATGATCGATATTCCAATCCACATTCATTATAAATTGAGAATAAATGTTATTAATCCTAGGAATTTCAGGATTAAGAAGGTTGTAATGGGGGAGGGATATTGTCTGTAGTAAGAACACTTGCGATTCAGTCAACGTTCAAAGGTATCTAAGAGTATGTAATGATGTGCGGTACTGAAAGTCTTTTGATTGATAACTACTAAAAAATCCACGCCCCTTTTTTTCAAAGCATGTACATCCGTCTTATCCTTAAGTTTATTCGAACATACCTTATATCAAGGAGGTGAGGAAATGCGAAAGAAGCAAGACGATTTAAGAGGAATTTTAGACGCATTAAGTCGAATAAATCTTCCTGGTTTGTATCGTCCAAATAATGTTGGAGGGACACGAGGCAGCTGCTCAAATTATTGTTCAAATGTTTGTGCCACACTCTATCCATTTCAATTCAATCAATGTTTTAATGATTGCATAGCTTGTCAGAGTGCAACCATTTCTGAGACGGACGAATCATTACTAGATGAAGATGAAAAGTAACCAGGCAAAAGGTTTGAAGCCATAATGGCTTCAAACTTTTTGACGTACTACTAACCCAAGATCGAATCATTAAATACTTAATTATTAGGAATCCTTGAAAAAAGGCTCTCTGATAATTAGTTACTGAATAGAAATACGATAAATCGCTTTATCGGTATGTACTTGAACGTCTTTTCCTTCTCCTCGGAATTGAAAAGAATCATTAAACGGAATCTCAAAACAATCTTGTGGTAAAGGACTATCCTTTTCATCACCATGAACTTGTCCAGTACCGTGTAAAATAAATTCTTTATTAGGTATGTATTCATCTGTTGAAGGATGCTCGGACTCTCTTAGTGAAACAGAATCAAGTTCTAAAGAAACGAGGTCAATATCCATTACCTCTTTCTTACCAGTTTCGTGTTCACCTTTTTGAATAGAAAGGGTATGTCCTTTTTGCTTTTCCAGCCAAGAAGAAAATTGTTCAATCATGTTACTCATTTGCAATCAGCCTCCACAATCGGATTTATAACCCTTAGTATGAATTTGTTTAGTGTTTTTTATGATTTATTCCTTAAGTTGAGAAATTTAAACATTAATCTTGTACACCGAGTAAAGGAGTAAAAAACGTAAAATGTTGGATTATTTGTAAATCTCGAAATGTGGGGATGTAGAGAGCTATAGGGGACAAGCTCTCATTTAATTGGATTCTATGTGACTTTATTACCAATCTTCTGTCATTCTAAACACACTTGTCACACTCGCAGTACCAGTAAATGTGGCAGCAGATAAAGTGACAATTGAGGTCTCAGGAAGAGTAAGATCAAGGGTTTCTACACCTGATAAAACGGAACTATTTCCTAATCCACCTTGTGCAAGACTTTGATAAACGACTTGACCGAGTGTCCCAAATGCAGTAGAAGTAGTATTTACCAAAAGTGCTGTTTCATTATCGGGTATATTTGTTAATGCAGTCGGGAAGTTTACAAATGCTGTATTGACTGTGCTTCCAACATAGATGAGAAACGCAACATCATTATTTGTAAGAATATCAGATCCTGAAATTCTTATGTTAACTGAGTTTGATCGGCCTGAACCAGCGGGGAAAATTGCTTTTCGCTGAAAACTAATCAATGGATAAGGAGTAGTCCCTACAGTGACTGGTCCTCTTCTTGCAGAGGTTACTCGAAATGTTGTATTTGATCTTCCGAGCAGGCTGTACGATCGTCCTCCTATAAATAAAGTAATAGAACTTGCTGTCCCGTTATTATTAATTTCTCCTCTAACTGGTAAATTGGGATCTGTTAAGCTTGTTTGATTCGCGGGCTTAAATCGGTGAACAGTAATCACTTTCTGTGATGAGTCGACAGGGTTTTGTACAACGACTTGCCATTCGATGACTCCATAGCCGTACCATGAAAAGACGACTTTAAATATGTTTCCGGTTGCTAAATTTAACGTCTGTCCACTAGGTCCTGATCCATTTAATGGATCGATATTCCAACTCGCTTGTGGTACGACTGTATCTACCCCGGCCCTGCGGATTGCGAGAAATGTTCCAGTTGTCCCACTTTGCCCGAAAAACAGGCCGTTTTGTGAATCAAACAATCCCCAACGGACGATTTGATTCCCTGTAGCACTTACAGGTAAGCGAACGCCAATTCCACCTTCAGCTGCGTAACCTGCTTGATAGCGTCCGCGTTCCGCACTTTCAAGAATGGCAGCTCCTGTTCCTCCGCCACCAGAGGTAACCAAGTATTCTACCGTATCATTAGTGACAGTCCCACCACCGGCAGTGACTAGGACATCTCTTATTGCAGAAATTCCATATGTTGACTTTAACTCAATGATTGGCGTTCGATTTGAAACGCTCAATTCACTAAACTGCGAACTAACATTTGGGCCGACATTACTTATTGTAATATCACTATATATCCCATTGTTATTACTCCTTCCATCACAACTAAATTGATGACAACAATCATATTTCCCCATTAAAGTTCCTCCTTTGGATAAAGAATTTATCTCATACTAACTATAATATTAGATGCAATTTACTGTTTGTTCGTATAGACTAATTTCCTTCCTCATCAAAATTTAAAGAATTGAACACTTTTATTTTAGGCGAATAGACTATGATGTGAGGAGGCGAAATCACTTGAGTTGGATAGAGCATAAGAATATCATTGAACGTCGGGAAGAAATAGTAAATGTAACTATTGAGAAATCACAACCGAAAGAGAGCAAGCTAGGAAAAAGACGCCACCGAGAGCCTTGTATCCAACAAGAATTTTATGTTGAAGCAAATAATGAAGATCCGAGTGTTGTCTGGAAAGTGAATAAGCATAATATAATAGTTGGGGGAACAATGACAATTGAATACAATCGAGGAGCTAAACAACCTAATCTAGAGCTGTGGGTCAATGGTCAAATATTGACTACTCTTTCTTATGGTCAAAGTTTTAGTTGTACATTAACAGACGTTCGTGAGGTGGCATTAAAGTGCCATAAACAAGAGAGCGGTTTTGCAGCAGGTCATCTTACATTGCAATTGGTCTTAATGGATAAGGAAAAGGATAAGAAAAAAACGGTTTCTTATGGCTGTGAGGTGAAGGAGTTACATGCTAGCACGAAGATCATAGATGCAGATTGCCAATATAAAGGAGAAAAGAATCATTCGAATGAACATTTTATAGATATCATTCTTACAGGTGAGGGGATTTTGTATAGTGGTGTAGAAGGGAAGCGAGGGGGCTATGTAGAACGATTTCCAATCTTCTCCGTTACGTCTATCCGCATTGATCGACCAAAAGATTCGATGATCGAAGTCTCAGAAACATGTCGCACGTGTCGAGTTTACGAGGCACCCCAAAACAAAATACAAATTATTCTTTCAGTCGTTCTATTATTAGAAGTGAGTAAATCTGTATATGTACCTTGTAATCGATCACAATGGTAAAGAAGAGACGGAGTTCCCATCCAGTCTCTTCTTTTTATCGTTTAAATTCGGTAACGAGTCGTGACGCAAAATTCACCAGCAGGTGCAGAATCAGGATCAGGAGCAGTTAATTCAATAGAGATAGTTGAGAAATTCCTAACAGTAAAGCTAGCAGTACTTCCTGCTGGAATTATAATTACTGCCACTGGTGTCGTATTGGCGTCTTCCAATGTAGCCGTAATCTCGCTTGCGCTTGTATTTTGGATATACCCACTTGAAGTGGACGTTGTGCCTAAGGTGTTTGTATAGATAACACCCGCTGACGTAAACTCAGCACATACTTTATCTTGAACAAATTGTTTCTCAGGACAACATGATAATGATTGATCTTGGCAACTCATAATGATCACTCCTCAAAATTAATTTACACTAAAATGTGACCGATATTGAATGGTGTAACACAAAATTATCCAGAAAAAAACCTTCTAATCTTGTTCTAAAACGATCTGAATCAATGCTACATTTCTTGTAGTGAAACTAATCGTGCTTCCAGGATTAAGTACTAATGTTTGAATTAGATCCTCTGCTGAATTTAATAATTGAACTTGTACGTACTCATCTCCACTTAATAATGAAACATAACCACTTAAGTTCAATATGTTAGGAATGTTATTCGCTAAATAACAATATCTACTAGATCAACTTAACCTGACCATTCACCACAAATTTTATCTTGCACATTGGTTTTAGTCGGACAACAGGATAAAATCTCTGACTCGCAACAACTCAATATCAACACTTCCTTTCTGTCTGTCATAGTGTATGTATGTACCTAGGAGTTGTGTAGACATGTGCCTAGTAGGAGATTTTTTTATATGAGACAAATAGAAACAAGGCACTATCTATAAGTTCAATTTATGACCTTATAAGATCGTCCCTCGTTTTACATTGTTAATAGTGTACCTAAAACTTTTATTAAGTTAATGACTTAAGTCAACATTCTATGCTTATTAGTCGTTGAAAGGCATTCCGTTTAACAATTCCGCTAAGTTCACTTCTTCACAACTTACCGTTAACATTGTTACTTCCCCATTAGGGAGGCCTGTCAATTCAGTAATGTCAGTCACCGGAAGAGTTCCCGCGAAGTCTTTGAAATCAAAGTAGCTTGTTAGAGTGCAACCACTTCTGAGACGGACGAATCATTACTAGATGAAGATGAAAAGTAATCAGGAAAAAAGTTTGAAGCTATAGTAGCTTCAAACTTTTTGTTTTTTATAAACGAAGAGCAATGGAAAGCTTAATAAAGGCTCTCTGTTAATTAGTTCACTGAGAAGAAATGCGATAAATCGCTTTATCAGTATGTACTTGAACGTCTTTTCCTTCTCTTTTGAATTCAAACGAATCATCAATCGGAATCTCAAAACAATCTTCTGGTAAAGGACTATCCTTGTCATCACCATGAACTTGTCCAGTACCGTGTAAAATAAATTATTTATGAGGAATGTTTTAGTCGATCGAAGTTTGCTCGGATTCTCTTAGTGAAACAAAATCAAGTCGGATTGAAACGAGATCAATATCCATTACCTCCTTCTTGCCTGTTTCGTGATCACCTTTTTCAATAGAAATGGTTTTTCCTTTGTGCTTATCTAGCCAAGAGGAAAATTGATCAACCATGTTACTCATTAGTAATCATCCTCCATAATAAGATATATAATTTTTAGTATGGTTTTCTTTATTGCTCTTTATAATTAATTCTTTAAGGTGAAAAATTTAAGCATTACTTTTAGAGACTCAAATAAAAAAATATGAAAAAAAGTGACTCGATTATTGAGTCACTTTTTAAGGAGATTGATTACTAAAACCCCATATTACCCATACCCATACCATTACCATTAAATACAAAACCACTTACCTTTTCACAATCTGTAGTCAAGAAATAAGGCGCCCCACCTGGGAAAAAATCTTCCAGTGCTTCTTCGCCAACTATACCTAGCAATCCTTCTAAAACATCTTGTTGCTCATCTGTTAGAGTTGCAGCATCAAAAGGTGTAATTTGGAATGTTACACAGCAATTTTTTTTCTTTGGACAACCTACAAATTGAATGGCACCCACTAAGTTACCAGTTCCGCCAGTAACAAGCGTAGACTCTAAAAAGTTTGTAGTGTATAAGACTCCGTCAATAATTACTCTACTAAAATTTCCTATTCCATTTTTTTTTGCATAGCGACAGAAACACCCTTCACATCTTTTCTTTTCCTTTACAGGCTTCTTATAGTAACGTTCTTCAGCCACTGGACCACATCCACAATGAGAAGCAGATTGGGTTCTAAAATAACTCATTTTATTTCCTCCTAATATAGTTGAATTCCCTTTTCATGAGGGTTACTATACTCTATGTGAGAAGAAGTAAATGGTATAGGTTTGTGGCTAGTACAAGCAAAAACAGGCTAAGCGACAATATGAATGGCCTATTAATACTAGGTTTTAACCATGTACAATATGTTTAAGAAATCCTAGATTTTTCAGTCATTAGATAATGCTTCATATTACGTACATGGCAATTTTTGATCAGACATTTAAATGCGCCCTATTTTAAAACTAAAAAGAAAAAACTTAAACCAATAAATGGTTTAAGGAGTGAAAATTTTTATAATTCCTCATAAATCACAATATCTTTACAATCCACGGTAATTTTGTAGTTTTGGATGTTAGGGTTATTACCTTGACAAGGGCTGTTGCCTGGTCTCGAGATAATTCTAAAAGTAGCACAACAGTTCTTAATTCTAATAAGTTTAATTTGACAGATGTTTAGAGGGGGGCTACTGAAAAATGGATCTCTTTGATCCAATACGAAATTATTACCGTCTATAACGAGCTTAGCAAGTTCAACATTACTTTCGCTTCGGTATGCATTACACAAGCAACCCTCACACTTTGTTTTTGCTTTCCTGCAACCACTATACCCTTTTGGTCCATATCCCGAATGAAATGGTCTTTCAGATCTAAAATAACTCATAGTACATCACCCTATTAATATTTTATTTCCCTAGTTACTAGGGTTACTATACTCTATGTAGGTAGGATAGAATGGTATAGGTTGTTGCATAGTACAAGCAAAAACAGGCTATTCTACTCTATGAAACAGCCTATTAATAGAAGTAATTATTACTGATTATTTGACAAGGTTAGGCAGGATTTTTAAAATTGTAGTCGAATTGTGCGCTTACCCGGGAAATTCGTTGAAAGCGAGGAAATGCAAATGACTAAGGAAATCTTTTATGAATCATCATATATAAAGGAATTTGAAGCAAGAATAATCAGACAAGATCAAGATGAACGAGGCAATTATGTCGTGCTTACTCAAACCGCTTTTTATCCAACAGGTGGAGGGCAGCCTCATGATACTGGTCTTCTAGATGAGAAGGAAGTTTTTCAAGTAGAAGAGATAGAGGGGGTAGTTCGTCATTATCTCAGTGAGCCTATTAAATCTACTAATGAAGTAGTCCAAGGAGTCATTAATTGGGAAAGAAGATTTGATCATATGCAGCAGCACGCAGCACAGCATATTTTATCTGCGGCATTTGCTGAGATATTTGGGTATGAGACGGTTAGTTTTCATTTAGGAGCAGAGCATTCAACGATCGATTTAGCTATTTCTAGTCTAACAAGTGACGAAGTGGAGAAGACTCTTACTGTAGCAAATCAAATCATCCTTGATCATAAACCAATCGAGACAAAATGGATGACTGTGAACGAGGCAAATGCTTATCCTCTGCGTAAGCAACTGTCAGTCAGTGGCGATGTAAGGCTAGTCATCATTCCAGACGTTGACTATAACGGTTGTGGTGGCACGCATCCAAATAACACGTCTGAAGTGCAAGGCATTGCAATCACTGGATGGGAGAAGCAACGTCAACACATTCGAGTAAGCTTTCTTTCTGGGAAGCGTGTGTTTAAACAATTTACTCACCAACAAACGGCTCTCGAGCAATTGACGCAGGCATTGAATGCCCCCATCGAAACACTTCCTGATGCTGCCTCAGAAGTGTTAGTGAAAATTAAACAAAAAGATAAAGAAATCCAAACACTCAAAGAGGAGCTTCTTATATATGAAGCTAAAGAATTAGCAACAACAAGTGACGTCGTCTATGGGCAACGATTAATCAGTTGTCTTTATGATTCTCGACCAATGTCAGAACTACAACAACTAGCAAGAAAGCTGAGTGAGAAAGAAGCAGACACGATTGTGGCTCTCTTTTCCAAAAATGGTGAAAAGCTTCAACTCGTGGTCGCTTGTGGTGCACTTGTCGAAGCGTTTAGCGCAAATTCTCTATTAAAGGAGTTATTGAGTGAAATCGATGGTCGTGGAGGTGGAAACAACCGATTAGCTCAAGGAGGAGGAAACAAAGAGGTCTCTGTCGAAATATTAGTGGAGAAATTAAAGGATTTACTAAATAAAGGACTACGGGTGTCGTAGTCTTTTTTCAATCTGAGCGGATTAGCTTTTTTTACTATCGCATAAGAAGGTATGTTCTGGTATGATAGAGGGTGGACTTTTATAATTGATTACTAGCAAGTTAAGATATTTTGATTAGAGGAGATAAGTCATTGATTAAAACATTACCATTTACCATTTCGAAAACAGAGAACTTTTTTGATCAACTAGGTGATTATGTCGGTGATGTTTTTTATGAGACATTACCAGATAAAGGATATGAACTCCGTGATGAGCAAATTTTCATGGCGTTTCAAGTTGAACAAGCATTTAAACAAAAGAAAACGATCTTCGCTGAAGCTGGAGTAGGAACAGGGAAGACCTTTGTCTACTTACTTTATGCGATCTGTTATGCGAGATATATGAGAAAGCCCGCAATTATATCGTGCGCTGATGAAACGTTAATTGAACAATTAGTAAAAGAAGGCGGAGATATTGAGAAGCTCCAAGATGCTTTGGGTCTAAAAGTCGATGTACGATTAGCTAAAGCCCGCGAGCAATATGTGTGTATGAAGAAGTTAGACCCACTTTCTAATAAGACTGACGATGAGGACATTTTACGTGTTCACGATGAGATCCCTGGATTTGTCTATGATACATCGACTTCTATGAATGCATTTAAAAGCTATGGTGATCGTAAAGAATATCCGTGGGTGCCTAATGAAAAGTGGGAACAAATTGCGTGGGACCCATTGCAACAGTGTTCAACTTGTGATTGGCGTCATCGTTGTGGTCAAACATTAAACCGTGATCATTATCGTCATGCTGGAGATTTAATTATTTGTTCACATGATTTCTATATGGAGCATGTCTGGACAAAAGAATCAAGAAAGCGTGAAGGACAATTGCCACTTTTACCTGAATCAAGCTGTGTTGTGTTTGATGAAGGGCATTTACTTGAGTATGCTGCTCAGAAAGCATTAACGTATCGTTTCCATTCTGAGACCTTAACAACGGTTTTAACTGGATATATGAATCAAGATGTGCGTGAGGAGTCTTTATATGCGATTGAAGAACTTCTTTCATTACATGAAGAATGGTTTGATGTGTTACGACAATCAGCCGTTCAAGTAGAAGGGTCGATGAGACGAGAAGTCCCACGTACAAAAGTGATGCAATCTCTAGCCGAGAAAATGGATGCTCAGGTTCAGATTATTTTAGAGCAGTTGGTCTTTGATTCAGAATTATTTGTGCTCGAAGATTATCATGTGAAGATGATTGAGGAATATTTGGAATTCTTCTCGTATGGATTGTCTATTCTATTAAAAGAAGATGAGGGGATTTTCTGGCTCGAGGAAAACGCGACAGAGACGTCATTTGTCATTATGCCACGTTTAGTTGAAGATATCTTGAAAAAAGAAGTGTTTTCTCAAAATATTCCATTCATTTTCTCCTCAGCCACATTATCTAGAAACAAAGATTTCTCCTACGTGTCAAATAGTTTAGGAATTGATGAAGCCTTGTCCTTCTCCGTTCAGTCACCATTTGATTACAATGAGCAAATGAAGGTGATGGGTCATATTCGTCATCAGGAAGAGAAGAAGTGGGTAGAGATCGGAGAAAACTTACAAGCAGAAGGTGGACATTCACTTGTGTTATTCTCTTCTCTTGAGGAGATGAACCGATTCCGTCAGTGGGCCGATCAACAAGAGTGGTCATTTAATATGATTTTTGAAGGAGACGGAGAAATTAGTGAAGCGGTAAAAGTCTTCCAACAAGATTCTTCTGCGGTTCTTTGTTCGTATCATTTATGGGAAGGTCTTGACGTGCCAGGAGCAGCGTTATCACAGGTGTTGATCTCTTCTCTGCCGTTTCCACCAAAAGATCCAGTCTTTAAAGCAAAACGAATGCATGCGGTCAACCCTTTAGAAGAAATTGACGCACCCTATATGTTACTTCGCCTTCGTCAAGGTATAGGCCGATTGATTCGAAGTAGTCAAGATAAAGGATCCGTCCACTTATGGATGAGCCAAGACGAAAAGAGTATTCATGAAAAAAACATTCAAGAAGTATTACCCGTTTCGATAGATTGGAAATAATTATAAAGTCATGTGTAAGCATGACTTTTTTCTATTTCTCGCAAAATTGTTGACAGGGAAAGAAATAAGGAGTAATATTATCTTAAATTAAAGATAAGTATTCGCTGATTTAGTGATCAGCTTTTATTATCGTCAATATCTTGATATTAAACTATTTAATTTCGAGATATTAATTTTTCTCTCAGTATCTTAAATTAAAGATACATGTTTAGAGAGAATGAGATAAGGTAACAGTAAGACTGAAAGGGACTTATCTCGGTCGTCAAATCGAAAAGCTGAGGTGGGCAAAATGAGTTTTTTATCAAAACTATTTGGAAACGAACCAAAAAAGGAGAATGATACGATGTCAGTTAATGTTGCAATTATCTATTACAGTTCAACAGGTACGAACTACAAGTTAGCAAAATGGGCTGAAGAAGGTGCTAAAGCATCTGGAGCAAATGTAAAGGTGCTAAAAGTTCCAGAATTAGCTCCACAAGAAGCAATCGATCAAAATCCTGCTTGGAAAGCACACTTAGAAGAAACAGCAGATGTTCCTGAAGTAACACTTGCCGATCTTGAGTGGGCAGATGCCTTCATTTTCAGTGTACCAACTCGTTTTGGTAACATCCCTGGTCAAGTAAAGCAATTCCTTGATACAACAGGTGGACTTTGGTTCAATGGAAAGCTTGTTAATAAAGTAGCAAGTGCAATGAGTTCAGCTCAAAATGCACATGGCGGGCAAGAAGCAACAATCTTGGCGCTTTATAACACAATGCACCATTGGGGTACATTAATCGCATCTCCTGGTTACTCAGATCCAGTTACTTTCGCATCAGGTGGTAACCCATATGGAACGAGCGTAACAGTCGATCAAAACGGTAATATGCAAGAAGATGTAGAAGAAGCAGTAAAATATCAAGCAAAACGTACAATCCAAGTAGCAACAATGGTTAAAAAGGGAAGCGAGTAATAACCAAAAAAAGATGAGGCCTAGTCGGCTCATCTTTTTTTTATAAATATAATTAATTTCACATACTGTACTATTAATAGTTTTAAACAAACCTCTTCAAAAAATATTTCAAAACGATACTAAAGATGTACACATGAATACCTGATTTTTTTCATTAAATGTGAGATAGAGGAATTTTCGATTTTAAACTGAATGTATATAACTAAGCGTTTTAATGACTGAAATGTGGTGATGCGATGTTTTGGCATAGAGCTAATCGGAAAGAGCTATTTGAATCGATCATTGATAGCATCGATGAAGCGATTCATGTTGTCGACTCTAAAGGGATGACAATTTATTACAATAAGATGGCAGCTAAGAATGACTGCGTAGAAATTAATGATGTTTTAGGGAAACATGTACTAGATGTTTTTCCAAGTTTGAATAAAGAATCGAGTACATTGCTTAAAGTCATCGAAAATGGAAGGCCGATCTATCAACAGCATCAATCATTTACTAATATCAGAGGTCAATTTATTGATACGGTTAATACAACTGTTCCAATCTTTGTTGAGAAGACGTTAGTAGGTGCAGTAGAAGTAGCCAAGGATTTATCGACAGTCAAGCAATTGTCTCAAAAGCTAATCGACTTGCAAGCATCTGTCAAAAGTGACGCTGGTCCTTCCGTTAAATCCAGGTGCGCTACTTATTCTTGGGAGGACATTGTGACAGTTGATTCGTCGATGCTTGAGGCGATTAAACGAGCGAAAAAAGCAGCAAGAACGTCTTCTCCGATAATGGTATACGGAGAAACTGGTACAGGTAAAGAGTTGTTTGTGCAAGCAATTCACCAGGAGTCACCACGCTTTAAAAACACACTGCAAACGCAAAACTGTGCCTCACTTCCTTCGACATTATTAGAATCATTATTGTTTGGTACAAAAAAGGGATCTTTTACAGGCGCGGTGGATCGTCCAGGATTGCTTGAATTAGCTCACGGTGGTACGTTGTTTCTTGATGAATTAAATTCGATGCCGCTAGACTTTCAAAGTAAATTACTTCGTGTGATTGAAGATGGATGGATTCGTCGCTTAGGAGCAAAAGAAAGCCGTCACATCGACGTGCGGTATGTTGTTGCCTTAAATGAATCACCTGAAGACTGTGTGGAAAAAGGGAAACTACGTCGTGACTTATTTTATCGGTTAAATGTATGCTGTGTGGAGATCCCACCGTTACGGAGCCGAAAAGAAGATATTCCTCATTTATTTGAGCATTTCAGAAAAAAATACAACCATCAATTTCAAAAGCTCGTGACCAAGATCGATGATGACGTATTGAACCAATTAGAAAGCTACCATTGGCCTGGAAATGTACGAGAGTTAGAACATGTAGTGGAGTATGGAGTAATGATGGCAGAAGATGACACAGTAACTGTTGATCATCTAAGTCCATATCTTTTGAAATCAACCGAACGATCAATGAAAAGTGTTCAAACAAGCAAGAAGGTATCAAACCATCGATCATTCAAAAAAATCATGGTCGAAACAGAGCGGCAATTAATTAAAGACGCATTGAGCGAGACAGGAGGAAATGTATTACAAGCAGCGCAACTACTTGATATTCCTAGGCAAACGTTACAATATAAAATTGGGAAATTAAACATTTGAGCTAAAGGAGGTCTAATGTAATGGCATCTACGACCATATTTAAACAGCCAACATTCATAATGGAATTAACGACAGATGAATTCAATAAAAGACTTCGCGTTGAATCGTTCAGAGGAAGTGTACCGGATCTAGTTCATTTCTTAGAGGAGACAGCAACGAAAGGACCTTATGAAAAAATTATCGTCCAAGCGCATCAAGACGCTTGGGAAGAATTTCTCTGCTATGGCTTTCAGATGGAAGGGCGGATTGCTGGTCTCTTTAATGGGGGGTGTGGTTATGTATTGACAATGTACTACTCAGATGAACGGAGAACGAGCAGGTTGTGGCAGAAAGAACAAAAGATTTTAATTGATGTTCAGCGTAAAACGCGTAAACCAATCAAGCAAGATGTGCCCATTCATTATCAGATGAGAAAAGCGTCTTCAGAAGATGCACCAGCCCTAGCAGCGTTGTATAAGAATGTATTTAACGTCTATCCAACACCAATGAATGACCCAAACTATGTGAAAAAAATTCTTGATGGGAATAGTATTTTCTGTGTTACAGAATACGAGGGTGAAATTGTTAGTGCCGCTTCTGCTGACATTCATTCAACGTATCATCATGCGGAACTAACCGATTGTGCGACGTTAGAAGATCATAGGGCGCACGGATTAATGAAACATTTATTGATGAAGCTTGAAGAGGAGCTCATCTCAAGGCATATATTTTGTGCTTTTTCTCTTGCCCGTGCAAAATCCTTTGGGATCAATGACGCATTCTTCCAACTCGGTTATTCGTATGGTGGTCGATTAACAAATAACTGTTACATCTTTGAAGACCTTGAGGATATGAATATCTGGTGTAAAGATTTATCCGTTTCTGCCCCTCTACTTGTTAAAACAAGTTGCTGACAATTGATCACTTGCTAGTTTTTCGGCACAGAAAAAAGTACTAATCCCTTTTTTGTGCCGATTGTTCGGCAATCCTCTTTTCACCTAGTTTTACATCTCCTACTAATCACTCCCTACAAATCGAATCAAACCCTTGGTACACCAGTCAAATAAGTCCAACTTCATCCTTTTTCACTCCTTTGGCATGTTTCTTGCTTTTACTATAGGTGAACGAGGAAAAGGAGGCGATCCTATGTGGATGGACTTATACAAGCCAGACAGTCATTGGAAAGAGTTCAGCTTATGGAAAGATGTTACAGATGAGCAATGGAATGACTGGATTTGGCAACTAACGAACACGATTCGCACGCTTGACGACTTAAAAAAGATTATTCATCTCACGCCTGAGGAAGAAGAGGGCGTTCGCATTTCAACGAAAACGATTCCACTAAATATAACCCCTTATTATGCATCACTGATGAACCCAGACGACCCACGCTGTCCGATTCGGATGCAGTCGGTTCCGATCGGCAAAGAAATACAGAAAACCAAATATGATATGGAAGATCCATTAGAAGAAGACGAAGATTCACCAGTACCCGGCTTAACGCATCGTTACCCAGATCGAGTGCTCTTTCTCGTCACCAATCAATGCTCGATGTATTGTCGCTACTGTACAAGACGACGTTTTTCTGGCCAAATTGGCATGGGTGTTCCGAAAAAGCAATTGGATGGAGCGATTGAATACATTGCCAATACGCCTGAAGTGCGGGATGTCTTAATTTCGGGTGGTGACGGTTTATTAATTAATGACACCATTCTTGAATATATATTAAAGAACTTGCGTGCGATTCCCCATGTTGAGATTATTCGAATCGGTACGAGAGCACCAGTCGTATTTCCGCAACGAATAACTGAAAACTTATGCAACATCCTTAAGAGATATCATCCAGTCTGGCTGAACACACATTTTAATACGTCGATTGAGATTACAGAAGAATCAAAGCTTGCTTGTGAAATGCTCGTGAATTCAGGGGTTCCTGTTGGCAACCAAGCGGTAATTTTAGCTGGAATAAACGATAGCGTACCGATTATGAAAAAGCTATGCCAAGATCTTGTGAAAATAAGAGTACGCCCATATTATATTTATCAATGCGATTTATCAGAAGGGATTGGTCATTTTAGAGCCCCTATCTCCAAAGGATTAGAAATTATTGAAGGATTACGCGGACACACAAGTGGTTATAGTGTACCAACCTTTGTCGTCGATGCGCCTTATGGTGGTGGGAAGATTACGTTACAACCGAACTACCTACTCTCCCAAAGTCCAGATAAAGTGGTGTTGAGAAATTTTGAAGGTGTCATTACGACGTATCCAGAGCCTCAAAACTATGAGCCAGGGCGGGCAGACGAGTATTTTCAGGGAATCTACCCAGATACCGCATTGAAAGAAACAACCATCGGCATCGCCTCTTTATTAAATGACAATCAGACGACCTTACTACCAAAATCACTCGAACGCCATAAAAGGCGAGAGTCCTATCAAGCAAGTACGGAACATAGCACCTTAAAAGATAAGCGCGAAAAGAGGGATCAGCTAAAAGAAAAGAAATATCAAGCAGAACTGAAAAAGAACACTCCTAAATCAGAAAGTGACGAGAAGGGAGGATGATTCATGCAATGCATGTGGTGTGAGGGGGAGAGTGCAACGAAAATAAAAGCTACCGTCTACTGGGAACTACCTGACGGGTCAAGAGCGATCGAAATAACAGATACACCTGCCATTGAATGTCAGATATGTAGGATGGTCTATCAAGAAGAATCATTGATTGAAGAAATAGAGGATCATTTGATGCTTATTAACACGAAAAAAATCCCCAACCTGATCACGTTCGACGAGTTGATGGCCGAACCAAAGCTTTTAAAACGCAACTATTTTAAATTTGATTGATTGGGCGAGGGGGGGTGGTATCGATGAAGCGATCGTATGTAATAAAGCCTTTGCTAGATGAGTTCTACCCAACGATTGCATCTGGTAAAGGGATTTATTTGTACGATACAGAGGGAAACGTCTATCTTGATGCCTCATCAGGAGCGGTAACAGCAAGCATTGGTCATGGGGTGAAAGAAGTAATAGAAGCAATGAATCAACAGGCGCAACATGTGTCATTTGTCTATCGTTCACAATTTACTTCTGAAGCCGCAGAGAAGCTCGCAGAAAAATTAAATAATTGGGTCGGAGCAAGTGAGCCTTACTATAGCTTTTTTGTAAACAGTGGATCAGAGGCAACCGAGACAGCGATAAAAATTGCGATCCAACATTACCAAGAGCAAGGACGTTACCAAAAAACAAAGATTCTTTCACGATGGACCAGTTACCACGGGATTACACTCGGGGCATTATCTTTATCTGGTCATAAGAAACGTCGGGAACGTTTTGCCTCCATGTTGCAAAAGAACACCGTCGTCCCACCTCCTGCCTGTTATCGTTGTCCTTTTGGTGAAGCATACCCCGCTTGCCATTTGAAGTGTGCAAACGAGTTAGAAGCAGCGATCGAAAGGATCGGTTCTGAACAGATCGCTGCGTTTATCGTAGAACCAATCATTGGTGCAGCGGGTGCCGCTATTGTCCCTCCTCGAGGGTACTACGAAAAGATAAAAGAGATTTGTTTAAGGCATGATCTTTTATTGATTGCAGATGAAGTGATGACAGGCATAGGTCGAACAGGTAAGCCACTGGGGATGGATCACTGGAATGTGAAACCAGATATTTTAGCCCTCGGAAAAGGGCTCAGTGCCGGTTACACGCCACTTGCTGCGACACTTTGTAGCGAGACCGTTCTAGACCCTATAAGAAAAGGTTCTAACTTCATCATGAGTGGACACACATTTAGTGCGAATCCACAATCAGCAGCAACAGCCATAGCCGTTCTTGAGTACGTAGAAGAACACGATCTTGTGCGTAAGGCCGAAGAAAACGGACGTTATTTAAAAGCAGAAATAAAAAAATTGTTTAACCAATTTACTATGATTGGTGATGTTCGGGGGATTGGCATGATGGTCGGGATTGAATTTGTGAGAAATCGATCATCGAAAGAGCCTTTTTCAGCTAGTCTTGCATTGACGAATCGAATTGTGAAGCAAGCGCAACAGAATGGACTCCTCATTTACCCAGCTCAATCCGCGAAAGCGAGCGGAGAGGGGGATGCGGTTATGATTGCTCCTCCACTGAATACAACGAAAGTAGAAATCGACCAGATTATCGCCCTTTTTACGAAAACGTTGAAAGAAATTGAATCTGACATGGTGCAAGAAAGAGGGAGGGGGATGTGATGGATGAGAAGCGATCCTTGAATAAAGTAGGGACATTAAAGCAAGCGATGTCAGTCATTCATGATGGCTCAACAGTGATGTTTGGTGGGTTTGGAGGTGTTGGCAATCCACCAACAATCATTAAAGGAATGCTAGAAAAAGGAGTCAAAGAACTAACACTAATAGGAAATGATTCAGCCTTCCCACATATTGGAATCGGTCAAATTATAAAAAATAAGCAGGCAAAAAAACTGATCGCCTCACATATTGGCTCTAACCCCGTCACAGGTCAGCTTATGGTTGATGGTGAACTTGAAGTCGAGTTCTCCCCACAAGGAACATTAGCAGAGCGAATTCGAGCAGGAGGAGTAGGTATCCCTGCTTTCTTAACCGATGTTGGTCTAGGGAGCGTGATCGAAGAAGGGAAACAGAAAGTAAGATTAGATAACAAAGACTATTTACTTGAGACTGCCCTTAGAGCCGATGTGTCGATTATATTTGCGAAAAAAGCGGATACGTTTGGCAACCTAATCTATGAAACAAGTGCTCGGAATACAAACCCACTAGTTGCAATGGCTGGAGCTTTCACAATTGTTGAAGTAGAAGAAATTGTAGAGCTAGGAGAGATTCACCCAGCACAAGTGATGACACCTGGAATTTTTGTTGACCTCGTGATTCAAAGTGAAGGAGTCGATTGGCAATGGGTATGGGAGTAGACATCCGTAATCGTATGGCTAAACGGGCAGCAGAAGAAATTGAAGCTGGAATGATTGTCAACCTTGGAATCGGAATACCGTCGTTAATTCCAAATCATCTTTCAGCAGATCTGAATGTACTCTTTCATGCTGAAAACGGAATTCTTGGCATGGGACCATCTCCACCTGCGGGAGAAGAAGATGCAACATTATGCAATGCAGCAGGATACCCAGTCACCGCTGCACCTGGAGCATCTTATTTCGATAGTGCTATTGCGTTTGGAATGATTCGATCAGGTTATTTGGACATGACTTTTTTAGGAGGGCTTGAAGTAAGTACACAAGGAGACCTAGCAAACTGGATTGTCCCAGGTAAGCGAGTGCCAGGGATCGGAGGGGCGATGGAGCTAGCACAAAAAGCAAAAAGAGTCGTTGTCTTAATGAATCATACGAGTAAAACAGGAGAACCGAAAATTGTTGATTCATGCTCGTTTCCGCTAACAGCTAAAAAATGCGTCTCACTTATTATTACCGACATGGCAGTCATTGAAGTAACTGCTAAGGCACTTTTATTAAAAGAGGTCATGGCTCCATATTGCGTAGAAGATGTTATCAAAAAGACGGGTGCTTCCTTAAAGCTTAGCGGAGATTTAATGATCCATCGATCGAGTGAGGAGGATGATCATGTCTAGTAGACAGAAATCGCATCGAAGCAAAAGAATTCGCGAGGTCATTCATGCCAAGAAAGAAGAGACCGTGCAATTGCTGCAACAGCTCGTTCAAGCAGACAGTACTCAGGGCAATGAAGCTGCGGCCCAACAGATCATCATTAAGACGTTAGAACTGATGAAGCTCGATGTTGATGTGTGGGAACCAAACGGATTCGAGCTCAGTCAGCATCCGTACTTTGCCTCCTCAAAATCTGATTTTACAGGTAGTCCGAATGTTGTCGGCTTGTTAAAAGGGAAGGGCGGAGGTAAGTCAATTATTTTAAATGGTCATATTGATGTCGTGCCAGCTGGGGACCTCATGCAGTGGACAGATCATCCATACAGTGGTCGAATTGAAAACGGAAAAATGTACGGTCGTGGTGTAACGGACATGAAAGGGGGAAATGTTGCGTTACTTTTGGCGATGCAAGCGATACAAGACTTGGGAATTTCTCTGAAAGGCGATGTCTTGTTTCAAAGTGTAATTGAAGAAGAAAGTGGAGGTACGGGAACTCTTGCAACATTAACGAGAGGCTATACAGCAGATGCTGCGATCATACCAGAACCAACGAATATGAAGTTTTTCCCGAAGCAACAAGGATCCATGTGGTTTAAAGTTCACGTGAAAGGACGTGCCGCACATGGGGGCACACGCTATGAGGGCGTAAGTGCGATTGAAAAAAGCTTGCTTGTGGTTGATCATATTAGAGAGCTAGAGACGGGAAGGAATAAGCGAATAATCGACCCCCTCTATAAAACAATTCCGATACCAGTCCCGATTAACATAGGGAAAATTAGCGGGGGAGAGTGGCCATCGTCCGTTGCTGATCTTGTCACGATGGAAGGACGATTTGGAGTGGCACCAGAAGAATCGTTAGAAGAGGCAAAAGCAGAGATGAAAGAATGGCTGAAGAGACTTCCAGAAAAAGATGATTGGTTTATAGAACATCCAGTGAGTCTTGAATGGTTTGGGGCAAGGTGGCTGCCTGGATCGTTAGAGGTCGAGCATGAATTGATGCAGTTATTAACGAAACAATTCGAGAACGTAACAGGTAGCTCTCCCATTGTAGAAGCATCACCGTGGGGAACAGACGGAGGATTACTATCAAACATAGGAAACATTCCGTGCGTCGTATTTGGACCAGGTGTGACAGCGAAAGCTCATTTTCCGAATGAATACATTGAGCTTGAACAGATCTTCATATGTGCAAAAGTGATTGCTGAGACCGTCATCGCGTGGTGTGGAGTCGACAAGGACTAGTCCCGAAATTTTTATAATAGAATTGTTGGTTTTTTTTGTCTTTTAATAAAAAAAGAAGGGTTTTTCATTCTTTTGTCATACTTTAGTATTATAAAACTGTAAATGGGGTGTTGGTTATAGACCGAGAAGTGAAAAAGTCCTATTATGATGGAAGTCGATTAGATATCATCCTAGACTCTGAGAAAGTAATGGGTGAGACGTGGATCAGTAAACCTACATTTAATCAAAACTCGTCATCCTTTGTAGCTTATCCATCATTTCCGTATATGAAGTAGAGACATGAATTAAGGTCACACGTAAAAAAAGAGACAGCGGCAAGTAGCCACTGTCTCTTAAGTCATGCGATTAGAATTTAGTTGCTAAGACTTGAGCGGACTCTAAGCCATCTGCAATAAGTTTTTCTGCTTGATCGGGGAATTGATTATGCCCTTCAATAATAACAGATGAGATGTCTTCTACACCCCAGAAGCTAAGCATATTCGTTACGAAGTTAACAGCCATTTCTACGCTTTGTGCTGGCCCTTCTGAATAGACGCCGCCTCTTGCATTTAACAACACAACTTTCTTACCTGTCAGTAATCCAACAGGGCCTTCAGCTGTGTAACGGAAAGTTCTACCAGCCTGAGCTAAATAGTCCATGTACGTGTGTAAGACAGCTGGTACTGTGAAATTCCATAAAGGAAATGCGAAAACGACTTTATCAGCAGCCAAGAACTGCTCAAGGTATTTGTTTACAAGAGTAGTAGCTTCTTGCTCGCTTGGAGATAGCTCAATTCCATTTGCGAGTTTGAACATACCATTGATTTTGTCTGTATCATAGTATGGTAGATTTTCCTCAAAAAGATCCAGTTCAGTAATCGTGTCTTCTGGATTTGCTACCTTATAACGGTCTAGGAAAGTGTGGTAAAGCTTCACACTCACTGATTGATCAATTGGACGAGAATTTGCTTTAATAAATAATACATTTGCCATTGTTTAAAACCCTCCTGATGGAATTACTAATTAAGTTGCTATAACAACAGTTTAAACTAATAATGTTGTTATAGCAACTAAAATGAATCGAGTCCAAATCTATAACGTCATCTGGACATTGTTTTTGACTTTAGTTAGAAGTCGATCTAGCTCATACAATTCTTGATCTGACAGGTCTTTACAGACAATTTCATTAAAACTTTCTGACATCGGAATGACAATATCACCCAATTCTTTACCGGATGGAGTGAGATAAATTCTTAATGAGCGTCGATCATCTAAGCAATGCAGCCGTTTTATAAATCCTTTTTTCTCTAAGTTGGAAGCCATGCGTGCGATGTTCGTCTTATCTTTTTCAAGCTTCTCAACAAGATCGTTTTGAGTTATACCATCTTTCTCCCAAAGTAGCATCATAATGAGATTTTGTTCTGGGGCAAGATTGTGTTCTTCAAGTTTTGATTTAATATAACTCGTTAAATATAGATCCGTTTTATGGATTTTAATACTAATATAATCTTGTAATGTTAATCTCAACGTCAACTCTCCCAACCAGTTGCTATAGATGCATTGCGCAACGTTGAGTATATGAAAGAACCAATAAAATGTCAAGACTAGCTTACTATATAAGTAGGATAGAGTAAAAGGGGATTTTCATTCACCTCCTATCAGATGTATGGTACGATCTTTAATAGTTTGTCATAAAGGAGAACGTGATCAATCATGAAATTTATTTCTTGGAATGTAAATGGTCTACGAGCGTGTGTGAAAAAAGGATTTTTAGATTTTTTTAATGAAGTCGATGCAGATATTTTCTGCTTGCAAGAAACGAAATTACAAGAGGGGCAGATTGAGTTAGATTTGCCGGGGTATGAGCAGTATTGGAATTATGCTGAGAAGAAGGGATATTCTGGTACGGCTGTTTTCAGTAAAAAGAAACCACTTTCTGTACATTACGGTATAGGGGAGAAGACAAGCGAAGTAGAAGGAAGAATAATTACGCTTGAATTTGAAAAGTTTTATTTAGTAAACGTCTATACCATTAACTCGAAACGAGATTTAACTCGCCTAGAAGAAAGGTTACAGTGGGAAGATGAACTGAAAGAGTATTTGATGACTTTAAAGGAGAAAAAATCAGTTATCTATTGTGGTGACCTGAATGTCGCACATGAAGAAATTGATTTAAAGAATGCTCGATCGAACCGAGGGAATTCAGGATTTACAATCGAAGAAAGAGGCAAAATGACAGGATTATTACAAGCTGGATTTGTTGATAGCTTTCGTTATACGTATCCCGAAAGAACAGATGCATATACTTGGTGGTCTTATATGAGAGACGTTCGAGCAAGGAACATTGGTTGGCGGATCGATTATTTTATTGTTTCAACGGATTATCAATCTAATATAAAAGATGCGATGATCTATGCGGATGTGATGGGAAGTGACCACTGTCCAATCGGTTTAAAAATGGAGATGAATTAATACCAAGGTGACTTATATATGTATGTTACGTATATGATTTCACATACCGTATTTAACATAGTAAAGAAAATTAAAAAGTACTAAATAGACTAGCCAAATCAAATATATATGCAATAAAGAAAGCTCGGATTTTTTTATCCGAGCTTTTTAATGTCATGCTCTGCTATTACAATTATAAATAATAAGGATTAATTCGTTACGACTTGTTTAAGCACAAATTCTTCCACGACTTTTGCGACGCCATCGTTCATGTTTGTTTCAGTAACATGATTAGCAATCGCTTTAATGTCGTCAGGTGCATTTCCCATCGCAACACCAAGTCCGGCAAATTCGATCATTGTTTGATCGTTGTAACTATCACCCATCGCAATCACTTCTTCACGTTTAATACCAAGCGATTGGATTAAGCTGTCTAGGCTGGCTCCTTTAGTAACACCCGCTTCTGTGAATTCGAGGAAATACGGCTTTGAACGCATCACACTTAATTGACCAGCAAGTTCTTCTTGTAATTTTTTCTCAACATGAATCAGTTGATCCGGCTCGCCAACCATTAAGGCTTTCACACATGGTTCGTCTACAGAATCAATAAAGCTCTCAACTTCAATTACTGACATTCCTGTAATATCACCCTCAATTTCTGTAAATTTATTATTCGTTTCTGTGACAATCTCATCGCCCATGTACGTATGAATGCCAACTTCCTCACGCTTACTTAAACGATAAAGATCATGTAGTTGTTGTGGAGATAGCATACTGCTATACATCTCTTCATTTGTTTTGCAGTTAATCACTTTAGCACCGTTGAAAGCTAAAATATAACTACCGTACTTAGCCAGTTCCAATTGTTTAGCAATGTCTACCATTCCATATGTCGGGCGTCCTGATGCAAGAACGACTTTCACATCTTTCTCTTGCGCTTTCATCAAAGCCTCTTTTGTACGCTCTGAAATCGTATGGTCATCACGAAGCAATGTATCATCTAAATCAAGAACAATCATTTTATAAGTCATTTTCATATTCACTCCAGTAACTCTAGTAGTCTACTTTACTATAACGGAATAAAGTTGGAGTGACAACTTTATAAAATAAAAGGATTTGTAGGGTACATATAGAATGTATGTTGAATGAAGATGTATTTACATAAATGGGAGGAACAATCATGAGAGTGAAAAGATTAAATGACACACAACATATCGAAGCATTACGTTTATCTGAATATGCGTTTCAATATGATGTGAGTGAAGAGCGTATTCCAGAACTAATAGATCGAATGAAACAGCATCACCAAGTTTATGGGATTGAAGAAGATGGGAGAGTAGCAGCAAAGCTACATCTATTACCGCTCAATGTCTATATGCAAAAACGTCACTGGAAAATGGGTGGGCTCGCGGGTGTTGCCACGTATCCAGAATATCGAAGGTCTGGCTATGTAAAGGAATTAATTCTATATTCATTGAATCAGATGAAAGAGCAAGGGATGTCAATCTCTATGCTGCATCCGTTTTCTGTCCCATTTTACCGGAAGTACGGTTGGGAATTATTTTGTAATCGGATGAAAGTGTCGATTAAAAAAACGAACTTAGCAATGAAGTCAGAGCAAAGTGGTTCGATCAAACGATGGAAAGGAGAGGGAGCTCACCCTGACTTGACCAAAGTATATGATGAATATGCAAAAAACTTTTCCGGAATGCTTGTTCGTACGGAAGACTGGTGGAAAACGGTCGTAAAAGATATGAAAGTAGCAGTCTATTATTCGGAGTCAGGTGAAGCTAAGGGCTTTATCTTATACAATATTAAAGACAATAAAATGGATATCGAAGAATTTATTGCAATAGATGCAGAATCTAGAGTAGGGCTTTGGAACTTTATTTGTCAGCATGATTCTATGGTTGATGAAGTAGACTTGGACATACATGAACGTGAACCGTTGTTACATTCGATCGTTGAACCACGAGTCGATGCCAAGTGGAAACCTTACTTTATGGTGAGAATTGTTGATGTGGAGAAATTTCTTTTGGAGTATAGCTTTCAAGATGTGGGTAAGAAAGTGATGGTGAAAGTGGAAGATACGTTTGCTGAGTGGAATAATCATACATTCATTATCCATCAAAATCAAACGATTGAAAAAGCACAAAGAGAGAGTGCAGAAAGTATTCGTATCTCCGTTCAAAACCTAGCCGCTTTATGCTTTGGTTATAAGCGACCACAGGAACTTTATGAGGCAGGGCTGTTAGAGGTATGTGAAGAGCAACTATTGGTTCTAGAGAATCTTATCCCGCAATCAACTCCATTTTTCTATGATTTCTTTTAAAAAAGCGAAATAACTCTCCCAAATCAAGGACTAGGGGAGTTATTTCGCTTTTTCATTTTAGTATCCGTGCAACTCCCCACTATACTCATCATAAGGGTGAATCGTTCTTTGCTCCCTGTGGCCACTTCTATACATAACTTCAAGTTCAATTTCAGTTATACCTTTCCTGTCAATCTGTAACGTCCATTGGTTGTAATTGGTGTGCCTCTGTTTGGTTAATATAACTTCTTCACTTTCTCCATCTTCATACGTTATGAATGCTTTTGCTTCTCTTACTTCGAGAAACTCAGGCTGATGGCTTGGTTGACTAAAGGTAGCTTCAAAATAATTAAGCGTATCATTTGTGGTATGGCTATAAGAACTACTTTCCATAAATAATAATTGGTGAGTATATAGTTCGTCGGGCAAGTGATAAATTTCTGAGCTTTTTCTTGTCGTACCTTCAGCTATGATTTGATACTCATATTGTTTTGTTGGAATAACTTCAACGACAGCTTCGTAACGACCACCTTCCAAAAAAATAGCTTCATATATTTCCCATTCCGTAGTCCCGATTTCTCTTATTTTCATATGAACGATTGAATCGATTTCAATGTCGTTAAAGTTCCACCATGTTTTTACTAAGAATGGCTCGCTTAACGAATCGGGGTATTCAGTGTCGTAATCAATGTTTTGAATCCATTGACGTTCTTCTATTAGATCAATTAATTCGGCTCGGACCTGAGATAAAGAGGAATCAAGTGATTGATATTCAGAACGGATATTCTCGAGCTCTTGTTTCATATGATTTAGATAAAAAAGTTGAGAAAGAACGATGATACATAACAGGGACAGAGCAATGAGTAACATGGTTATAAGTCTCTTAAACCTCATGAGATCAGCTCGTTTCTTAAGTAGGTATTTAAATATATGTATTCATTTTAGGCGGAATGCGGATGTATAAAGAAAAAAGAAAATCGTAAGAAGTTCAACTCACGATTCACTTTTACGATTTTTTATTAGCTCCATTTCTTCTGTTACAACGAAAGCAAGGTCTTCGTTGCCAAAGAGGGAAAGAATACCAAGTAACGTTGCATCCTCAATCTCGCCAGCCTCTTCTTTTGAAACAGTTAGGTCTAATGCTTGTTTAAGAGAGGGGTTGTCTACTTGCGTCGGGTAGGCACGTTTGTACAGTTCAACAGGTTCAAGGTCATGATTGATGCACCACTGGGCAAAAACAAGAATCATCATTTGTTCTTCTTGCTTAAATTGTCCAATGATTTTTTCTTCTAGCTCTTTTTTATTCATTTGAAAACTCCTAACTTTTTTACTTCTTTTCTAGTATAACGAATTTGTTGCGAAATTTATACGAGATTGCAATAATAGGTGATACAGTTTTTAGATAACCGAAATTTAGAGACTCGAAGGAGAACATTTTTAGGAAACGACAATTTCATTTCCGATTAAGTTGCCATTAAATTTTGTCGTTGACAATATTCAACAAGTAGAATAAAATGTAGCCATCACTCTTGATTAACAACTTGATCTACGAGATATAGAATCTTTCTATCAACAATCAGGAGGGAACTTTTGGGTCGCTTTACATAATGGAGAAGTTTTCGGTACAATGAGTTTCATATAATTTCATACGGATGAGCTTGCCCTTCGAAAGGTTTTTGTACAAAAAGAATTTTGAGGCGGAGAATATAAAATCGGTCATAAATTATTAGAATATTCGATGAATTCGGCAAGAAATAATCAATTTAAAATGATCTATTTAGGGACTACGCTCCAATTCAAAGCTGACCATCGTTTTTACGAAAAGTATGGATTTGAAGAAGTAGAGAATAAGGAGTTACCTTAGCTATTCCCTGTTGTGCATGTCCAAAAAAGTTTTATCAATATAAGCTGTAATCATATAAATCCTTCAATATTAATTGGAGGATTTATATGCCTCGTAAACATACTGAATACTCAGTATGTTTACGTATATATTTTTGACAAGTAGTACAAGTGATTTTGATAACGCTTTCTAAAAAAAGGGGGAAGATCATGAGAAAGAAAAGAGCTTACGGAGGAATTCAGCCTGGATTAAAGTGGGGACCATTCACAATGCGCTTACCAGGTGTTCACGTAGGGATTACTTGGCCAGAAGTTATTCAAGGTGGGTTATTGTCATTAGCAACTGGGGGAGCTCTAGCTCCATTAATGATGCAATTTTTTGATGTTTCGTTTGAAGTCGCCTGGTCTATTGTAGCGATTCAATTATTTTGGGTATGGACGCATTCATTTCTTTTTGGAGATGCCCTTGCTGCAGGTTGGATTACACCAGCGCTTCCACTAACGTTAGTCTTTCTAGGACAGTTCACTCCAGGGACTGAAGCGGTCCAAGCGATGATCGCGGTTACCTTAATTGTTTCGACTTTGTTTTTATTCTTTGGTCTCACAGGTCTTGGAGCCAAATTTAATCGAATTATACCGATACCACTAAAGGCAGGGATAATCATGGGGGCGGCTATTGCAGCCTTTCAATCCGAATTGGATCGTGTGCAGACACTGCCTTTTACACTACTATCTGCATGGATTGTCGTCCTAACCATTATGTTCTCCATTCCTTACAGTAAGTTACCGACAACGAAACTTAAAGTCATTTTAACGTCAAATGCGATCTTAGCTGGGTTTGTTGTTGCTGCAATTGTGGGAAGTTTGACGGGTGAACTTTCGTTTTCAATTGAATGGGGAATCTTTATTCCTCAATATGGTGAATTAATGGCAACTGTGTCCCCTTGGGGAGTAGGATTACCTCCGTGGTCAGTATTCGTTGCTGCGATCCCAATATCAATCATGATTTATTTACTTGTTTTTGGCGATCTACTCGTTGCAGATACATTAATTAAAGGCGCGGATAAAGCGAGACCGGATGAAAAGATCGATATTAATCATTCCAGAACGCATTATGCACTATTCTTCCGAAACATTGGTCAATTATTTACAGGTGGAGCATTAATTCCTCTACATGGACCGATGTGGACTGGGATTCAGGTGTACGTCATTGAACGATACAAATCAAGTAAAACAGCTTTAGATTCGATTTTTACAGGAACGGTTAACTGGTATTGGCTTTCAATTCCTTTGGCATTCTTAATGCCTATGATCGGTATTATGATCCCACTGTTACCTGTCGCTCTTTCATTGACATTACTTTTAACAGGATTTGCTTGTGCGTTTGTCAGCATGTCTATGGTCACCGACAATACATCTAGAGGGATGGTTCTAGCTATCGGAATGTTAACCGCTTTACAAGGGCCGATTTGGGGACTTGGAGCAGGTTTAATCTTATTCTTGATCTTGATTGGTAGAAATACGAATAAGACTGAAAGTGCAGATGTTAATACGGATAAGACTGAAAGTGCAGATGTTTAATCAACCGATTTAGAAAGTGAAAGGGGAATCTATGTGTTTATTATTGATCAGTTAAAAAAACAGGCTCAAGAGACACCCGATCAACTCATCACGGTATTTCAAGAAAAAGAGACAACCTATCAAGAGTTTTATCAGTATGTGGAACAGCTCGCAGGTCATTTTAAAGACTGTGGTTATGAAAAAGAAGATATTATCGCGCTTTTAATACCGAACTCTGATATGTTTGTTATTTGCTATTATGCATGCCAGCTAGCAGGGGTGACAGTGCTCCCTATTAATCATAAGTTATCAAGCTATGAAATTAGCTACATTATCAATCATTCAGAAGCAAAGGGGTTCATCTTTGATTGCTCTTTTGAAGCTGTGGCTAAGGACATCATTCAAGAAAATCACTCTATAACAAACAAATGGACGATAGGATACGAAGAAGGAGATTCACGTATTGAAGATCTAATGGTAAACGGTTCTAGCTCTAAAGCGTTGCAACAAGTTGTTCGAGAAGCTGAGGATACGGCTGTGGTCTTTTATACTTCGGGTACTACAGGAAAACCAAAAGGTGTCATGTTATCAAATGAGAATATTCGAGCAACCGCTATCATTTGGAAAGAGTCGATGAATCTTCAAGCAACAGATCGGATGCAAATTGTCGCTCCCTTATTTCATTGTGCAGCTAGTCATGTATTTACGATTCCAACGATTTATGCAGGCGGCACTGTCATTATAGAAAGTGCTTTCTCAACAAAACAAGCTCTTCAAACGATGGAAGAACAAAATGTGAGTATTTTCTTTGGTGTACCCGCGATGTACAACTTACTGCTAAATGAACCGACGTTAAAAGAACATCAATTTCCATCCATGCGTTTGTTAACGTATGGAGCGGCTCCGATGCCTTATGAATTAGTGAAGAAGGTGAAGGAATCCTTTAGTGGGGTTCGGGTACAAAACTTATACGGGCAAACTGAAAATGCACCGGCTGCAACGACATTACTAGATAGTGACGCCCTAACGAAGATCGGTTCTGTCGGAAAAGCCCTTCCATATACCGATGTTCGGGTAGTTGATAGCGAAGGGGATGAAGTGCCGATTGGAGAAGTTGGCGAGATTATTGTTATGGGGCCTCAAGTGATGAAAGGGTATTTAAAGAATCGAGAGGCAACTAACGCTAGTTTAAAAAATGGCTGGCTATATAGTGGAGATCTAGGAAGATTAGATGCAGAAGGATTTTTATATATTGTCGATCGCAAGAAAGATATGATCATCCGTGGCGGAGAAAATGTTTATCCTGTTGAAGTCGAGGAAATCCTCTATGAGATCAGTGAATTAGTCGAGTCTGCCGTCATAGGTGTACCTGATCCTGTTTTAGGAGAAGCTGTTAAAGCATATGTTGTGGTAAAACAGCAAGCTACCATCACAGAAGATGAGATTATCTCCTATTGCCGATCAAGGATTGCAAAATATAAATGTCCGAGTAAAGTAGACTTTGTTGAAGAATTACCTAGAAATGCAAGTGGGAAAGTTTTAAAAACAACGCTCAGAGGTTGGAGTGAGAAAGTAAGATAGATAGAAGAATCCGCACAAGTGAATGGATCATTGTGCGGATTTTATTTGCGTAAATCTTTCATTGAATAAAATGTACCTCGCCACATGATTCCTCCACGTTTTGCCGTTAAGAACGCCGCACGAGCAATACAATATAGAAAGAGAAGCGCAGTTATTGGAAAGACAGGCAAGGACTTTAGTGCCCCCTTAGTCATTCGGTTAACGGTTTGGATATAAAGCAATCCAATTAATCCTATAGCGACCAAAGAAAGTGTTTGGTTTAAAGGATGAGCAAAAAACAATGTAATAAATGGAATTACATGTGTCGTGAAGACCCCTGTTACGGCAATCCACACCATCGAGTACCGGTAATGCAGTCCAGCAAAAGTGTTTTTTTCTAATCCGATAAATGCATCCTTTAACGTGGCATACCATTCAACTTCTATGAAAGATAAAGCAGTGAGCATTCGCTGCTTATAGCCATGTCCTTTTATGCGTATCCCAAGCATTAAATCATCATCTGGACGTTCTTTAATCGCTCTATGAGTGCCAATTTTTTCGTAGGCTGTTCTTTTCACAAGATTGAACGCGCCAATCCCAATTGCTGTTTTGCTCTTATCATCATTGGCCTTCCACGGACGTTTGAAGAATGAAAAACCAAATAAGAAAAAGGTTACAAATGCTTTTGGCCAAAAACGTTTCACACTCATATTAGGAGCAAGCGTGAGGTGGTCTAGTTGATTTTCTTGAACATAGGAAATTGCTTTTTCAATGGTTTTTGGATGGTAGAGAATATCTGCATCAGTAAATAGGAGATACTCCCCTTTTGCTTTCAGGTAACCTCTATACAAGGCGTGATTTTTGCCAAGCCACCCTTTATCGAGTGATGTAATATGTAGTGTATGAAATCGCGGATCTTCCTTACTGATAAGGTCGATGATTTCTCCCGTGGCATCGTTCGACCGATCATTAACTACAATCCATTCTATTTGCTTGTACGTTTGCTTCAGTTGAGAACGTAAACTTTTTTCAATCGATGCTTCTTCATCTCTAGCAGCAACAATAACCGATAGGAGTGGTGTTTCACTCGGTTTCTGTTTTACAGATTCAAGCCGCTCTATTTTTTTCATTCCGATTAAGGCATCTATGTAAATAACAAGCCAAAAAAGACAAATAAGTAGAAGTAATGAAGTGAGCATAGAACTTTCACGACCTTTCTACAGTTATCATAGCTTCTTTTGATTTATAAGGGAAATAAGAATGAAGGTTGGAAATGAACAAAATAAAAAAACGAGGGATATTCCCTCGTTTTAGCGACCGATAAACATTTGCGTCCAGTAGTGTCCGTATGAACCACCTTTAGCATATCCTACACCAATTTGTGTGTAGTTTGATGATAAGATGTTTTCGCGGTGACCTTTGCTGTTCATCCATGCATTGAATACAGCTTGTGCAGATGTTTGACCTGCTGCGATGTTTTCTCCTGATGCACGGTATGAGATACCGAAGTTACGAATCATTTGATGAGGACTACCATATGTTGGTGATGTGTGACTGAAGTAGTTTTTGTCACGCATATCCTCTGACTTGTAACGAGCAACACGAGAGAGCTCCCAGTTACTTTGAAGGGGTTGCAAGCCATGTTTTGCACGTTCTGTATTTACCAAGCTAACTACTTCTTCTTCCATTGATAGGTAACTACTTGCGCTTGGGATATTCAAGCGTTGACCTGGATAGATCATGTTCGGATTAGACACTTGTGGGTTTGCATTAATAATTTCGCTTACGCCAACTTGGTAGCGAAGAGCAACCTTCCACATCGTATCTCCAGACGCTACGGTATGAGAAGTAGAGGCCTCAACACCTGTACCGCCAAAACCAAAGACTAGAGCAACTGACAACAATATAAGTGAGGTAAATCGTTTGAAATGTCTCATAAATCTATATTAATATGAAAGCATTTTTATATATAGCGGTAATAAATGGTTGCTTAGGAGGTTAGTAGGGATATGACTTTTATTACGAAAGGAGGAACACATGTGGAAAAATTAATCGCACTATGTATTTGCTTAGGGCTCATCCTATCAGTATGTCAAACAGCGAATGATCCTGAGGTTAATTTGGAACCGGAACAACCGAGTGTCACTGACCAAGAAGAACAGTTACTAGAACAAGAGAAGGAAGAGATTGAAGATGAAAAAGAAGAAATCATTTCTACAGAGGACCAACTACTAGGGAAGTCAGATACTTTGTTGCGAGCATTAGAAACATTTGATTGGAAGTTGATTGCTCAGCATACACACGAAAAGTTCGGCTTAACTTTTTCATTTTTTGCCGCATTAGGAAGTGATGAACGTAATGAATTACACTTTACAAAAGAACAGGTAAAGCACTTAGGTGATGGGGTGGATTATATATGGGGTTATGATAACGGTGATCAAGAATTTAAGATGTCCCCGAACGAGTATGTACAGAATTATTTATTTAAACATCATGGGAATCGTCCCATTGTATACCATCAGGTGACATATAATGAGTCGGTTGTTCAAAGCGGTGGAATTCTTAATACGATTCATGATAACTTTCCAGAAGCAATCTATGTGGAGTATTACGCAGAGCCAACAGAAATTGAAATGGATTGGCAAGCGGTCCGTCTAGTTTACAAACGAGCGGATGATAACTGGAGGTTAACAGCGATAGTCCGTGACATTCACCATCCCTAACATAACGACAGATCTCCTTGATCATGATCAAGGAGTTTTTTGTTGGAATTTGGTTTATAAGCAGGAATCTCTTCTCCAAACAAAGAAGTATTATTAATAGTCTGAATTTTAGAAGAAGTGATAGGCAAGTTGGAAGATCGCTCGCATATCATACATTGTAAGCGCTTCTATAAGGGGGGGAGATAAATTGGATTTTTTAAGTGAAGAACACCATATTTTCAGACGAGCCATTCGAGGTTTTTTAGAAAAAGAAATTAAGCCTCATTATGAAAAGTGGGAAAAAGAAGAACTTATCCCGCGTGAGGTATGGTACAAGCTTGGTAGTGAAGGGTTACTTTGCCCATGGTTACCTGTTGAATATGGAGGCGGAGCGGCTGACTTTGGATATTCTTTTGTTTTAATTGAAGAGTTAGAACGAATTGGTTCTAGCCTTGTGGGCATCCCGTTACATAATGATGTCGTTGTACCTTATATGTACCATTACGGAACGAGGGAACAAAAAGAGCGTTGGCTACCGAAGTGTACGACAGGTGAATTCGTGTCAGCGATTGCGATGACTGAACCAGGAACAGGATCGGATCTTGCAGCGATTAGAACAACTGCTATCAAAAAAGGTGATTCTTATGTCCTTAATGGTTCAAAAACATTTATCTCAAATGGGCTGCACGGTGACTTGTTTGTCGTTGTGTGCAAAACAAATCCACATGCAACCCCAGCCCATAAAGGGATTAGCTTATTAGTTGTTGAGGCTGACACCCTTGGATTTATCAAAGGGAAGAAACTAGATAAGGTTGGACTTCGCTCACAAGACACACTGGAGCTTACGTTTGAAGATGTGCAAGTTCCAGCTTCGAATCTATTAGGAGAAGAAGGGCGTGGCTTCTATTATTTGATGGAACAATTACAACAAGAGAGACTGATCGTTGCGATTGCTGCTGCGACATCTGCTAGAAGAACCCTTGATTTAACGCTTGATTATGTCAAAGGGAGAAAAGCATTTGGCCAACCCATTGGAAGCTTTCAACATAATCAATTTTCACTAGTAGAGATGGAAACAAAAGTAGAAATCGGAGAGACCTTCTTACACTCGCTTGTCACTCGCCATATGAACGGGGAGGACGTTGTGAAGGAAGTCTCGATGGCTAAATGGTGGCTGACCGATCTCGCGAAAGAAGTTGTAAGCACTTGTGTGCAATTACATGGGGGCTATGGGTACATGGAAGAATATGAAATTTCTCGTAGATCAAGAGATATTCCGGTATCTGCGATCTATGCAGGCACAAATGAAATAATGAAATCGATTATTGCAAAAAAGATGGGATTATCATGAAGAAACAGTTATTGTCTTCCATTTCAGTGATTGATTTCACCAATTACTTGCCGGGCCCTTATGCAACTCTGCGTCTCGCTGATATGGGCGCAACTGTAACGAAGGTGGAACCACCAAATGGTGATCCAGCAAAGTCATTATCGACGATGTATGAAGGGGAAGGTGTCATTTATGCTGCAACCAATTGGAACAAACAATCCATCAACAGAAACTTAAAGGAAGGCGTGGACCGTCAAGATGTACTCGATCGAATCCTTCGTGCCGATGTGGTCATTGAATCATTTCGACCAGGGGTGATGAAGAAATTAGGTTTAGATTATCAAACCCTCAAGAATCTTCATCCTTCATTAATTTATTGTTCAATCTCAGGCTACGGTCAAGCTACTCATTTTAAACAGGGATTCGGGAGTCATGATCTTAATTATATGGCTGATGCGGGCTTTCTCTCTTTGATGACTGACGATAGTGGTAGACCGATTCATGCAAAGATTCAATATGCAGATTATCTTGGAGGAATGCATGCGAGCGAACAAATTCTCGCAGCTCTTCTTTCGCGTCATCAAACAGGTGAAGGGGTTCATTTAGATGTATCATTAACCGATGCTCTCTTTGCGATGCTTGGTAGCCATGACCTGATTTATCAGGAAACGAATCGTCCGTGCGGAGTGGATGAACTGAACGGTCAGTATGTTAATTATTCAATCTATGAAACAAAAGATGGTCGTTATGTTGCACTCGGAGCATTAGAGCCTCATTTTTGGAGTAATTTTTGTCTTGCTGTGAATAAACATGAGTGGGTTTCCGAGCGGTCATCTCGGCATGACGAGGAAAGCAGCGTATCGAAAGAAATTATTGATCTATTTAAAAGCAGAACCTACGAGGAGTGGAACCAATTTTCGACTGAGGTGGATTGTTGTCTCAGTCCTGTACTCACAACAGATGAAGCCATCACTTCTCCCCTCATAAAGGAACGAGGTCTTATCGACGAAGAACTTAGTAGGGTTAAACCGATCGCAACCAAAAAAATGTTAACGAGAAAGGAATGATTGATCATGAGAGACGTTGTTATTGTAGAAGCCGTTCGTACACCACTAGCTAAAAGAAAAGGAGCATTTTCAGAGGTTCGAGCAGATGAACTTCTAGCTCTACCTTTAAAAGAAATCATCAATCGGACTAAGATTGATGCACGAGAAATAGAGGATGTGATTGTTGGCTGTGTCTCACAAGTAGGCGAACAAGCGGCTGATGTGGGGCGAGCTGCTGCATTAATCGCAGGGTATCCGATTGAAGTACCTGGTGTGACCATTGATCGTCAATGTGGTTCAAGCCAACAAGCTGTACATTTTGCTGCACAAGCGATTGCGAGTGGAGATATGGAGGTCGTTGTTGCCGCTGGCGTCGAGCATATGACACGAGTGCCGATGTTTTCAAATATGCAAGGGGTCTCCTATAGTGAAAAGCTTAGTGATCAATACGAGATGCTACATCAAGGAGTGTCTGCTGAACGAATGGTCGAAAAATGGGAGTTATCGAAATCGGAACTTGATCAATTTGCTTTATCAAGTCACAGAAAAGCGATCCAAGCTTGGAAAGAAGGACGTTTTGACCGAGAAGTAATGCCGATTGAATACACAACTCCAGATGGGCATCTCATCTCACTCACAAAAGACGAAGGACCAAGAGAAGATACGACATTAGAAGCTCTTCAATCATTAAAAACGGTCTTTAAAGAAGATGGAACGATTACTGCGGGGAATGCGAGTCAAATGAGTGACGGAGCTGCGGCTATTTTATTGATGTCGCGTGAAAAAGCAGAGCAGTTAGGTCTTAAACCACGCTGCCGAATCCTTGCTAGATCTGTTGTTGGATCAGATCCGACATTAATGTTAACGGGCCCGATTCCCGCAACAGAAAAAGTCCTTCAAAAAGCTAACTTAACGATGAAAGATATGGATGTTTATGAAGTGAATGAAGCGTTCGCGCCAGTCCCTTTAATCTGGGCGAAGGAAGTTGGCGCAGATCTTAGCAAGCTGAATCCAAATGGAGGGGCAATTGCTCTCGGTCATCCACTCGGTGCTAGTGGCGCTCGTCTCATGGTCACGATGCTACATGAACTAGAGCGAACGAATCAACGGTATGGGCTTCAAGCAATTTGTGAAGGATTTGGTATGGCCAACGCGACCATTATTGAACGAATTGAATAAAGGAGAGGGGGGCAAACAATGAGAATGAAAAACAAGACCTTTCTCGTTACAGGTGGTGCATCAGGATTAGGTGAAGCTACGGTGCGTATGATCGCTGCGAATGAAGGAAACATTGTCATTGTCGATCGGGATGAACTGAAAGCCTTTGAACTTGTTGAGGAGCTAGGTAGCCAAGTGTCGTTCATACAAACAGATGTAACAGATGATGAGGAAGCGAAAAGAGCAGTCGATTTTGCTCTTGAACGATATGGTTCCATTTATGGATTAGTCAATTGTGCCGGGATTGGGATCGCTAAAAAAATAACTGGAAAAAGTGGAATACATGGCATTGATACGTTCAAAAAAGTGTTAAATGTCAATTTAAATGGTACGTTTTCGATGATTCAGCATGCAACAGTTGCGATGCAAGGTAATGAAGAAAATCGAGATGGAGAACGAGGTGTGATTATTAATACCGCGTCCGTTGCAGCGTTTGACGGTCAGATCGGGCAAGCTGCTTATGCAGCATCAAAAGGTGCTATTGTCAGTATGACTCTGCCCTTAGCTCGCGAACTAGCTACACATGGGATTCGAGTGATAACGATTGCACCAGGTATATTCGAGACCCCAATGTTTGCCTCGTTACCAGCGGCGGCAAAAGAATCACTTGGAAACATGACCCCGTTTCCGAAAAGACTTGGCAATCCAAAAGAATACGCACAACTCACTGAACATATCATAAAAAATCCAATGTTAAATGGAGAAGTCATTCGTTTAGATGGAGCAATACGAATGCAAATGAAATAAACGAGTACACAAAGGTAGAGGCGATCTTTTCGCCTCTACCTTTTGTATTGAAAACGATGGCAACGTTTAAAACAAACATTTCCAAATGGATCATTCTATTGTAAGATAGATGGAGTTTAGGTCTTATGTAATAAGCATATTGTACTTTCATAGCAGACTTATATTACGAGGAAACATAAGGGGAGAAATAGTGTTGAAATTATTATTTAAACAGAGATCAAAAGGGATCGAAACGATAGACAGAATGAACCAGCCAACAATGGATCAGGTAACAATTGATGTAACGAACGAAGTTGCATTACAATTAAAAATGATTCATTTACAAAAGGAAGACTTGATTCGTATAAAAACGATTCAGCCAATGATTCGTGAACATATTGACGGCATCGTTGAACGTTTTTACGCGAACCTATATCAAAATGACACGCTAACAACCATCATTAAAGATAATTCTACTGCCGATCGCTTAAAGAAAACATTAACCAAACATTTAATTGAAATGTTTGATGGGAAAATTGATGCCTCCTTCATTGAACAACGAAAACGAATCGCCCATGTTCATGTGGTCATCGGACTAGACCCGAAGTGGTACATGTGTGCTTTTCAAGATTTATATTTATCGCTAGCAACGATCATTAAAGAAAATTCCGACCATCCAGACACATGTTTTGAAACGACCTTATCCGTTTCAAAAATTATTAACATCGAACAACAGTTGGTACTAGAAATGTATGAAAATGAAAACAAACGTAATCGAGAAAAGGATCTAGAGGAACGCTATAAGTTACAATCTCAAGTTAATGCAACGGCCGAAGAGCTAGCTGCTATATCCGAAGAAACAAGTGCTTCTGTGGATGAACTAAAAGCCAAGTCAGAAGACGTTCATAGATACAGCTCAGACGTGACGAAAGCTTCAACTGAGGTAGAAACTCTTTCAAAAGAAGGAAAAGACAAGTTGCAAGAACAATATGTGAAGGTGAAAGAAATTGATCAATATATGGAAAAAATATCATCAGAGATGACTCTATTAAAAAATGTTTCTGAAAAAATCAATGATATTGTTAGTCTCGTTCAATCGATCGCTGATCAAACGAACTTACTAGCCCTTAATGCAGCAATCGAAGCGGCACGTGCTGGTGAAATGGGCAAAGGTTTCTCCGTAGTAGCAAGCGAGGTTAGAAAATTAGCCGAGCAAACAAAAGCCTCTGTTAGTGAAGTATCGGGGCTCATTGTTTCAACCAAGGATAAAATTGAATCTGTCTCCGCCTACATGTCGACCATTGATGATCTCGTCAAAAATAGCGCACATGGATTATCGAGTACGAACGAATTTTTTGATCGAATCGTTCATCAAACAGAGACAGCGAAAGAACAAAATGGAAACGTCGATAACGAAATTCAAAAAATGGCTCATGTCATAGAAGAAATTAATGATGCTGTCTATCAACTTGCAACAACGGCAAATGAGTTAAACTCAATAACAAATCAGCTTGATTAAGCGAAAACTCTTCTAAAGTGCACTCTTTAGAAGAGTTTTTTCCTTTTCTTAATTAAATTTTAATATTTATTATGTATATTAGTATCAAATCAAAAAAAGAGGGTGTAATAAATGAAGAAAATGACTTTGCTAACGTCTGTTTTGGTAGGAAGTTTCCTCATAATGGCGGGATGTAGTAACGAAACACATGATGATCACGAGAATATGAATCATCATGGGCAAGAGGAAACTTTAGAGCATACGGAAGCTAACGAAGAGATGTCACACGATGATATGGACCATAATGATATGAATCAGAACGATGAACAAAATCATAGCGGAGCCGCAGCAGATAAAGAACAATATGCCAATGAACCGACTGCTTTTAACGAGGGAGCAGAACGACAGCTGATAGTGTCAAACACGAAAAACATCACACGATTAGATGAGGAAAATCCATTAACTATGTCAGTTAAGGTTTCACAGATGATTTGGCCATCTACTCATGAGGAAAATCAGCCAAACACGGTCATTTTAGCTCCTTTAAATGAATGGCAATACTCATTAGCTGCCCTTACGCTCGTCCATCATCCTAATGATGGCCCGATTCTTTATTATGACGATGAAATAAATGAAGATGTATTGAATGAGATAAACCGCATGCAGCCTAAGGGGAACAATGAAGGTATCGAAGTATTAGTAGTTGGAAATATTGAAGAAAGTGAGTTAGATAAATTAACTGAATTTGAGATCAAAACAATTCAGGCAGCTAACCCAGCTGCTTTCGCTCAAAAGGTAGAAGAGGAGTTTACAAAGACAATTGATCATGTAGAAGAAGCTGTTATTATTGGATCCATGGAAGAGTCTGCAAAAGAATACACTATCACAGCAGCAAACTGGATCTCACATATGAATGAATCTCTTCTGTATGTAAGCAGTGACGGCATTCCAGAAGAAACAAAAGAGGCATTGGCATTGCGTGAAGGTTCAGCTAAAATTTATGTACTTGGCTCAGAGAATGTGATCAAGAACGAAGTGATAGATGAGCTGAATGAGTACGGGGTAGTAGAACGAATTGAGGGTGACAGTGCAGTGAGTCAATCAATTGCGATGGCAGCCTACAAAGATGAAAGTACTGGTTTTGGCTGGGGGATCACGGAACCGGGTCATGGTTTTGTATTTGCGTCAACTAAATCACCAGAACTTGCGATTACGGCGGCTCCATTTGCTCATTTAGGAAAACATGCTCCCTTGATATGGCTAGATGAAGGCCAAATTACTGATGACCTGTATCAATATTTAGCAAAAGTGAAGCCAGTTTTTCATACTGACCCTACAGAAGGACCTTATAATCATGGATATGTACTAGGTGAGTTTGATACAATATCATTTCAAACACAAGGAATACTAGATGAAAAGCTAGAAATTGTCTCTGCTGATGGAGACGGTCATGGCAATCATTAATTAAAGGAGAATATGATGAAAAAATGGTTATTAGCAGCAGGTTTAGTAAGTATCCTCGCTGGATGTTCAGAAGCAGGAAATGAAGTGGAGAATTTTTCTCACATACATGGGCTAGAATATGCTCACAATGAAGATGCTTTCTATATAGCGACTCATCATGGATTAATTAAACATGCCCAAGGGGAATGGATCAATGTAAACAGTGAGAAGGAGCAGCACGATTTTATGGGCTTTACGATTATTGATGAAGATATGATGCTCTCAAGTGGACACCCGAGCCATGCATCTGATTTAGAAAATCCTCTCGGGTTGATGAAGAGTACAGATTCAGGAGTAACATGGGAGCCTATCGCTCTCTACACAGAAGTAGATTTTCATTTACTTCATGCAAATAAAGGAGATACAAATCAAATCTATGCGATAGATGCCTATAATTCACACTTCTATCATTCAGAAGACGGCGGTTATACTTGGGAGCAGGTTGAAACTGAAGGGCTACCTGAACCAATTGGACGAACGTACAGTTTAACGTCTCATCCGCAATTTCCAAGTCATGTACTAGCAGGTACGGAGGAGGGAGTATATCTTTCTCTCGATAGCGGAAGAACATGGGAAGTAATGGAAAGTGAATCAACGGCTACAGCTCTTGAATCACTAAATGGAAAAACTGAAGAGTTAATTGCATATTTTGTTGGCGAATTAGAAGGTTTATACTATAGTAGAGATTTTGGTCAAACATGGGAGTCATTAGACTTCACTATAGAAAATGATATGATTTCCTACATTAGTCAAAACCCTGATCAAGAAAGCGAGATCATTCTTGGATCGATGCAGGAAGCAATTTATCATACGAATGATTTCGGGGACTCGTGGTCGAAGTTAGCTGAAAACGGAAATATTAGTCAATAACAAAGCCTACAACTGACCATTTAGACATGTTCTAAATGGTCAGTTGTTTTTTGGGCGTGGTGGTGATTTGAGTGGGTTTCTTTATCATAGCTTGAACCAGGAGTCTCCATAAAATGGATACAGACAAAACTGATGCACACTAATAGAAAATACCAAACAGGCTTGAGTGCAAAAGGCTTCTGAATCTTGGTTGTTATTTCTGAAGCTAAGGCTAAATAAACGATAAATAGAGTACCGAATAAAAGCAGTAGCATTATTTGAGATAATGGTAAGCTATGGTCTAGAGGTACCATTACTGCAAGCATTGTTCCCATCATTCCACCCATTAACCCTGATATAAAGCCATCAATAACGGCAACAAGGGAGAATGGGTAACCGAATAAAACACCTAATAAGGCCCCGATAAACATACTCAAAATTGTTGCTTCAAAAAAGGAATCGGCAAACATTAAACCGAGTACAGTGCCGCCAGCTAGACCTATAAGCATGCCGATAGCCATAGCTAAGCACATTCCAAACATATTTGATATAAATTGTCTAAAAGAAAAGACAATGACGGCAATAATGGATAGCAAGATGAGTAGAAGACATATCAAGATCCAGTGCATGAAGATTTCTCCTCTCTATGTCGTGTGAACCTCTCTCGATGGGTTCTTTAGTTTGTACACTAGTATTATAAAAATGAATCAGATATGTCATGAATTCGTAATTAGGAGAAAGTGTGAGGATATAATATGAAGAAAATTTTAATTATTGATGATGAAAAGCAAATGCAAAAGTTGATTGAAGTCTGTATTCAGTCAAGCGATTATCAGATCATAAGTTTATCTAGTGCCATTGAGGCAAAACCCTTACTTGAAGGCGAAAATATCCACCTCATATTATTAGATATTATGATGCCAGAGATGACAGGCTTTGAATTATTATCCTATATGAATGAATGTAATAAAAACATCCCAGTCATCTTAATCACAGCTATAGATGAAACAGATGCAGTTGTTCGTGGACTCGAGCTAGGTGCTTATGATTTTATTACAAAACCATTTGAGCCCAGAGAGCTAAAAGCAAGAGTAAACTCCGTCATCAAGCGAACTCAGCATCTAGTTGAAGAGCTTTCTACCATCGTTAGGTTTGAGGTGAAATGTGATTCATTGCAACGGGTGTTTACTTATAAAGGACAATTAATTCCTTTTACTAATAAAGAATATCAATTGTTTTCACGGTTCTTTAATTACCCAGGGCGTGTGTATACACGTGATCAACTCCTCACTCTTGAATGGGAGGAAGAGGATCGTTTCAACCGGAATGTAGATGTTCATATTAAGCATATTAGAGATAAATTAAATAAGGTTGGGCTCCCGAGGCCTATAATTGAAACTATATGGGGAGTGGGGTATAAGATGCCTGTAGAGGGGAGTGAATAAGTTGAAGCTTGCTACAAAATTATTAATTGCCATCTTCTTATCTACTGTTTTTGTCATTATTATTACGAACCTTTCTTTTTATCACATATCTAAATCTTATTACAAACATCAGCTTCAAGAAGAAGTAGAGAAAAGGCTTGAAGCCCATGCGAAGGTATTAGCAGTCCATTCAAACGTGACAACCCTTGATCATGTCATGATAATGGAAGCAGGACAAGAGGAAAACTCATTTGTGATTTTTGATCATGCATTCGAAGTGATTCAGAGTTCAAGACCCCTTACTAATGAAGAGATCACCGCTTATCAAGAATGGATCATTTTACACGCTGATCAATTAAAAAAGACTGAATTTGTTGAAACGATGGAAGAACATATTCCCCATGCATGGTCTTTCGCACCTTTTTCATCAGAAGAAGGAGTAAGCGGATATTTGTTCCTTGATCAAGATACAGGAAGTTTTGAGGCAACGAGATACAATCTCTTACTGTTAACTTTTGTGATTGGATTTCTTGCCGTTTGCCTAGCCGTTATATTAAGCGTTTATTTGTCAAAGCGTCTGACAGCTCCTGTGAAAAAAGCCCAGCTGCTTACTAGAAAAATTGCATTAGGTGATTTTGAAGTAGATGTCCCTTCGTCTACTAGTAAGGATGAAGTATCAGAATTATTAACAGATATTTCATTAATGGCAAAAAGTCTGAAAGAATACCGCGATGAAAGACAGCAGTTATTTACAAATATTTCTCATGATCTAAGAACTCCGCTAACCTACATCAAAGGTTATTCAGCATTATTAAAAGATCAGCAACTAGAGCCAACAGTCGTAAAAGAGCAATCAAACGTCATCTATCAAGAAGCCTCTCGGATGGAACATTTAGTGAATGATTTATTTCAATTAATGAAATATGAAGAGGGAGAGTATCAGCTAGAGGAGGAAAGAACAAATATATATGATTTTTTTGCTCAATTACAAGCAAAAATACAGCTTGATTTAAAAGCAAAACAACTTCACTTTAACGTGCATGCAAATAACATGGATATAAATGTTTCAATTGACCAGATGCAATTTGAAAGGGCGATCATGAATGTGTTATCAAATGCCATCAGATATACAGATCCGGGAGGTCAAATTGATGTGACACTCTCTAAAGAAGAAACGTTATGCCTTGTACAGATAAAGGATAATGGGTTTGGAATTCCAAAACAAGATCTCCAGCGAATCTGGGAGCGATTTTATCGAGTAGATGCCTCTCGTTCTACTAAACTGGGCGGTAGCGGCTTAGGACTTGCGATCACGAAGGAAATCATTCACTTACATAAAGGGGAGATTTCTGTTTCTAGTAAAATAGGAGAGGGCGCAACGTTTTTAATTAAAATGCCTGCTGAATAAAAAGGTGAAATGAATTATACTTCAATCAATAAATATTAATGGAATGATTATGAAAGGGGTACCTATCTATGAAAGTGCAAACCGCGATCACGATTCCAGTCTTAGATAAAGAAGTTGGAAGACAAGTAGATTCCTATATTCAAACACTTACGAAACCCCCAGGCAGTTTAGGGAAGCTTGAAGAACTAGCAGTAAACTTAGCAGAGATGAAAAGTAAGCCATTTCCAAAGGTTTCACCAGCTGGTGTGTTAGTATTTGCGGCAGATCATGGCATTGCCGAAGAAGGGGTATCCGCCTTCCCACAAGAAGTGACCCAGCAAATGGTCCAGAATTTCTTAGATGGTGGTGCAGCCATTAATGTATTTAGCAGGCAGATTGGTGCAACATTGAAGGTAGTCGATATAGGTGTTAAATCAACCATAAACGATAAAGAACTCATTACTGATAAAGTCCGTATGGGAACAGGAAACTTTTTTAGAGAAGATGCAATGACAAAACGTGAGGCTATACAAGCAATCGAAATTGGAATGCAACAAGCAGAATCATTGATCATCAATCAAGGGGTTGAAAGCTTAATTTTAGGGGAGATGGGGATTGCCAATACAACAGCTAGCAGTGCAATCTTAGCTGTACTTACAGGGAAATCCGTTGATTCGTTGGTTGGCTTTGGGACGGGTATCACGAGTGAGCGTTTAGTACATAAAGTTGATATCATTAAGCAATCGATTGAAAGAAGAAAGCCGACTGCCGATGACCCAATAGATGTTTTAGCAAAAGTTGGCGGATTCGAAATCGCGGGGATGGCCGGTGCAATGCTCTTTGCTGCTAGCCACCGTATACCGATCATACTTGATGGATTTATTTCCACAGTCGCAGCTTTAGTCGCTAGTAAGATTTCAAGTAATGTCGTTCACTACATGATCGTCTCTCATCAATCGGTTGAGCCAGGACATTTAACAGCGATACAAGCCCTAGGTAAGGAACCATTAATTAATTTAGGACTACGGCTTGGTGAAGGATCGGGCGCGGCTGTTGCTTTCCCACTGATTGAATCAGCAACGCGAATGCTGAGTGAAATGGCAACTTTTCAATCAGCTGGAATATCTGATCAATAAAAACGGAAGCCTAATGGCTCCCGTTTTTATTTTTACTATGACATTTACTTATTTTGCTTGTTTCCTCGTACCAATACTTTTAAACCTTGTCCCATATCAGAAGCTAGTACGTAGTTACGGTCGACAAATACTCCCCATACGTCTCCCTGATCGGGTGAATATTGTCCGATTTGAATTGGATTACTCGGATTAGAAATATCAACCATATAAACGCCACCTGCATAATGACTTAAATATAGAGTGTTCCCGTGAACTTTAGGATCATGTACTGTATTAGCAAATGTCACTCCATCTTCTACTTTTTCTGTTAAATCAGTTTTAAACTCGCTTAGAAGTTTTGGGTTTGTTTTATCTTTAATATCAAAAATACGAGTGTAGCCGTAAGATTCTTCATAGCCTGTACGAACCGGAACATACACTTCTCTCGTTTCTATTAAGATATTTCCACCGCGAGCAAGTGCTGCTGAATGTGCGGACCCTTGTTGATCAGAAGCGAAGTCAGTACGTCCGAGGTAGACAGGATTTTCAGGATCACGGACGTCAAAGATGACTGTTCCTAAATCCCACATCGACACATAAGCATACTGTGCATTATTATCTGTAATCACACTATGATTAAACACAGCTCTTGTCTTTCCATCAGGAGTACTCCAGTGGTACCCATTAAAATTAGAATGATCTACGCCTGGTACATCACGAGGGTCGAATTCCCATATTTTTTCTGGATTACTCGGATCTGATACATCGATAATTTGGAAATCTTTTTCCTGACCATTGCTGTAAAAATCAACATAAGGATTTGAAGCAAAAACTAGAGCTCGATTTCCTTGTGTAGCTAGATACAGTTCGTGTGTACCAGAAGCATTATCAAACACTTCATAAAAACCAAGCTTTTGAGGCTCATGTGGATTTGTTACATCATATAGTAAGAACCCACCAGCTGTATTAGCATTTCTGTTTCTTTGTTGAACACTTACGACTGCTAGATCACCCTTAAAGTTCGCTGTGTTAACCGATTTTACGATGACTTTTTCTTGCCATGTACCAGGTACATCATCATGTGCAAAGTACGAAATTTCTTTAGGATTATATGGGTCCTTTAAGTCAAATACACGGACACCACCGTTTGCTCCTCCTGCAGTATGAGTTCCTAAATAGGCATACCCTTTATGTGCATAAACGTCTGCTGTGTTGTTTTGAGCATCTCCATTAATTTTTTGAATTTGAACTGAGGCTGCTTCATTTAGGCTTGACACTTTACCAGTTCCATTATTGGTCGCTTCACCAAGAGTGGATAGTTCTTCATTAGAGAAGACGATACGCTCTCCCTTTTGAATTCCGCTTTCGTCTAGCGCGTCATGGGCGATAACCGCTGGCACGGCTATAGAAAAGATTAATGCACTGGCTAGTGTAGATTTTAAAACTACATCTCTCATTTTTTTCAATCGAATAACCTCCAATTAGTTTTTAGAATATTTCACATTTACATAATTCAACAGATTAATATGAATTCCTTTATTAGCATGCTAGTTATTTCGCCACTCGAATGAAATGATGCTTTTATCCTAAAGTACGATAGTAAATGATATCTATTTATTTACATAGAAAACGATTTCTATATAAAAAAGTACTATTTTATTTCTGTATGCGAAACATTCTCATTGCTTCTATTTATAAATAGGAGTAAAGTGTAGAGATGTGAAAGTTGAAATGGTTAGAAGGGGAATCAGATGAATTCATTTTTAAAGCACCGATTATACGTTGTCTATACCTTTATTTTGCTCATGTATATCGTGAACACATTTATATCTAGTGACCTCATTACTTACGTCGTCGGCTGTTTAGCTATACCAATGTTTTTGCTATCCTTTGCCGGAGCTAGTAAGCTATTCCGTATTCTAGGTTGTATTTTTCTTGTGGTAGGTACAGGAATGTACATGTATTCTGGGCTACCTCTTTATCAAATTCCCTTATATTTCACGTCAACCATGCCACTGTTAGCCTTTCTGACCGTTCTCCCGTGGATGAATAGTATTGTTCGTGCAGGTAGATTCGACCGAAGAATTAATGATTTAATGAAGGCGAATGTCTCTGATATGGGAAAATTATATGTACGTAGCTCCTTCACCACCTATATACTATGTGCATTTATTAATCTTTCAGCACTCCAATTATCCCAAGAAGTGTTACTAAAGAATTTGGCGACCATGAAAAAGAAGGTTCGAGATGCGTTTATTAGTCAAACGACGTTACGCGCATTTGCGTTAGCACTTTGTTGGAGTCCAATGGAGATTATTGTGGCCATCACTGTCGATGCAACAGGGGTAAGTTATTTATCTTATTTACCATGGCTCTTTTTGTGTTCATTTTTAGTTCTTCTTCTTGATTTTGTGTGGGGGAAAAAGAAGTATGAGGCCTTGCCTTACCATCCTGTGGATCTTCGCCCTGCAAAACAGGTCAATCCAGCTAAGATCGCTTTGCAAATCGTCAAGCTGTTGGTTGCTTTAACAGCGTTTCTCGTACTTGTTGTTTCAATTGGGAACACCTTCAAGTTAAACTTTATTTTGTCGGTAACATTGGTCATTCTACCATTCGCTTTCGCATGGGCGATTGTTATGAGGCGTGTACGAAGCTTTTTAGCGATTGGCATTCAAACATGGAAAATGCGAACGAATAACATGCAGAATTTCGTCGTGTTGTTTCTTTCATTAGCGTTTTTCTCAAGTAGTTTGAATGAAACACCGTTCTTACAGATGATTCAAGAACCATTCTTCGCTGCAGCAGAAACACCCATTCTTGTGCTACTGTTAATACAAGGTATGTACTTACTCATGAGTATGATTGGAGTTCACCCTATTGCAACGATCGGTGTGCTTATTGAAGCATTACATCCATTGTATGATGTGGTCAATCCTCTAAGTATCGGGATGGTCTTAATAACAGGAGCACTAGCGACAGCTACCGTTGGAGCATACGGGGTAACCGTGACGATGACGTCTATGAACACAAAACAAAATCCATATCGAATTACGCTTAGAAATATGCCTTTTGCTTTAGTGTATGGCGGGATTGGAACGTTGATTGGTTTCTTCTTGTTGTAATATAAAAGGAGATGACCAACGTATAGATGGTCATCTCCTTCACCTTACCCACTCACTTTACTTCTGGGGTCGTAACGATTATTGTTTCCCACAGACACCTCATTTTCATTCATGTTAAAAACATTAGTGAAATTTCTGGTTCCTGTACATCACAATCACCTCATTTAAAAGGTACAATCAGTTAACATCCAAATTTTATATGTGAGCATCATTCTAAGATGATGGGGTATGGTTGTGAGGAACATCGCTGCCCTCAAATGTTATAATAACCAAATATGTGCACACTATACATGCAACATAGATTTTTAGTAAATGAATTTTAAGGAGAATATATGAGTAAACAAACATTTGAATCATTTAATTTATCCGAGGAAACACTGAGAGCTTTAAATTTGCTTTCATTTCAAGAACCCACAAAGGTACAAGCACAAGTATTGCCTCATGCATTAAACAAACAAGACATCATCGTCCAAGCAGAGACAGGTAGTGGTAAGACAGCAGCATACGGCATTCCATTATGTGAATTTGTGGACTGGGAAGAAAATAAACCACAAGCCCTCATTTTAACGCCGACTAGAGAACTTGCGGTTCAAGCGAAAGAAGACCTGACTAATATCGGTCGCTTTAAGCGAGTAAAAACGGCAGCGATCTTTGGCAGACAATCATTTGAACGTCAAAAACTTGAATTAAAACAGAAAAATCATATTGTCGCAGGAACGCCAGGGCGCGTGCTTGACCATATTAAAAAAGGAACTCTTCCTATTTCAGAAATACGTTACTTAATTCTTGACGAAGCGGATGAAATGTTAAGTCGTGGATTTTTAGATCAGATGGATGAAATCATTAGCGAGTTACCAACGAATAGACTCACGATGCTTTTCTCAGCGACGTACCCAGAGCGGTTAGATGAGATTACAAAATCATATATGAAAGCACCCATTCATATGGATTTATCATCGACAGATAAGAAAGCAACGATTGAGCAATCCATTATTGAAGTAGAAGAAGAGCAGAAATTCAACTTACTGAAGGAAGTAACGATTGTAACGAATCCGGATAGTTGTATTATTTTTGCTAATACGCAAGATGAAGTCGATCACTTGCATATGCGTTTAGAAAAATCGAAATATCCTTGCCGTAAGTTACATGGTGGCCTTAGACAAGATGATCGGTTTGCTGTCATCAATGACTTTAAACGTGGCGCGTTCCGTTATTTAATTGCTACGGATGTGGCGGGTAGAGGGATTGATATTGATAACATCTCACTTGTGATTAACTATGACGTTCCTGAAGATCCAGAAAACTACGTACATCGTATCGGTCGAACAGGCAGGGCAGGCAAACTTGGGACAGCCATCACGCTAATGACACCATATGAAGAACGATATGTAGAAGATATTGAAGAATTTACAGGAACAGAGATTGCTTTGAACACTCGTCCTTCTGAAGCAAAAGTCGACTCTTTAAGAGGTGCCTTTTTGAAGAAATTGGCTGAATCACCTGAGTTAAAGGTCGACCGAGCTACCCATTTGAATAAAAACATTTTAAAGTTGTATTTCAATGGGGGAAAACAAAAGAAGCTAAGAGCGGCTGATTTTGTTGGGACGATCACGAGTATTGAAGGCGTGTCGGTGGATGATATTGGTATTATCACTATCGAAGCAACGGCTTCTTTTGTAGAAATATTGAACGGAAAAGGCAAGACCGTCTTAGAAGAAATGCGACATCGCACGGTTAAAGGAAAAATGCTTAAAGTCCATCAAGCTAAGAAATAATTGAGAAGTTGCCCATGCATTGGGTAACTTTTTTCTTTTTAGTCGATGTTCATAAATCGTTCAAACAGATGGTGTGCATTTTCTCATCAGATTGTATATAATAGACCTCATGACATTGTGAATTGTTTCACTAACTTTGATTTGACTAAAAAAGGTAGGAGTTGCCAGATGAAAGAACTTCGAGAAATTGCTAAGTCCTATAAGGCAACAAGACTTCTTTTAATATTGACAGCGGTCTTCTCCGGAAGCACCGTTGTTGCACAAGCGTATTTTATTGTACGTATTGTTGATCAAGTCTTTCTGCAGGGAGCGGCTTTTGCTGAGATTGTCCCGTTGCTTGGCTGGCTGTTCATCGCCTTGTTAGCACGTGTGCTATGTAATTATATCAATGGATTTCTTGGTGTAAGGATGGCGTCGAAAGTGAAAGCGGATTTGCGGCAATCTTTGCTCCATGCGTTTACGTCGAATCCGCTTCAAACGTCGGTTCAAGGCCAATCTGGACGAAAAATAAGCGTGTTAATGGATTCGGTCGATGAAGTCGATTCGTATTTCAGCAAGTACATTCCTCAAGCGATTCAAACATCGATCATTCCATTAATGATTTTAATCGCTGTGTCTACTCAACATATTTACACGGCTTTGATTATGATCGTTACAGCACCGTTTATTCCATTGTTTTATATTATTATCGGTTTAAAAACCCAGCAGAAATCTGAGGAACAAATGGAGAAATTAGCTGAGTTTTCAGGACGTTTTCTTGATACATTGCAAGGACTGACCACATTAAAATTATTCGGACGAGCGAAACAACAAAAATTAACCATTGAAACGAGTAGCCGCGGGTTTAAAGATGCGACGATGGACGTCTTAAAGATCGCCTTTATGTCTTCGCTGATGCTTGAATTTATATCAATGCTCGGAATTGGGTTAATTGCTTTAGAGGTTGGTTTACGACTCGTTGTATTTCAAAATATTACTTTCTTTGCGGCCTTCTTTGTCCTCGTACTAGCTCCAGAATTTTATTTGTCGTTAAAAGAGCTAGGAAGTGCCTTTCACACTGGGCGAGGGAGTATAGGTGCTTCAAAGAAAATTTCAGAAGAACTTGCACGTGTGTCCGAACCAATCAAATGGGGAACACAAACGCTTGAAAAACGTCCAACACCGCCAACGATGAGGCTTCAACATGTACAAGTTGCATACGGGGATGATGCGTTTTTGTTAAACGCAGGGAGTACAACGATTGCTCCGTTTGACCAAGTGGCAATCATCGGTCGAAGTGGTGCGGGAAAGACGACTTTCTTACATGCTATTGCTGGATTAATTCCAACTACGAGTGGGTATGTTCAAATTAATGATCGCCCGTTAACGGATTATAAAGAAGAGGACTGGTTCGACCAAGTTAGCTACATTTCTCAACACCCGCATCTCTTTTCGGGTACGATCGCTGAGAACATCGCGATCGGAAAAAGAGAAGGTGCTTTGAAAGAAGAAATAGAAGAAGCAGCGAAAAAAGCAGGGGTCGATGACGTGGTTCGTGCGCTAGAGCATGGCTATGAAACGAAAATTGGAGAAGGTGGCCGTGGCTTATCTGGTGGGGAAAAACAACGAATTGCTATTGCCCGCGCCTTCTTAAAACAACCAACAATTATTTTATTCGATGAGCCGACAACAGGTTTAGACTTACGAACAGAACGTATTCTCCAAACATCGATTAAAGAATTGGCGAAAACATCGACTGTGATCACCGTAGCCCATCGTCTTCATACGATTCGGGATGCTACTAGAATCATTTTGCTCGATCAGGGAGAGAAGATTGCTGAGGGTACTCATGATCAATTGCTGAGGTCTAATGAGATGTATAAAGAGATGGTCACAACGCAACAAGGAGGGAGATAGTCATGAAGGATTTACTTGTCATCGTCAAGCTTGTTTTAACCGAGCGAAAAGATATCGTTTATTCCGTTCTGCTTGGTTTTGTAGCAGGACTTGCGGCAATCGGCCTAGTATCTTCAAGTGGCTATCTCATCTCAAAAGCAGCACTAACGCCACCGCTGTATGCTTTATCAATCATGATTGCTTTATTAAAAGGATTTAGCATTGTACGAGCTGTTGCCCGATACGGAGAGCGGTACTTCTCCCATCGAGCGACCTTTAATATTCTCAGTCATTTACGTGTGAACTTTTACGAAAAATTAGAACCGCTCGCTCCAAATATTTTTCAAAAATACCGCAGCGGAGATCTACTCGCACGGATTGTCGGTGATGTAGAAAGTTTACAAAACTTCTTTTTACGAGTCTTCTACCCGCCGATCGTGCTATTACTTGTCTTTTTTGCAACGGTGATGTTTACGATGTTCTATTCCATTTCCATCGCCCTATTGCTTTTACTAGGATTAGTGTTAACAGGTGTTGTCCTGCCTACGTTCTTTGCGTTCATGCAGAAGAGGCAGCAACATCTTGTGCGGGAGGAACGAGCGAGACTCTCAACGGAGGCAACAGAACTGTTGCATGGATACCGTGATTTGAAGCTGTATCAGAAGCTTGAACAAAAGCAAGATGAACTAACACTGTCCTCAGACGCCTATATTAAGGGTCAACGGAATGAAGGGAAAGCTGCTGTATTCAACCAATCACTCCATTCAATGACCGCTCTCCTCATCTCATGGACGGTACTTGCTCTTGGCGCGTACCTTATCGTGATTGGGGAAATAGATGGTGTGTTTCTTGCGATGCTTGTCATGATCTCATTAACCTCATTTGAAAATGCGACACCGATGGCGATCGTTCCAATTCATTTTGAAGACAGCCGTCGTGCATCAAAGCGATTGTTCTCTGTCGTAAAAAAAGAAATGTCGAGTCAAAAGACAGTTTCTACTAAGAAAAAGCTCCAACAAATAGAGGCACCGAGTATTGAACTTCATAATGTATCGTTTACGTTCACAGGTGAAGAACGTAAAACGATAACAGATGTGAGCTTTACTTTGCCAAAAGGTTCTAAAACAGCGATTGTCGGTCCAAGTGGTTCAGGAAAATCAACAGTGATGCAATTGATTTTGAACATTCAAGCCGCAGACCGAGGAGACATATTTTATAATCAAACAAACACGAACGAACTCGACCAAGAATCCATTTGGGACATTGCCAAAGTTGTTTTACAAGATAATCACTTCTTTTATGGCACAATTAAAGATAATCTCTCGCTAGCTAGTGAAGAAGCAACGGATACGCAAATGAGTGATGCCTTAACCATCGTTGACTTAAGTCATTTTTCTTTATCAGATCAAGTATTTGAAAAAGGAGAAAACTTATCAGGTGGAGAGAAACAGCGATTAGCCCTAGCTAGAGCGATCTTAAAAGAAGGCCATCTCTGGGTATTAGATGAACCAACCTCCTCTGTTGATGCCCTAACAGAGAGGAAGATTTTTGATTACCTCGCCCACAAGACTAAAAATGATACCGTCATACTCATCAGTCACAAGTTACAAGGTCTTGAGAAGATGGATCAAATCATTGTAATGGAAAATGGTAGCATGATTGAATCAGGCTCTTATGATGAATTAATGAAGAGACAGGGATACTTTTATGAAATGAAACAATTAGAAAAAGAACTATTTATGGCTTAAAAAAAGAGTCTGCGCTTAATTTTATATGCGCAGGCTCTTTTGACGTACTTATGGTGTAGCGATTGCTTTGACTACATAGGAGCGACCTCGTCTCGGTCCGTCAAATTCACAAAAGTAAACGCCTTGCCACGTGCCTAGTACGAGCTTTTGATTAGAGACAAGTAAAGTTTGAGCATGACCGACCGTACTCGTTTTTAAATGTGCGGCTGTGTTTCCTTCAGCATGTCGATCTTTAGCATGTTCCCACGGGTACACTTCATCTAGTCTTCTTAAAAAATCGGTTTTTACATCTGGGTCTGCATTCTCGTTTACAGTAATGCCTGCAGTCGTGTGAAGAGACGTAACGATGATGATACCACTCTTGACCTCTATTTCTTTTAACCAATCTTCAATTTCAGCTGTAATATCAATCATTAGATCACGTCTCGATGTATGCAATTGAAACGTTTTTTCCATGCGAATCCCTCCTCTATTTTCTTCACTATTGCAAAATCTAACGGCTCGGTCAAGCGGGAGGGTTGTCTGTTCATTTTCGTCTAAAACTTTCCAATGGTCAGGCATTAATTTGTGCAATTTGAATACGGTTAAAAAAGAATGGAAAGTGAGAGGAGGAAGAAACGTGCAAATTCATGTTGTATCAGATGGGGATTCCATATGGGACATTGCTCAGATGTATGATGTTCCCTATCAATTAATCATCGATGTCAATGAACTACCGAACGGAGAACGATTAGTGATTGGGCAAGCGTTAGTCATTCCGACGTCAGGACGATTTCACTGGTTAGAGCCTAACGAAAACATTTGGGAAGTGAGCAGACTGTATGAAGTGAGTCCAGAGAGTATTGTCTCCATGAACCATATTCATTCAACAGAAGATCTTTATGTATGGAGACGGCTATACATCCCGACCGAATACCGTGACAAGCCAAGTATTGATGTAAGTGCATATGTCGATTTAAATATTACCGGTGAAGAGTCTGCTCAGATTGTAGGGGAGGTAGCAAATAAGTTAACGTTTGTCACCATATTTAGTTATGAGATGAATCGTGATGGTACGCTTCGACCGATTGAAGACCAAGAAATCATCAATGCAGCGTATCAACAGGATGCGATTCCGTTAATGGTAATCACTAATATTGAAGATGGGGCTTTCAGTACAGAGCTTGCAACAGAAGTCTTACAAAGTGAAGAATTACAAGATCGACTTCTTGATGAATCGATTGCGATTATGGAGGAAAGAGGCTACCTCGGGTTAGACTTTGACCTAGAATATCTAGGGATGAAGAATCGCGAAGCATATAATGAGTTAATGAGAAAAGCAAAAGTTCGTCTCGATGAAAAGGGTTTTTATTTATCAAGTGCACTTGCTCCTCAGGTCGAAGCTGGGATGGAAGGAGTGTTATATGAGGGGCACGATTACGCAACACACGGCGAATTGGCTGACTTTGTCTTTTTAATGACGTATGAATGGGGATGGACAGGAGGCCCTCCACGAGCAGTTGCCCCAATTGATCAAGTACGTCGAGTGGTTGATTATGCGACATCGCTTATGCCAAATGACAAGATTATGTTAGGGATTCCGTTGTACGGATATGATTGGACGTTGCCTTTTGTTGAGGGGGAATCGCGTGCTAGAGCGATTGATCATCAGCAAGCGATTCAACTGGCCTTGCAGTATAATGCAGCGATTGAATATGATGAAACCGCACAAGCACCGTATTTTTCGTATATCGATGAACAAGGGCGTCAGCATGAAGTGTGGTTTGACGATGCCAGGAGCATTCAAGCCAAGTTTGATCTCGTCAAAGAATATAACTTACGTGGATTGTTCTACTGGGTTCTTGGTTGGGATTTCCCGCAAAACTGGCTGTTGCTTGAAGATAATTTCACTATTAATAAACGAGTATGACAATCTCTCCTCTAAGCCAAATGGTTTAGAGGTTTTTAATTTCCAACAACATCCAGTTTGATTGTGAAGTGTTTTGCAAATAGTTATAGAAGATAAATCAAATGAACAGGTAGGTAATCAAATGAGAACAGATTTTTTTGGTGGGTTCATATGTTTCCTTATTATATTGATGGTTCCTATGATTTCTGTAGCAGAAGAGAAGCAACATCGTCTTTCATTGATCGTCAAATCATCAGGAGAGTCTTTGCATCAAACGGTCTTAGATATTGACTCAGATTCACTCATGACGATTTTAAAGAATGCGAAACCGGTAGAACACATTGAATCAATTCCTTTCTCAAATCGTTATCTACTCTTTGAAGATGAGCATTCGATTCACTTATACGTTATGGATGAGAACCAGCATATTTACGACATTAATACACAATCAAAGCTCGATTTACAACATGTTGAAGCCTTAAAGAAGCTCTCTCGTTATTATGAGGGCATGGAAAAGAAACACTTTGGGGAATTAGTGGAATGGGAATTGGCTGATCAATGGATTCCTCGTTACATATCCTTTAAAGTAACTGACCTAGAAACAGGGTTAGAGTTCCATGCGCAAAGACGAGCAGGCAGTCAACACGCGGATGTTCAACCACTCACGAAGACCGATACTGAAATAATGAAAACCATTTATGATGGAAAATGGAGTTGGAAGCGTCGCGCCATTTTAGTTGAACATAACGGACGAATGATCGCTGCGTCGATGCATGGAATGCCGCACGGAGGGGGAGCGTTAGCCAATGGATTTCCTGGTCATTTTTGTATTCATTACGAGGGAAGTGTCACTCATAGAACGAAAAGTTTAGATCTCTCTCATCAAGTGATGGTATATAAAGCAGCAGGACTGTTAGAACCCTTTGTTCATGGACAACCTCCTGAAAATGTTGTTCAACTACTTATGACGGCAGTGAACCATAATGACATTGATCTCTCATCTCTCGTATATGATGGTGAAAAACATATCACCAAAGACATGCTCGAACAGATTGAAGTCATTCGTGTGGTCAAACAATTCGAGCCAACGATTAATAGTGAACTTTTAGTAGAAGTACCATTTACCTTTTTGATTCAATACCAAGGAAAGAGTGAGCACGAACAGACCTTTACATTCCGACTTAAACGAGAATCCCCAACGAGCGAGTGGACGATCATTCATTCGCCCATTTAATCAAAAGAAACAAAGAAGCCTCCTAATTTTAGAAGGCTTCTTTGTTTACAGTTGAGCATCAACCTCAGGTGGTAACTTATTTGGTGCTTTCGGAACGTTTCTTGGTTCATAATCAATTTTTTCAGAGGAAGAAAGTTTCACAAGTAACGTCCCATTGTACGTTTTGGCTATAATCAAGATCGGCTGATTTTGTTTATTTTGAAAGACGAAATCAGGCCCATACCAACTGACGGTTGCATCTCTCCCAGGTGGAACATAGGTGACACGCTTGGAATGTGTATAGCGCTCAATAATATCCATTCCTGCGCGATCGGCTGCATTAAACAGCGTCGAGGACACTTGGCAAATCCCGCCACCGATTCCTTCTGTCAACTCTCCTCTTACAATAACAGGTGCCAGTAAATACCCACGCTCCACCGTACGTTTACCGACAACGGTGTTAAAGGAAAACGTTTCACCAGGAAAAACAACATGATTGTTAATCGCTTCGGTTGCTAGTGCGATATTATGTGCGCGCTCATGATTGTATGTATTGTAATACGTCGCGTACGCACCAATTGCCTCCGTACGTAGCGATTGTAAGAGAGTCTGATCTACCTTAGGATAAAGCTTATATCTTGGTACTTCAAAGCTGGCATGACCTGTCCCAAAAAAGTATGAATAAAATGCTTCATCAAAGGCCCGACGATTTAATTTATATCCAATCTCCTCAGAAACGAGTTGACCATGTGGATCAAGAGTAGCGTTAACAGGCTCGACATAGACTTGCTTTTCTACGCTTTCGACAAGTTCTTCATATTTGTCTTGGTCAATGATCGAGCGACCAAGATAAGGATCGAAAAATTCTTCACGGTGGATGGACACAAGGGTATCCTGTTCAAAAGTGATCGATAAATGCTCGTTACTTGGCATGATAGAAAAAACAAAGAGTATGACTGGTAGATACAATAAAGTACGAATGGCAATCCCCCCTAAAAATAGTATGAGTAGGCTGGTTTTGTTTCATTCAGATAAAATCATTGGTTAACCATCAAATCCATGTATAATATATGGGAGTTTCATCATGTCGTATATCGTTTGAAAGGAGTAGGTTATGTCAAATAATCGAATAGACCCAAAAGACCCAAGATTTAAAATTGCTCATCGCGAAGCGTGGATCGGGGTCATTCTTGTACTTTTTAATTTTGCTTGGTGGTACGGGTTTGCTTATGGGTTAGGATCAAAACCGGTCGAAGAGTATACCTATGTCTTTGGACTGCCGGCATGGTTTTTCTATAGCTGTGTCGTTGGCTTCCTTGTCATGGTTGTTCTCGTGATTATTGTCGTCAAGGGATTTTTTACAGATGTCTCGTTTGATGATGAGAAGGAGGATGGCACTGAATGAACTGGCCTGTCATCATTCCTCTATTTATTTTTTTATTATCGATCTTTGTCGTCGGTTATTGGTCCTCACGTTATATCAAGAAGTCCGATCATTTTCTTCAAGAGTACTTTCTTGGCAGTAGAGAACTTGGAGGATTTATCTTGGCCATGACGATGATTGCTACATATGGAAGTGCTTCAAGCTTTATTGGAGGGCCTGGAATTGCTTATACGCAAGGTCTTGGCTGGGTGCTGCTTGCTATGGCTCAAGTGGCGACTGGCTATTTTGTACTAATGGTTCTCGGAAAGAAATTTGCGATCTATGCAAGAAAGTACGAAGCGATTACCCTCGTTGATTTCTTAAGAAAACGATACGGGAGTAAATGGGTCGTTCTTTTTTCATCGTTTAGTATTATTATTTTCTTATTTTCCGCCATGACCGCACAATGGGTCGGTGGAGCTCGTTTAATTGAATCGCTCACAGGGCTTTCGTATACTAGCGCATTATTTTTGTTTGCGATTACGGTATTGTTTTATGTGATAATTGGAGGCTTCCGCGCCGTTGCTTTAACAGATACAATCCAAGGGGTTGTGATGGTGTTTGGGACTCTCGTTATTTTAATTGGAACCATTATTGCTGGAGGCGGAATCAACAATATTATCCAAGACTTAATTGCTGAGAATCCGAATCTTGTCACACCGTATGGACATGATGGCAGTTTAACTCCAGCTTATGTCTCCTCTTTTTGGATTTTAGTGGGGGTTGGTGTCGTTGCCTTACCTCAAGTGACCGTGCGTGCGATGTCTTATAAAAATGCTAAAGCTATGCACCGTGCCCTTATTACAGGGACAATTGTTGTTGGTTTCATTATGTTAGGGATGCATTTAATTGGCGTATTTGCTCGTCCCATTTTGCCTGGTATTGAAGTGGCTGATTCGGTCATGCCGCTCATTACGCTTGAAGTGTTACCACCATGGCTTGCTGGAATTGTGTTAGCGGCACCAATGGCTGCTATTATGTCGACGGTTGATTCACTTCTATTATTAGTTAGCTCAACTGTCGTGAAGGATGTCTATTTAAACTATATTAAGCCAGAAGCAAGCAACAAAAAAGTAAAACAGGTAACGATTGCTGTGACGTCAATTCTCGGTGTACTCGTATTTATGTTGGCACTAAGCCCACCTGACCTATTGATTTGGTTAAATTTATTCGCGTTCGGCGGATTAGAGGCCGCCTTTATCTGGCCTGTTATTATGGGTCTGTATTGGCAACGAGGAAATAAATACGGCGCCCTATCATCCATGATCGTTGGGGTATCTACTTATATTCTCATCCATACGTTTGCACCCAATGTATTCGGTGTACACACAGTAGTCTTTCCGATTCTGTTATCACTCGTCGCCTTTGTGGTTATGAGCCTTGTCACCAAAGAAACCAATGAAGCTGCCCTTTAGCGGGTAGCTTCTTTAATTAATAGCTTTTGCGTTGATAAATTTTAACAACGAAATGAACATTCACCTTCTTACAAGACACAAGCAAGTGGAAAAGGTATAATAAATAGCGATGATGACATAGAAATAGGAGTTAACTTACAATGTATCAAAACTTACAAGAATGTATTTTAGACCTAGAAAAAAGTGGACAATTAATCCGAATAAAAGAAGAAGTCGACCCTCATCTTGAGATGGCGTCGATTCATATGAAAGTTTTTGAAGCAAAAGGACCAGCAATTTTATTTGAAAATGTCAAAGGCTCTAATTATCCTGCGGTTTCTAATTTATTTGGTACGGTAGAGCGAAGTAAGTATATGTTCCGTAAGACATGGAAAACAACACAAGATATTATTGGATTAAGAAATGATCCAATGAGTGCGTTAAAGAACCCATTTAAGCATGTGGGTGTAGGGATTGGTGCGTCTAAAGCGCTGCCACAAAAGAAAGCTAAACTTCCTAATGAATTTAAAGAAATTCAAATTTCAGACCTGCCGTTAATTCAGCATTGGCCTGAAGATGGTGGTGCTTTTGTTACGTTGCCCCAAGTTTATTCAGAGGACCCAGAAAAACCTGGTATTATGAATGCGAACTTAGGGATGTACCGTGTACAGTTAAGTGGGAACGATTATGAATTAAATAAAGAAATCGGCTTGCACTATCAAATCCATCGTGGAATTGGTGTCCATCAAGCAAAAGCAACAAAGCTCGGTCAACCTTTAAAAGTTAGCATCTTTATTGGCGGTCATCCGTCTCATACATTATCAGCTGTGATGCCACTTCCTGAAGGATTAAGTGAAATGACCTTCGCGGGCATGCTTGCGGGTCGCCGCTTCCGTTACAGCTATGTCGATGGGTATTGCATTAGTCACGACGCTGACTTTGTGATCACAGGGGAGATTCATCCTGGTCAAACAAAGCCTGAAGGACCATTCGGTGACCACTTAGGTTATTATAGTTTGACACATGAGTTTCCATTAATGAATGTACACAAAGTGTATGCAAAAGAAAATTCAGTGTGGCCATTTACTGTGGTTGGTCGACCACCGCAAGAAGATACGGCTTTTGGTGATTTGATTCACGAATTGACAGGGGATGCCGTCAAAGAAGAGATTCCTGGTGTAAAAGAAGTCCATGCGGTAGATGCAGCTGGCGTGCATCCATTATTATTTGCCATTGGCAGTGAACGTTACACGCCATATCAAAAAGTGAAGCAACCAGCTGAGCTTCTGACGATTTCTAATCGCATTCTTGGTACAGGTCAACTAAGTCTAGCAAAGTATCTATTTATTGCAGCAGAGGAAGAAACACCACTTACGACTCATAATGAACAAGAATTTCTCGCTTATATACTCGAGCGTATTCATTTGCATCGCGATCTTCATTTCCAAACGAACACAACAATTGATACGCTAGATTATTCGGGAACGGGATTAAACACAGGTAGCAAGGTGGTCATCGCTGCTTGTGGAGATAAAATAAGAGATTTATGCGAAGATGTACCAGAGGCATTACGAGATCTTCAAGGTTTTACGAATCCAAACATGATCATGCCAGGAGTAGTTGCCTTAGAAGCATCAAAATTCGAATCATACGATCAAGCTGAATCTGAAATGAATGATCTTAGCACAGCTATCGATAAAAAAGGCTCGCCTGCAGACTGTCCGTTAATCATTGTGTGTGATGACAGCACATTCATGAGTGAAACATTTAGCAACTTCCTATGGGCGACATTTACACGCAGCAATCCTTCCCATGACATGTATGGGGTAAATAGTTCAACTGTCCATAAGCATTGGGGTTGTGACAACCTAATCATCGACGCACGCATTAAACCCCACCATGCTCCACCACTGATTCCAAATGTTGAAGTCGAGGAGAAAGTGACGAAGAGATTTGCAGAGAATGCTCAGTTAAAAGAAGTACTAAAATCATAGTTTTTATTTTTAAGAGCCATGCATGGTGATGCGTGGCTCTTTATTTTTACTAGTCATATTAAAATCTATCACTCATATACTAATAGTGTAAGCGTTTCACTTATTGGTAGTTGTTCGTTTAAAAATTTGTTATGTTCTGGGAGGAAGGTATAGATGATTTACGCAAAACCAAATGACATCAATTCTTTAGTGAGTTTTAAGGAAAAGTACGGGAATTTTATTGGGGGAGAATGGACAGCCCCTGTGAAAGGTCAATATTTCGAGGCGATCACCCCTGTGACTGGTCAATCATTCTGTGAAGTTCCGCGCTCAACAGCTGAAGATATTGAACTAGCACTTGATGCAGCACACGCGGCAAAAGAGACTTGGGGGAAAACATCAGTTGCCGAACGATCCCTAGTCCTTAATCGAATTGCTGATCGCATGGAAGAAAACCTAGAAATGCTCGCGGTCGCTGAGACATGGGATAACGGAAAAGCGATTCGTGAAACATTGAATGCTGATTTACCATTGGCAATTGATCATTTCCGTTATTTCGCTGGAGTCATTCGCGCAGAAGAGGGAGCAATAAGTCAAATTGATCAAGATACGGTAGCCTATCATTTTCAGGAACCACTTGGCGTGGTAGCGCAAATTATCCCTTGGAACTTCCCTCTGTTAATGGCTACGTGGAAAATAGCACCAGCCTTAGCTGCCGGAAATTGCATTGTCTTAAAACCCGCTGAACAAACACCAGCATCGATTCTTGTCTTGTTAGAGCTAATAGGAGACATACTTCCACGAGGTGTGCTGAATGTAGTAAACGGATTTGGCCTTGAAGCAGGCAAACCACTTGCAACAAGTAAACGAGTTTCAAAAGTAGCCTTTACAGGTGAGACGTCAACCGGACGCCTTATCATGCAGTATGCGTCTGAAAACCTTATTCCTGTGACTTTAGAACTCGGCGGGAAATCTCCAAATATATTCTTTGAAGATGTGATGGACAAGGATGATGAGTATTTAAATAAAGCGGTAGAAGGAATGGTACTCTTTGCTTTAAATCAAGGGGAAGTCTGCACGTGTCCATCTCGAGCGTTAATCCATGAATCAATCTATGATGCATTTATGAATCGAGCGATGAAGCGGATTGCAGAAATTAAAACGGGTAACCCTCTTGATACAGAAACAATGATGGGAGCACAATCTTCTGAGGAACAATTAGACAAAATTCTGTCCTATATGGAGATCGGAAAGAAAGAAGGAGCAGAGTGTTTGATTGGCGGAGGTAGAAACTATCTATCAGGCGATTTCCAAGATGGCTATTACGTCAAGCCTACCGTTTTTAAAGGCCATAATAACATGAGAATCTTTAGAGAAGAGATCTTTGGACCTGTTCTGTCTGTTACAACCTTTAAAGATACAGAGGAGGCTCTAGCTATTGCCAATGATACGAATTACGGTCTAGGTGCAGGAGTTTGGACACGAGACATGAACACCGCCTACCGAATGGGACGCAACATTCAATCAGGTCGCGTGTGGACGAACTGCTTCCATGCCTACCCAGCCCATGCAGCGTTTGGTGGATACAAAATGTCAGGCGTCGGACGAGAGAATCACAAAATGATGCTCAATAGCTACCAACAGACGAAGAATTTACTAGTCAGTTATAGTAATGAGGCGCAAGGGTTCTTTTAAATATATAAAAAAGCGGCAGGAAAAATCATCCTGCTGCTTCTTTATTATGATGAAGATAGGACGAACATCAATAAATAAGACGGATGATTGTTGATATTGATATACCGATATAAAAATATTAGAGTGTAATGCCGTGATTTTTTTCATTTTCAGTCGATATAATTATTATAATATATTTTTTGGGAGGGTAAATCATTACATAAAAAAAAGACATCCAAAAGGACGTCTTTTTATGCGTTTTGCGGCGAGAGACAGCACACCACATTGTGCTTTGCTTAAAAGCGTGTCAATCTCGTCTTATGCAAATGAGCTCATCGCTAGATAACTATATCATTTATTGATGTGAAAAGGAAGTGGGGATAGGCAATGATAATCAAGTTTATTATACAAGTAAACCAATAAATAACTATTTGTTAAATTTAAGGGAATGAAAATGATGATTCAGCAGTATTTTCGACAATTCTAGTGTAAAACTAAATAATCTTCTCTTAATGTATGATAAACAACGAATACACTGTTATTGTCGGTCTAATAGAGAACTATAAGGTTTTCTTGAAACATACTTTCTATGGTTTAATATATAGGTGTTTTGCATGATGTGCTTAATACCTAAAAAATTATAGGAAGTGTTTACTATTAACAGTGATAATATCGTTTTTAAGATTTCTGTTGGGATTGCAGCTTTGTTTGTAGTAATAGGGGTTGTCATACCTGATCAATTAGGCTTGGCGATGAATGCGGCCCAATCGTTTGTTTTAGAGTCGTTTGGCTGGTTTTATCAGCTCGTAGCAACCTTTTTCTTACTGTTTGCTGCGTTTATGATCTTTAGTAAGTTTGGTAAAATTAAATTAGGCTCACCAGATTCAACACCTGAATATAGTCGTCCAACTTGGTTTGCGATGCTATTTTCAGCGGGTATGGGAATCGGTCTTTTATTTTACGGAGTATCTGAACCGATCTCACATTTTTCAACTCCACCAATGGGAGAGGGAGGAACGGAAACCTCAGCTGTCATGGGAATGCGCTACACTTGGCTACACTGGGGACTTCATGCATGGGCGATTTATGCAATCGTTGCTATGGCGCTTGCCTATCAAAAGTTTAGAAAAGGTGCACCTGGTTTAATGAGCGCAACACTTTACCCTGTAATAGGAGATAAAGTGAAGGGACCGATTGGTCATACAATTGATATTATTGCAATTTTCTCTACATTATTCGGAGTCGCAGCATCTCTTGGTCTAGGATCACAGCAAATAAATGCCGGATTATCTTACTTAATTGGAATTCCTAATAACTTTGGCGTGCAGATGTTAATTATGGGCATTATCACCGTTCTCTTCATCATCTCAGCTAACACTGGGATTTCAAAAGGGATCAAATACTTAAGTAACATAAATATGTCGCTTGCCGTGTTATTAGTTTTAGCGGTGCTGATCTTAGGACCGACGTTATTTATATTGAATATGTTCACAACAAGTCTAGGTGGCTATATCCAGAATTTCATTCCAATGGGGTTAAGATTATCACCATTTGATGAGACGGAAGCAGCATGGACGCAAGGGTGGACAGTTTTTTACTGGGCATGGTGGATTTCTTGGACTCCATTTGTCGGAATGTTCATTGCTCGAGTATCTAAAGGTAGAACGATCCGTGAATTTACAATAGCCGTGATTCTAGTGCCATCGCTTGTATGCGCGATTTGGTTCACTGTATTCGGTGGAACAGGGATCTTCCTTGAATTGACGCAAGGAGTAGATGTATCTAATCAATCACTTGAAACAGCGTTATTCTATGTCTATCAGCAATTGCCACTAGGAGCAATTCTTTCTGTATTAACGATTGCTTTGATTACAACGTTCTTTGTTACTTCAGCCGACTCAGCAACGTTCGTACTAGGGATGTTATCAACGGGGGGAAGCCTAAACCCATCTAGTAAAGTAAAGATTACATGGGGAATCATTCTAGTTGCAGCAACAAGCGTCTTAATGGCTTCAGGAGGTCTAGCAGGACTCCAAACAGCGATTATCGTTAGTGCATTGCCTTTAACCATAATTATTCTTGTCATGTGTTATGGACTAGTGAAGGCGTTAAACAAAGACTTGAAAGAAATAAATCAAGTAAAATCAAAAATAGAACTTAAAAAAGAAAAAGTGAGTTAAAGAAAAAAGTTGACCTGACACAGAGATGTGATTAGGTCAACTTTTTGTGATACAACAGGGGGAGATATGATGATTCGAGGTTCATGGAAAGCGTTAGTATGGATTGGAATAGCTGAATTATGCGCATTAAGCTTGTGGTTTAGTGCTTCCGTTATATCCACCGAACTCATTCAAGTATGGAATCTTACCTCCAATTCAGAAGCATGGTTATCTGCTTCTGTCCCAATTGGTTTTGTAATAGGTGCATTAGTTAGTTCAACTTTTGGGATAGCAGATCGTTTTAATCCTCGAAAGGTTTTTGCCGTTTCAGCGTTTCTAGGCGCATTGTTTAATGTCTCAATTATACTAGTAGATCATGCTTTTATCGGTATCCTACTTAGGATATTAACTGGTTTATCACTGGCTGGTGTATACCCGATAGCTGTAAAAATTTTATCACAATGGTTTCCAAAAAAGCGTGGGCTTGCTATTGGTATACTAATAGCCGCATTAACTCTAGGGTCCTCTTTGCCACATTTTATTGTGATATTCTCTACTTCTTTAAATTGGCAATTAGTGATAATTTGTAGTTCACTATTAGCACTACTGGCAGCCATTATTGTCCGTTGGGTTTTAGAAGATGCTCCAGTAACAACTAAGAAATTACCTTTCTCTTTTAAATTAATTAAAAAGGTAGTATCGAATAAACCAGTCATGCTTGCGAACTACGGTTACTTTGGGCATATGTGGGAATTGTATGCGATGTGGACGTGGATTCCTATCTTTTTGACTGCTAGTTTTACAAGCTATTCACCATTTATTTCTCCTTGGTTTATTGCTCTATCCTCTTTTATTACAATCGGAATTGCAGGGGGAATTGGTAGTGTAGTAGGTGGACTAGTCTCAGATAAAATTGGAAGAGCCAACTTAACCATTATTTCTATGTTTATCAGTGCTATTTGCTGTATCTTGATTGGTTTTACTTTTGGTCAATATATATGGTTAACTCTAAGCCTTTCTATCATTTGGGGAATGTCTGTCATTTCAGATTCTGCCCAATTTTCTGCCGTCGTTTCAGAAGTAGCAGAAGTTGAGTATGTAGGAACAGCTCTTACTTTTCAAATGTGCATTGGTTTCCTAATCACTATATTTTCTATCAACCTAATACCTATTATTCAGAGGTTAGTTGGTTGGGAGTGGGTCTTTGCCTGTTTAGCGATTGGACCGATTCTTGGTATTGTATCTATGGTCCGATACAAAAGGTATGAATTTAATAGAGTCAAATGAAGGGAATTAAATGCCTCTTCTAGAAGTAAATATTTCATAAGGAAGCTAACGACTTTATTATATTAAACTTAGAAATGATTGTTATGAATTAATTTAAATTTACATAAATGGAGGAATTTAAGAGACATGTCAAACATTCCGTCAGTTTTAAACAATTTGAGAATGCCCGTTATCGGTTCACCGCTTTTCATTATTAGTAATCCCAAGCTCGTAATTGAGCAATGTAAAGCTGGGGTTGTTGGCTCCATGCCTGCATTGAATGCAAGGCCTGCTTCTCAGCTAGATGAATGGCTAGCGGAAATTACTGAAGAACTCGCAGCTTATAATGCACAAAATCCAGAGAGACCAGCAGCACCTTTTGCGATTAATCAAATCGTACATAAGAGCAATGATAGATTGGAACAAGATATGGAATTATGTGTAAAGTATAAGGTTCCTATTATCATTACTTCCCTTGGTGCTCGTGAAGAGGTCAATCTCGCCGCACACAGCTACGGTGGAATTGTTTTTCACGATGTCATTAATAATAAGTTTGCACACAAAGCCATTGATAAAGGAGCGGATGGGTTGATTGCAGTCGCAGCAGGAGCTGGCGGACATGCAGGGGACAAGAGCCCGTTTGCATTAATCCAAGAAATCCGTGAGTGGTATACTGGACCATTAGCTTTGGCTGGCTCTATTGCCAATGGAAACGCAGTCCTTGCTGCTCAAGCCATGGGTGCAGATTTTGCTTATATTGGTTCACCCTTTATTGCTACACATGAAGCTCGAGCGATCGAGGAATATAAACAGGCGATTATTGAGTGTACTTCTGATGACATCGTCAATAGCAATCTATTTACTGGTGTCCATGGGAACTATCTTGCCCCATCCATCCGCGCTGCTGGTTTGGACCCGAATGCACTACCGGAAAGTGACCCATCTAAGATGAATTTTGGGGGAGAAGGAAAATCAAAGGCTTGGAAGGATATTTGGGGTAGTGGTCAAGGTATTGGAGCAATTAAAGAGGTAACTAGTACCAGAGAATATATTGATAAACTGCACCAAGAGTATGTGGCCGCAAGAGAGCGGTTATTAAATACAAGTGGAGAATTTGCGAGATAATAGAGAAATAGCCCTTTTTTCTTTTAAAAGAGGGCTATTCTTTATGCTCTATTTACTAAGATTGATAATAACAAGTGATGGTTTTCTGGAATGGGAAGAAGAGGAACCTATTATAGATAGCTAGAGAATACTCGTGCAGCGGATTGATAAGACAAGATAATTACATAGACCAGATGGACCATATAGAAGTTTACATAATACATAGTGAATGTTCTAAAGGGAGGATTTATTGCTAGGTGATATAATTTATTGTTTAAAGTGAGTAGTTATCGTCTAAATTACTAAATTATCGTTCAATTAATAATAACATATCATTGTAGTTGATGGCGGGGCAACTAATTCATTTTAAATCTTACTTAAGAGGAAAGCTAATGCTTTCCCCTTTTTGCATGGTGCGCCCGGCATGGGTGATAACTTGGAGGCAAAATCCCGAACTGACGAACAGAAATTGTATAGAAGGCTGAATTGGGATGAGGCTATGGTGTCAAACCCCCCACCACACTAATGCTGTATCTAACTGGGGGACAGTCACCAAACCCAAATAGATGGAATGTGAAAAAACTCGTTTTTTGTCAGAAATAATAGATTTTTGACATGTTTATGTAATATAATAGTATTAAGTTCAAAAAAATAATAAAAGACTGTTTTACGATAATAGCAAACTTATTGAAAAATAAGGACGCAAAGCCGCGGGCCTAAAGTGAAATAACCATGGTAGCCGGGTTGCCGAAAGAAACTGATATGGGTGGATATCTGTTTTTTTAGGGTATCCACCTTTATTATTTTCAAAGGAAAAATTTACTATTTGTAATATGTTGAGTCTGAAAATATTGAAAAATATACGAACATCCATGAAAGGAGTAATCTCAATGTATAATGAAGAACCTGATATAAGAAAAATGATGCAGTTATCAGAAAAAACGATTGGTGAATTAACAGAGCGATATGACTATTTAATGGATGAACTTAAATTTGCAAGAAATGCCTTTGAGTTTGAAAAAACGTCAGAGATTAAAATGAAGATCGTCTATATTATAGAAGAGTTAAAGGTTAGAGATAAATCCAGTGTTGAAGAATAGACTTTGAAAGCGGAAATTACTATAGTCACCCCCTATTTAAATTTTTATATACATTATCATATCAAATTGTATGTTTTAAGGAGAAAGAGTTATGAAATATAATGAACCTGATCTGAAAGAAGTTATAAAAAAATTTGAGTTACTTTTGAAAAGTCCAGATTCAATTGACTCTTTGTATGAATTTAAAAATTTTTTGAAAAACATTATAAGAACAAAGCCAAAGTCATTGCCCACGCCTACAGCTGAATTTATGTCAATTATTCAACGAAAGAAGCCAGTTGTATTTAAGTTATTGAAGCAACAGGCACAACAAAGTATGTACCTCTATATTTTAACTGATATCAATATGAATTATGAAGATGCGGAAAGAAACCTCGAGAGAACAAAAAGTAAGCTTAGGTGAATTATAGATTTGTATTAACCTATTTTAGCAAGTAATTTCAGAGTAAGGAGCTATAAAGAATGTTGATCAGTAAAGATCTGAGCATGATAAAACGAAAGATCGTATTAACATTTCTCCTTTTTTCTTCTCTTAGTTTGGTCTTACTTATTACTGGGTGTTTTTCTAATCAAAGTGCGCAGGAGCAGGAAGTGATAGATACTACTGTGACGGTTGCAGAGGAAGATCAAGGACAAGAGGTAATGTATGAAAATAGTATTGTTGGAGTAAGAGTTTACAAGACACCGGAATGAGAATTTGCAAAAACAGTTGTTATAGGAACTTGAAGTGGATAAGCCTTTAAAATCGGAGAAAAAAGAAGTAGACATAATATATATTATCGGAACCAATAAAAATATCATGAATCTTGTATCACAGCCTAAGTAAACTTTAAGTTTTGAGACGGGAGATCAATTTTAATGAGATAACATATTTATTAGATGATCAGTTTTTTATCAATTGACTGGACTAACTATTGATTACTAACTTCAAATATTGACTATAGTCAATATTTTTGTCGCTTTACAATCGCTCTACAGATGCAAGCTTACTTAAAGACCTTATGAACTGTTGTAATCATCTTATCTTTCGTAAGTTTACATAATGTTTTTATGTACTACTTCATCTATTTCTTTGTTTTAATATCAAACTTAATTCGTATGATTTTGACTTCTGTGCATATGATTTAGTACGACGCTTGTCCTTCATCCTGTTATTTGACAGTGCTATTAACGAGAATTACAATAAAATTGGAGTATGTTACCAATTCAGTCCCTCTATTACGTTATGAAAGGAACTATACTATGACCCGTGAACATGGTTGGATGATGCTTCGGACTTTAGTCATTGTACTTGCTATTATTGGTCTTAGTTGGCTTGTAATAAAAGTTTTTTCTGTTACGTATCCGTTTTGGATCGCTGCATTTCTAGCCTGGTTCTTGCAGCCGTGTGTTCGATTTATGCAAAAGAAATTTAAAATCAGCACAGGTTTTTCCAGTTTTTTTGGCTTACTTGTAGGCATTGTTCTCGTGAGTTCCGTGGTAACTGGGACTGTTTTTCTTATAATTTATAGTCTCCAAACTTTCTTTGCTCAGATTCCTGGATGGATTGAATCGTCTTCTGTTTCTTTTCAGCTCTATTTCAATGAGGTCATCTTCCCCTTCTGGCAGCAAATCTTAGGGGTTTTTAATACCTTTACCTATGAAGAGCAAGAAGCATTAAGGCAAAGTATTGTTCAACTTGGGTCTCAAGTCGGCAGTATGCTCGGTCAAGTTGGTCAAGGAATTGTCGATCGAATCACCCATATTTTATTAGGAGTACCTACTTTTTTAGTCGCTTTTATTTTTATGGTGTTGAGTATTTATTTTATGGGTAAGCAATGGAATTTTTATCAAGAACGATTTCGTCATGCGGTCCCTGCTTCTTTATTAGTTATGTTAAAGAATTTTTGGATTGCTGTCCGCCACCGCTTATGGGGACTTGTGAAAGCACAAGTGATTATGATGGTGATTACTGGTGTAATCGTCTTAATCGGTCTGTTCATTTTGAATGTAGAGCACGCTATCACATTAGCCGTTGTTATCGGCATTGCTGAACTGCTCCCTTACTTAGGAACTGGTACGATTCTTGTTCCATGGCTTGTTTATTTGTTCATTACTGGTCAGTTGACTCAGGCAATTGGATTGTCGATCTTATACGGCATTATCGTCATTGTGAGGCAACTAATTGAGCCGAAAATTCTTTCCTCTAACTTAAATTTAAATCCTGTTGCTGTATTAGTGTCGCTCTTTGTTGGGTTGCAATTATTTGGCGCTCTTGGATTATTGATTGGTCCTGTCATTTTAGTGTTTATTGTTATTATGTATGATATTGGTGTCGTCCACTCAATCATGCGTTTTATCAAAGAAGGATGGGCGAAAGAAGTATAAAAAAGCTGAACCAGAATTGGTTCAGCTTTTTCTTATGCGTCTTTTTTGCCACTCGTTTGATGCTGCCACACTTCAATCACTAAACCATCTCGTTGTATATCAACAGCAAATGATCCGTTTGAATAACGATCGCTGTTGCGATAACTAAATGGTCGAATGGTTTCTCTTAACCCTTTTTCAGTCAGTAATTCAATCTCTGTTTGGTTCGTTACTTTCTTACACGCAATAAGACGATGTGGATTTGCTTTTAATTCGCGCAACATCACAAGTCCTCGTTTTGCGCGCGAGGATCGATCGAATTCGGTGTTCACCATCCTCTTAACAGCTCCGCGATGTGTAACGATAAATAGATCAATTTTTTCTCCTTTATTAAAGGAGCATGCATCGATCACTTGATCATTCTCTTTCAAGTTAATGGCCTTAACTCCAGCGGCTCTTTGTCCAACAAGACTTACTTCATCCTCACCAAACCATAACCCGTAGCCTAAGTGTGTAGAGATAAACAAATCTTGCTCTCCCTTCGTTCTCATAATCGCTATAACCTCGTCATCGCCTTTTAGCTTCAATGCCATGAGTGGTTTTGAAAAACGTTGAGCTTGATAAAGCGAGAGTTGAGAACGTTTGGCCATACCATGTTTCGTAATAAATAGTAGTGACTCCGACTCAGAAAATTCTTTCACAGCCATCGCTTTCATAATGCAGTCATCGCGATCAAGACTGACTAAGTTTGCGATATGTTGTCCATTGTCTTTCCAACGTATATCCGGTAACTGATGAACAGGAACATATAGATAACTGCCGAGCTTCGTAAAGAGAAGCAACGTATCCGTCGTATTCATCTCAAGTCGATCGAGTAAACGGTCACCTTCTTTCATCCCTGGTGGTTCCCCGTTTGATGCGGTATAAGAACGGATACTTGTTCGTTTCACGTATCCTTCCTCCGTAACGGTCACCATCACGTCTTCAGATGCAATCAGGACTTCCATATTAATCTTAATCTCTTCTATTTGATCTTTAATAATAGTCCGTCTTGGATCAGCAAATTGCTTCTTAATTGTTTGAAGGCCTTTCTTAATCACAGAGATAAGCTTTTTCTCACTACCAAGAATCGCTTCCAATTCATGAATGCGACGCTCTAAGTCTGCTGCTTCTTCCTCTAGTGTTGTAATATCCGTATTCGTTAAACGATATAACTGCAACGTTACGATTGCTTCTGCTTGAGCTTCTGAGAAAACAAATTCTTTAATAAGGTTAGCTTTAGCATCTTTTTTATCTTTGGAAGAACGAATCGTTGCAATCACTTCATCTAAAACGGAGATTGCTTTAATCAAGCCCTCTACGATATGCTGACGGTCTTTTGCTTTTTTTAGGTTATATTCTGCACGCCGAGTGGCAACGTCTTTCTGATGATCGATATAAGCTTGTATGAGTGATTGTAAGCCCATAAGCTTCGGTGTTTTATTGTGAATCGCGACCATATTGAAATTATATGTTACTTGAAGATCGGTATTTTTCAATAAATAATGCAGAATGGCTTGCGCGTCTGCTTCTTTTTTTAGTTCGACGACAATACGTAAGCCTGTACGGTCGGTATCATCACGAACTTCAGCAATACCGTCTACTTTTTTATCAAAGCGGAGCTCATCCATTTTCTTAACTAAATTTGCTTTAACGACTTCATAAGGAATCTCTGTGATTGTAATTTGTTGCCTACCACCACGTAATTCTTCCATCTCAGTCTTAGCCCGCACAATGACTTTACCTTTTCCAGTTCGATACGCTTGACGAATGCCGTCAATACCTTGAACGGTTCCGCCTGTTGGGAAATCTGGGCCTTTAATGACATTCATTAGTTCATTTAACGTCGTCTCAGGCTTCTCCATTTGCATAATAACGCCATCGATGACCTCATCTAGATGATGCGGCGGGATATCTGTTGCATATCCCGCTGAAATACCAGTTGATCCATTAGCAAGGAGGTTCGGAAACATCGCTGGTAACACGACCGGCTCATCTTCCGAATCATCAAAGTTAGGGATGAAGTCGACGGTTTCTTTGTCGATATCACGTAGTAGCTCAGAAGAGATTTTTGAGAGTCTAGCTTCCGTATAACGCATAGCTGCAGGAGGATCACCATCAATCGACCCGTTATTTCCGTGCATATCAACTAGCAAGTTACGCACTTTCCAATCCTGGCTCATTCGAATCATCGCTTCATATACGGATGAATCACCATGTGGATGGTAGTTACCTATGACATTACCAACCGTTTTTGCTGACTTACGAAACGGCTTATCAAAGGTATTCCCTTCGCGGTACATTGCATATAAAATTCTTCGCTGAACAGGTTTTAACCCATCCCGTGCATCTGGTAGTGCACGCTCTTGAATAATGTATTTACTATATCGACCGAACCTGTCGCCAATAACTTCTTCTAAAGGAAGGTCTAAGTAACGCTCTGTTTGTGACACCCTTATTCCTCCTCTACTACAGCTAAGTTTTCATTTTCTAAGATGTTTGTTTCTTCTTCAAGTCCAAAAGCAACATTGTTTTCAATCCATTTTCTTCGTGGTTCAACTTTGTCGCCCATGAGCGTTGTCACACGCCTCTCTGCTCTTGCAACATCATCAATTTTTACGCGAATCAATGTTCTTGTCTCAGGGTCCATCGTCGTTTCCCATAATTGAGTCGCGTTCATTTCCCCTAGACCTTTATAACGTTGAAGCGTATATCCGCGTCCAACTTTATCGGTTGCTGTTTTTAGTTCACGCTCATCCCAAGCATATTCAATGATCTCTTTTTTACCAGAGCCTCTACTTACTTTATAAAGGGGAGGAAGCGCAATATATATTTTCCCTGCTTCGAACAGAGGACGCATGTAGCGGTAGAAGAAAGTAAGAAGCAGTACTTGAATATGAGCTCCATCTGTATCCGCATCTGTCATAATGACGACTTTATCGTAGTTTACATCATCTAAATCAAAATCTGATCCAACACCTGCACCTATTGTATGGATGATTGTGCGGATTTCTTCGTTTTTCATAATGTCTTCGAGTTTCGCTTTTTCTGTATTAATTACTTTACCGCGAAGAGGTAGTACCGCTTGGAATTTACGGTCACGTCCTTGTTTGGCCGAACCACCAGCAGAATCTCCCTCCACCAGAAACAATTCATTGCGTTTAGGGTTTTTAGATTGAGCTGGCGTTAGCTTACCGCTAAGTAAGACATCTCTCCGCTTACTCTTCTTTCCGTTTCGCGCATCTTCACGAGCTTTTCGAGCCGCTTCTCTTGCTTGAGCTGCTTTAATAGCTTTTTTTATCAGCATTGAACTTATATCTGGATTTTCCTCAAAGAAGTAAGACAGCTTCTCTGAAACGACGCTATCTACGGCAGAACGTGCTTCAGACGTACCTAGTTTACTCTTTGTTTGGCCTTCAAACTGAAGTTTCGCCTCAGGTACACGAACAGAAACAATGGACGTAAATCCTTCACGAATATCAGAGCCATCCAAATTTTTATCTTTTTCTTTTAATAACTTTGTTTTTCTTGCGTATTCATTAACGGCACGTGTCATCGCAGCTTTTGCACCTAATTCATGCGTTCCTCCATCACGAGTTCGGACGTTGTTAACGAAAGATAGCACGCTCTCTGTATAGCCATCATTAAACTGAAAAGCGAGTTCAACTTCGATCTCAAGATGCTCACCGCTAAGAAATACGACAGGATGAAGGGTTTCTTTGCCTTCATTGAGGTATTCAACAAACGCTTCAATACCGCTCTCATAACAAAAGGTCTCTGTTGCTTGTTCTCCACGTAAGTCGAGTAGTTCAATTTCTAATCCTTTTTGGAGAAAAGCAGCCTCGCGTAATCGTTCTGTCAATGTTTCAAAATTGTACGTCGTCACACTGAAGATAGACGGATCCGGCTTAAAATGAATCGTCGTACCCGTTTTTTTTGTTTTCCCTTTTTTCTCAAGTGTGGTCGCTGGCTTTCCACCGTTCTCAAAGCGTTGCTTATACACCATACCATCACGCATGATTTCAACTTCTAACCAAACAGATAAAGCATTTACAACAGAGGCACCTACACCATGTAGGCCACCACTAGTCGCATATCCGCCTTGTCCGAATTTACCACCTGCATGTAAGATCGTTAAAATAACTTCTGGGGTTGGTTTTCCTAGTTTGTGCATTCCAACAGGCATTCCGCGTCCTTGATCGGATACAGAGATGCTGTTATCAGGGTGTATTGTAACTTTTATGTACATACCGTAACCTGCTAGTGCTTCATCTACGGCATTATCAACAATTTCATAAACGAGATGGTGAAGGCCTTTTCCATCCGTACTTCCTATATACATACCAGGGCGTTTTCGAACCGCCTCTAATCCCTCTAGTACTTGTATTGCATCATCGTTATATTCAAGGTGTTGTTTCTTTGACAAGATTGGTACTCCTTTCAACATGCTACTCGTATTGTAGCACAAACGAACACACGTTTCTATTATATCTACGTTCACTATCGCCTTTTCTATTGTAGCGGTTATTTCAGTATTCGCAACCTCTTTTCGATAATCCTTCTTTTTTATTAAAAAAGTCATGTCGAATCTTGATGAACGATTCCTAATACCGACGAATTTACGCGTGCTATAATCAAATCAAGGATGAACGATCTACTAACATAGGAGGTTTGCACTTGGATATCCCTTCACTCACGGTACATACACAACGTTTAGAAATTAGGCCGTATCAATATCATGACTATCAAAACTGGTATAACCAATATATTAACCGATTGCCCTCACAGCAACGTTACGATGAGGGGCGCATTGATATGAGTGTGTGCACAGAGCCGTGGTTTTATGAATTGGTCGATCGACATCAACAGGCGATCAAGAGTGATGATTTCTATGTATTTGGCGTCTTTCGGTTAGAAGACGGGGCGCATGTAGGTGTGCTAGATCTTTCCACCTTAATTCGCAATGATTTTCAATGGGGAAGGATTGGCTATACGATTCACAATCAATTCTTTAATCAGGGCTATGGAGGTGAGTCTGTCAAAGCATTATTACGTCTCGCTCACACTAAGCTAAACTATCACCGAATTGAAGCACATATTAATTTAGATAACCATGCTTCGATCGCCTTAGCCAATCGTGTGGGGATGGAATATGAATGCATTCGGAAAGGATTCATCCATGAATTTGGAGAATGGACAGACAATCATATTTTCTATTCTCAACCGATGTCATCATAAAAAAGTGAACGCACGGAATGAAATCATGTGCGTTCGCTTCAGGTACCTTATTTAAATTTCGCATGCTCAACTTTAATGCAACGGTTCATAATCGTTTGAACGCCTTGCTCTTGTAAATAGTCATGTGCTTCTTCGTTCTCGACACCTAGTTGCGCCCAAAATGATTTTGCTCCGATCTGAACGGTGTCTTTCGCGACCTCAGGGAGATGCTCGCTTCTTCTAAATACATTGACAATATCAACTTCGCTCTCAATATCTTGTAATCGCGCAACTGCTTTTTCTCCTAACACTTCATCCACCGTTGGGTTGACAGGTATGATCGTATACCCGGCATTCTGCATCGCCTCTGATACCATATAAGACGTACGTTCAGGGTTTGCAGACAAGCCAACAACAGCAATTCGCTTACTCGTATGTAAAAGCTCTTTAATTTCTTCGTTTGATGGATTTTCTATACCCATTTGAAAACAGCTCCCTATTTAGTGGTTTTGTTATTATTTCTAGTCTCATCATTCATATTCCTGCTTTTCAGTAAGTCTTTATCATTTTACTGAAACAAATATGTATCCTAAACTTCCTAGTGAACTTATAACCGATACTGACTTAGCTCAAACATTGCTCAGTGCCATTTCCTTTTCGATTGTTCATAGGAAGTTTATGTCTTTATTGAATGAGCCCTTTATTTAGTAAGAATTCCCTTGCTACATCGATTGGATTATCATCATCATAGTCAACGCGGTAATTCATTTCTTGTATCTCTTCTTCTGTTACAATTCCCGCTAGCTGATTAAGAATTTCTTCTAACTCAGGAAGTTCTTCCATCGTTTCTTCACGTAGTAGTGGTGCCCCTTGATACGGTGGAAATAATTGCTCATTATCTTCTAATACGATCAAATCATATTCAACAAGATAAGCATCCGTAGAATAAGCATCAATCACTTGAACATCACCCGAAACAAGAGCACGCGATCGTAATGCAGCTTCCATCGATTGAACATTCGCAAATTCAAATCCATACATCTCAACCAACCCAGGATAGCCATCATGGCGATCGACAAATTCGAACGTAAATCCAGCTGATAATTCATCTTGATATGGCTCTAAATCTGAGATCGTCTCCACACCCGTCTCTTCTACAAATTCACTCGTAACCGCAATCGCATACGTGTTCTGATAAGCCATTGGCTCTAGGAAGATAAGATTCTTTTCTTCATAAATCCCGTCTCTTGCCTGTTCGTAAGCTGCGCGCGGGTCGTAACTAAAATCAGTAATATTTAACAAATCCCCAACCACTGTACCTGAAAATTCCAAGTACATGTCAATGTCCCCGACACGTAGCGCGTTATATACAAATTCAGTGCCACCTAATCCTGATCGCACATCGACGCTCATTTCTGTCTGATCTTCAATTAAGAGCTTGTACATGTTTCCAATAATTGCAGGTTCGGCACCCTCTTTTCCTCCGACTACTAATTGCAAACCACGGTCATTCCCGCCTTGAATTGATGCAAGGGGTGGAATAATCACAACAGCCAAAGCAAGTGCGACAACTGCAACAATCGGCATAAAAGATGTTCCTCTAGAACGGTTTTGTGTGAATCGTAAAATAAAATCAAAGAACAAGGCTAATAAAGCAGCTGGTATAGCACCAAGTAAAATGTACTCATTATTGGCACGTTGAATTCCTGTCATAATTAAATCACCAAGGCCACCCGCACCGATTAAAGCAGCAAGTGTCGCTGTTCCTACAATTAGAACCATCGATGTTCGAATCCCTGCCATCACCGTAGGCATCGCGATCGGTAATTCGACTTTGATTAATTGTTTATAGGAATTCATCCCCATTCCTCTTGCCGCCTCACGAATCGCAGGGTCGACCTCGCTAATTCCTGTATATGTATTGCGTAGAATAGGAAGGAGTGCATAAGCAACTAAGGCAATAATAGCTGGTGTTGTTCCAATGCCAACAAATAAAATCATAAAACCAAGTAAAGCTAAGCTCGGAATCGTCTGCAAGACAGCGGTCATTCCGATTATGAGTTCAGCTAGTCGTTTTTTCCTTGTTAAATAGACACCGAGTGGGACAGCAATAACAACAGCGATAAGTAATGAAATGAGAGATAGTTGCACATGTTGCCATAAAGCATTCCAGAGCAGATCTTGTCGTTGCATAAATAATTGAGTTAATCGATTCCATGTCTCCATTATGCTTCACGCTCCTTCATCCAAGCCTTAGCCAGCTCAGCATAACTGATCGTCCCTACAACCTTATTTGCCTCTTTAACCAGTAACGGGGCTATTGGATCTTCTTCTAATAACTGATAGGCTTCTTCAATAGGGGCATCAAATAAAATCGAACGTTCTGTTGTACCGAGCGATTGATGATTTTCTGAGACAGGTCTCATTATTTCGTGTACTCTGACGACACGTTTAGGCGCTCTTTTTAAAGCGCGATCTCCTATAAAATCTGTGACAAATGAATCTGTCGCTTCATACATTAGTTCACTTGCTGTTCCTACTTGTACTACTTTTCCTTCTTTCATCACACAAATTCGGTCTCCGAGCTTTAATGCCTCGTCCATATCATGGGTTACAAATACGATCGTTTTTTTGATGGAGTGTTGTAAGTTCTTGATGTCTTCTTGCAACTGTTCTCGACTAATCGGATCGAGCGCACTGAACGGCTCATCCATCAATAGAATGTCAGGATCGGCGGCTAAGGCTCTTGCCACTCCTACGCGTTGCTGTTGCCCCCCTGATAACTCTGTAGGCATACGATGACGATAGACGTCTGCATCAAGTCCAACTAATTCTAATAGTTCATTCACACGGTCTCGAATACGAGACTTCTCCCACTTTTTCATTTCGGGGACGACTGCAATATTTTCTCCGACTGTCATGTTTGGGAACAAGGCAATTTGTTGTAAGACATAGCCGATGTTCCAACGTAATTTATGTATATCTCCTTCAGTGATTGGCTGATCATTAATACGAATTGTCCCATCTGTCGGGTCAATAAGCCGATTGATCATCTTCATTGTCGTTGTTTTCCCGCATCCACTCGGTCCAATCACGACAAAAAATTCTCCTTTCTTGATGGAGAGGTCTAAATTCGATACAGCTTTTGTTCCATCTTCGTACTGTTTCGTCACACGTTCAAATGTAATCATAAGGTCAATCCCTTCTATTTGTCTCGATACATCCTGCTAGGGTCTAGCCTTGATATATACCCACCATCTTACCAATGTATTCATGCTTTTTCCATAATTAGAACTCCTTACTATGGTGTCCTCTTTATGTAGCGAACATGAACAAAGAGATAGAAAAAACCTAATGAAGAGCAAACTCCTCATTAGGTTGATAGGCTTCTATTCCTTACGATTGGAAGGATGCACCATTTAGCCACTGACCACCGTCAATGGTAATGCAATCCCCGTTAATATAACTTGCTTCAGGTGATAAGAGGAACGAAGCGAGGCTCGCTACTTCGTCGACTTTTCCAAAGCGACGTGCTGGGATCCCTTTTAGTACCTTTTTATAAGCAGCATCATCTCTGATCAAGCGTTCGGCGCCACCTGTTTCTTCAATTGGACCAGGAGCAATAGCATTCAAACGAATGCCGTACTGGCTGCCCCATTCGACAGCGAGTGTGCGTGTCATCGCTAGAACGCCTGCTTTAGCTGTTGCTGAATGAACGACTCCAGGTCCTGCCGTCCATGCATATGTAGCGATGATGTTGATAATACTACCTTGCTGCTTGTTTTTTATCCACTCTTTACCGACTGCTTGCGTGCAGTACCATGTGCCGTTTAAGACAATGTCAATAACAGCCTTCCAGCCATTTTCTGATAGTTCCTCCGCACGCACTAAGAAGTTTCCTGCTGCATTGTTCACTAAGTAATCAATTTGACCAAATGTTTCAATCGTACGGTCAACCATATGTTGAACTTTTTCTGGGTCACGGACATCCATCACAACAGGTAAGACTTGTCCTTCAAACGTTTCAATTTCTTCCTTAGCTTGTAGCAAACGTTCTTCATTACGACCACTTATGGTTACATAGGCACCTTGGCTCGCAAATTTTTTAGCCATAGCTTTCCCCATACCACTGCTTCCACCTGTTACGATTACGGTTTTCTTTTCCATCTTAATTCCCCCTGTCAACAATTGTGAAGATTGACCTCATTCCTTATACCAAACTCGCTCTCTTTCTTATTATGACGAATGATTCAGAATTTTGAAAGGGTTTTCTTTTCTGATTAAAATAAAAAACAGCTACTCACTAGGAGTAACTGCTTTCTCTTTTGAAAGGATGTCATTAGATGACTACGCCACCGTCAATGCTTAGAATTGTTCCAGTAATGAAGCGCGCTTCATCTGAAGCAAGGAACGCATAACCGTTCGCAATATCTTCTGGAGTACCAAGGTCATTTAATACTGATTTGTCTTTCATCATGTCTAGAACTTTATCAGGCATTTTTGCTGTCATTGGCGTTAGGATAAATCCAGGAGCAACAGCATTAACACGAACGTTAAAACGTCCAAGTTCTTTTGCCCATGTTTTTGTCATACCGTTTACGCCCCATTTTGTTGCAGCGTAGTTTGTTTGACCAAAGTTACCGAACGAACCAACGATCGATGATGCGTTTAAGATTACGCCACCTTTTTGTTCCTTCATGATCGATGCAGCTTCTTGAGATGCGATGAATACACCTTTAAGGTTTACATCAATTACACGATCCCATTGCTCGTCTGTCATTTTTAATAACTGAGCATCTGCAGTGATTCCTGCATTGTTCACAAGAACGTCTACGCGCCCAAATGTTTCAACTGTGTATGCAAATAAGTTCTTTACTTCTTCACGCTTTGTTACATTGACAACGAAACCAATTGCTTCTGCACCCAGTTCTTTACATGCAGCAACTGTTGCGTTGATTTCTTCTTCGTTCATGTCAGCAACAACAATTTTCGCACCTTCTTTAGCGAATTTGAAAGCTGTTGCTTCCCCAATTCCACGACCTGCACCTGTAATAATAGCTACTTTATCTTGTAATTTCATCTTCATTTCCTCCTAGTTATCTAGTAAAACAATATTTTTATCGATTACTTATATAATACCAATAGAACCACAAATAATGGCAACAATAACACTTAATACAGGAATCGCACAACCAACAACGAAGATGTCTTTATATGAATCTTTGTGAGACATTCCTGTAATTGTTAATAGCGTTAAGACCGCCCCGTTATGTGGAAGTGTATCAAGACCACCTGATGCAATCGATGCAACGCGGTGGAACGCTTCAGGTGGAATGCCTGTTGCTACAGATAATTCCATATAGCGATCACCTAGTGCTTCTAAGGCAATCCCCATACCACCTGATGCTGAACCAGTCGAACCAGCTAAAATGTTTATCGCTACAGCTTGTGAGATTAATGGGCTTCCTTGGATTCCCATCACAAAATCTGTTAGTTTCTCAAATCCAGGTACAGCACGAACGACTGCACCGAAACCTACAGCTGCACTCGTGTTAATAATGGCAATTACCGAACCACTTGCCCCTTTGTTTACCGAATCTGTAAACTTCTTAATCATTTTAAAATTAAAGGCAATAATCATTAAAATACCAGTAATCAATGAAACTACGATATCCCAGTTAAATACGTTCAACGTGAAGATAACGGCAATTAATGGTAAGAATGAAAGAATTGGATTTGGAAGTTTTGATTCATCAATCTCTTCCACATCTTGATCTTTTGGCTCAGTAAACAATTCACCAGCCGCACGAGTTTGTTTCTCTCTCCATGTTAAGTACACATATCCACCTATACCCATAACTAGTGCAGCAATAATACCCATGAAAGGGGCAGCCATTGCTGTAGTATTGTAATACTCTGTTGGAATTAGGTTTTGAATTTGTGGTGTACCAGGAACAGCAGTCATCGTGAATGTGAAGGCACCAAGAGCAACCGTACCTGGTATTAAACGACGAGTAATGTTCGCTTCACGGAATAAAGCAATCGCCAATGGATAGACAGCGAATACTACAACGAATAAACTAACTCCACCATAGGTTAAGACCGCACAAGCTACAATTACACCTAAAATTGCACGTTGTTTACCAATGACTTTCGTAATTATAGAAGCAACGGAACTAGCAGAACCGGTGTCCTCCATTAATTTACCGAAAATCGCACCAAGCATGAATACCGGGAACCATAACTTCGCAAAGTTAACGAACCCTTCCATGTAGGTGTTTTTATATGCATCTAGAAGATCAAGTCCTCCAAAGATCGCAACAACCCCTGCTGTGATTGGCGCAACCCAAATGATCGACCAGCCACGGTATGCAAGATACATTAATAATACTAAACCTAAAATGATACCTAACATGTCTACTCCCCCTTATGATCTTTATACAGACATTACTTCTTTTCCGCTTCTAAGCTCTAGGCCCATCTTTTCAGCGCGGAAAATACGTTCGTCCATCGTTTTTAAATTTTTAGAAATGACTGGTTTAAAGTCCATTTGTTCTAAAATATCACGTTCTAGATCGACTCCAGGAGCGATTTCTGTTAGAACAACTCCTTCACGACCAAGCTCAAACACTGCACGCTCGGTAATATAGAGAATGGTTTGACCCGTTTCGTTTGCATAATCACCACTAAACGTAATATGTTCAACATCACTTAAGAACTTCTTGATCTTACCTTCTTTTGTAATGTTCAATTGACCATCTGTAACTTCTACACCTAATCCACCAGCTGTAAATGTCCCACAGAAGACCACACGTTTTGCATTTTGGGTGATGTTGATGAAACCACCAGCACCAGCAATTTTAGGTCCGAACTTACTAACGTTTACATTCCCGTTACTATCTAATTGAGCAAGACCAAGGAAGGCTACGTCTAATCCGCCACCATCATAGAAATCAAACTGATACGGTTGGTCTAGGATACAATCTGGATTAATCGAAGCACCGAAGCTCATTCCACCTGCAGGAATTCCCCCAACAGGGCCTGACTCGACTGTGAGATTAATTAAGTGATCGACACCTTCTTCGTTTGCTACCATAGAGACACCTTCAGGCATACCAATCCCTAGATTCGTGACAGCATACGGCTCAAGTTCCATCGCAGAACGACGAGCAATGACTTTACGCTCATCTAATGGAAGAGGTTTTAGATCACGATTGACCGCACGCATTTCACCACAATAAGATGGATTATATTGCTCAGCAAAAGTCTGCATGTGATGTTCAGGCTCAGCGACAACTAGTGCATCAATGATAATTCCAGGTACTTTGACTAAACGAGGATCTAGGCTTCCTTTTTCGACAATTTTCTCAACTTGGGCAATAACAATCCCTCCTGAGTTTTTAGCAGCTTGTGCAATGGAAAGAATCTCAAGTGTACCTGCTTCTTTATGAAGAGTTAAATTCCCGGCCTCATCTGCATATGAACCACGGATTAACGCAACGTGTACTGGAAATGTTTTATAAAATAAGTATTCCTCGTTGTTTACTTCCATCAAAGATACAAGATCTTCTGTCGTACTTTCGTTTAACTTTCCGCCTTGATTACGTGGATCAACAAATGTTTTTAATCCAACATGTGTTAATGTACCAGGTTTTCCCGCTGCAATATCACGGAATAAATGAGAGATAACACCTTGAGGGAAATTGTACGCTTTGATTTTGTTATCAATCGCTAACTTTTGTAGCTTTGGCGCGAGTCCCCAGTGACCTCCAATGACACGTGATACAAGTGATTCATGGCCAAGGTGATTTAACCCTTTCTCTCTACCATCTCCTTGTCCTGCTGCATACATGAGCGTCAAGTTTTGTGGCTTTTGTTCAGCAATAAAACGTTGCTCAAGTGCAGATGTTAATGCTTCAGGGTGTCCGTTCCCAACGAATCCTCCTGTTGCGACCGTAGAACCATCTTGGATCATTTTCACGGCTTCTTCTGCTGTTTTTACTTTATTAATCATGTCTTTTACCTCCTACAACATCTATGAATACGCTTTCTCTACCTTACACGAAGAAAAAGTACGCTAATCTTATATGCAAGAGGTGTGCCAACTTTAAATAACGAGCAGAACAAACGCTTTACACAAAAAAACATATATTTTTTTCCGAATATATCCAAATATTATTCTGATAAATTGTTTACGTCAGATAAACTTAACAAACCCGATCAAATATTGTACAGATTTTCATACATACTGATCATTCGAGTAAATTGGTGTCCTACTTACCGAACACATACTAGAAACAGCAAGATAACTGTCCGTTTTAACGGAAAACTCACCTTGTTTCATAAACAAGGTGAGTGAATTAAATTCCATATTTAGTTAATTTTTCATAAAACGTTGAACGACTAACCCCTAAGACAGATGCCGCTTTGGAGCGATTGCCTTTTGTGAAATTTAACGCATGAATAATCGCTGCTTTTTCTGCTTTTTCAATGGATCGCGCTAATGTTTCGACGTCTTCTTCCATTGTTGTATTCGTAAGTTTAGTCGGCAGATGAAGTGGCTTGATCACCGTCTCACGGTCAAGCATGTTCATCGCACGTTCTATCACATTTTCAAGCTCACGAATATTGCCGGGCCAGTGATATTGGTTCAGCAATCTTTGAGCTTCTTTTGATATGCCTTCTACTTGTTTTTTCATAATTGGACTTAATTTGTTCATAAAATGATGACTTAGTTCGACTAGATCACTTTCTCGTTGGCGTAGTGGCGGAATATTGATTGCTACGACATTCAATCGATAATAGAGATCCAACCGAAACTCACCTTTCTCTACCATTTCTTCTAAATTTCGATTCGTGGCAGCGATCACACGCACATCAATTGGCTTACTCGTTGTCGATCCAATCTTCTCGACTTCTCTTTCTTGTAAAATACGTAAGAACTTGACTTGCATATGAAGAGGAAGTTCCCCAATCTCATCTAAGAAAATGGTTCCACCGTCTGCTGCTTCAAATTTTCCTTTTTTTCCACCTTTTTTTGCGCCGGTAAATGAACCATCCTCATACCCGAATAATTCTGATTCTAGTAGGTCAGGTGGGATTGCTGCACAGTTTACTTTAACAAAGGAACCAGGAGCACGTTTGCCTGCATTATGAATCGCATGAGCAAATAATTCTTTACCAGTTCCACTCTCCCCTAGTAATAGAACAGTTGAGTCGCTTTGTGCCGAACGTTCTGCCTGATGTTTGGCATCAGTCACTGATTCACTTGTCCCGACAATATGATGAAACGTGTATGTAGCTTTATTTTGTTCACGAAACTCACCCTTATATTTCTTTAACTCGGTTTCCATCATTTTGATTCGTTTGTAAAGTGAATTAAATCCACCGACATTCTGAAATAAGACACGTCCGACAGCTCCCGTTACCTCTCCGCCTTTAATGACAGGCATACGAGTAGCAATCATGTAATCTCCGTTGATTCGTTGAAGATCTGCTACTTCTGGTTTTCCTGTTTTTGCGACAATGTGCATTCTCGTGTTTTCAATCACTTCTGTCACGTGTTTTCCGACTGCATCTGTTGGGTCAATTCCAATGAACTCAGCATATTCCTTATTTAACATCGTGATATAGCCATCTTTATCGACAATAACGATCCCATCAAAAGCAAACTCCATAACCGTTTCTAGTAACTCCGTTTTTTCCCGATCGACTTGAAGTAGATCTTCTAATTCTTTAATTGAGGAAATCAAATAGACAAAATGTTTATTGTCACGAATCATGGTCTCTTCTCTACGTAAAATAAACTCATGCTCGCGAAAAGTTACGTGTATATTCGTACCTTCTGAGATTCCTTTAAATAAATTACCATCTATATAGGAAGTTAAAACTTGTCCTTTAATCTCTTCCGGTGTTTTTTTAACCATGCGTTGAAACATATCGTTGTGGAACAGAATTCTATGTTCACAATCGGTTAAAATCGCACCAAAAGGTAACGAACGAATCATCGCTTCCATCTGTTCATAAGAGCGCTCAATCGCCCCAACATAATCCTTCATATTCAACATTCATTCGCCTCACTTAACCGTTTTCATTGGTCCTAGTATATCACAAAAAAGAGAGCTCAAAAGGAGCCCTCTTCTTCAATTTTTATCAAATTATGGACGTTCCACAATAAGTGCTGTACCTTGTCCGCCGCCGATACATAACGTAGCAAGACCACGCTTAGCTTCACGACGCTTCATTTCATGTAGAAGTGTAACAAGTACACGTGTTCCTGAAGCACCAACTGGGTGTCCAAGTGCGATGGCACCACCATTGACGTTCACTTTTTCTGGGTCTAATTTTAAATCTTTTACAACAGATAGCGCTTGTGCTGCGAATGCTTCATTTGCTTCAATTAAATCAAGATCATCGACAGTAAGGTTCGCTTTAGCAAGAGCTTTCTTAGTCGCTGGCACTGGGCCATAACCCATGATTTTCGGATCAAGTGCAGCTTGACCATGTGAAACAATCGTCGCTAAAATATCAAGTCCAAGTTCTTCTGCTTTTTCTTTCGCCATAACGACAACCATAGCAGCCCCGTCATTAATGCCTGACGCGTTACCCGCTGTGACGGTTCCATCTTTTTTAAATGCTGCACGTAACTTACCGAGTTTCTCAATCGTTAAGCCGTGTTTAGGGTGTTCATCTGTGTCGACGATGATTGGGTCACCTTTACGTTGTGGTACAGGTACAGGGACGATTTCTTCATCAAAGATACCTTCTTTTTGAGCTTTCTCTGCACGCTGTTGACTTTGAAGAGCGAAAGCATCTTGCTCCTCACGAGTGATGCCCCATTGTTCAGCGATATTCTCAGCTGTTACACCCATGTGAATGTTGTGGAACTTATCTGTTAGAGCATCGTTAATCATTGTATCGACGATCTTTCCATCTCCCATACGCTGACCCCAACGAGCCCCTGGCATAATGTATGGTGCTTGACTCATGCTTTCTGCTCCACCTGCAACAATGACATCAGCATCGCCTAGCGCGATAAACTGAGCAGCCATACTAACTGTACGAAGACCAGATCCACAAAGCTTGTTAATAGTTAATGCAGGCGTTGTTTCGGGCATACCCGCATAAACAGCGATTTGGCGCGCTAAATTTTGTCCTAAACCAGCAGATAAGATATTACCAACTAATACTTCATCTACCATATCCGGTTGGATGTTTGCACGTTTAATGGCTTCTTTTGCAGCGATCGCTCCTAGTTCAACGGCAGGTACACTTGATAGAGTACCTCCGAATGTTCCAACTGGTGTACGTGCTGCACTTACAATAACTACTTCTCTCATAATAAAAATCCTCCTTTATGTTGCTAGAAAACTATGTCAACACTTTCTGATATATAGATCGATTCGACAAAAAGACAACGAATCCTTCAAGAATTATTAATGCAATTTTTATGCCAAGATAAAATTCTAAGAAAATAATTTTTTAATACCCTCTTTTAATATCTACTAAATTTGTGAGAGGTTTTTCTTCTTCAATCGCTTTAAGTGTTTTGACAAAACAAGCGATTCCTTCTCCAGGTGTTGTCACAGCTGAAATATGCGGGGTGATTGTAATTAGAGAATGACTCCAAAAGGAATGATCTTCAGCTAACGGTTCTTCTGTAAAGACATCGAGAACCGCAAAGCGAACATGTTGTCGTTCTAATGCATCAAGAAGATCACTTTCAACAATCGATGCGCCTCTCCCTACATTAATAAACCCGATCTCTGAAAATTGCCCGAACATCTTTTGGTCGAAGAGATGTTCTGTTTCCTTTGTTAGAGGTAAAGTATTAATAACATAGTCAAGGCCCTCTACATTTGGTATCGGGGAATCTATTGAATATACTTTCTCAAAATTTTCCTTTTGTTTCCCACTTAATGAGACGCCGTAAACCTTCATACCTAATGAAGAAAATAGGTTCGCTGCTACTTGTCCGATTTCCCCTGTACCATAGAGAAGAACCGTTTGATCTTGAATGAGTTTAGGAGTCTGCGGTTCCCAGCGCCTTTCTTCTTGCAACTGTTGAAACGCATCGTGGAGCTGAATATCTTTTAATATATAGCTCAAGCTATACTCTGCAATCCGCGCACCGAATGATGTGACCGTTCTTGTAAGCATGACATCCTCTGGCCAATCCTTATTAAGAAGAAAACGATCGACACCTGCCCCTAGTGAATGAACCCATTTCACCTGACTAAGGTCGAAGTCTCTTTTTAGATTAAAACCGACAACGGCATCTGCCCACTTGAGATCCGCCTCTTCTACATCTTCTTCCCGTAAATAACGAAATTCATTTGCAAGACTTTCTTTATCTAGGAATGCTTTTAGTTTCGTGTGCTTTTGACTAATAACTAGAATATGATTAATCTTCACTAGATTCACCTCATTTTCTTCGATCATACCACCGATATTTCATACAGACAACGGAAATCAACTTAACTTACACTCTACCGGACAAGTAGCAAATAAGTGAGTAATCTACGTTCTGTGAAATCAACATTTCACAGAACGTAGAATTTACGATAAACTAGAGATGAGGTGAGTATAGTGTCATTGTTTGCAAAATTGAACGATCTACATAAATCAACCGAAACACAAACGAATGTTCTATCTGAAGGGATACGTAATCAATACCGGAAAATCGAATCACTCCCTTCCTTTATTCAACATTATTTACTTAGTAGAATTTCACTAGGATATTCCAAACAAACGGTTCAGCGATATATTTATGACTATCATTATTTCTTTCAATATGTAAAACGAGTGTCAGAAGATGCTAGTTTTGTTTCCTCAAATGTTTCACTTGAGGAGTTTCTGCAACTAGAAAAAGCCGCGATCGAACATTATATTTCTTATTTAGCACTCGAGATGGAAAATGAACCAAGAACGATTAATCGAAAAATATCTGCTTTACAGTCGTTGTTTGATTATCTCGTAAAAAAAGGAGAAACGTCTGTGAATCCGATTAGTGGCGTCGAACGTCCAAAAGTTGGTAAACGAGAGCCAGTGTTTTTGACAGTATCAGAAGCCCAGCGATTGTTAGAAGCCATCCGCGACACATCGACTCTATCTTCTAGACAACGTAAGTATGCTGAAAAATTATTAGAGCGAGATTATGCTGTGATTTATTTATTGCTAAGTTCTGGACTTCGAATTTCCGAACTCTCCTCTTTAAAAATGAAAGATTACTCTACAGAGGAACAATTATTAAAAATTCGTGGAAAAGGAAACAAAGAACGAACCATTCCTTTATCTATTGAAACGATCAACGTAATGGAACAATACTTAGCTTCAATCCCACAATCGTATCGCCCAAAAAAAGCAACGGATGCCGTTTTTATTGGCTACCATTTTCAAACTAAGTCATACTCAACAGAAATTCGGGTAAGCGCCTTACAAAAAATGATTCAACGACAATTGAAACGAGCGAGGCAGCATACGCCTGCACTGCATAACAAAACCATTACCGCTCATAAACTACGTCATAGTTTTGCTACAGCACTCGTAGCCAATGGTGTGGATGTATTAACCGTACAAAGTTTACTCGGACACGAATCGGTCGCAACCACACAAGTGTATGCTCATGTTCAAGACCAAGCGCGACAAGATGCGATTAGACAATTAACGATTGGATTAGAATGAACATCTATTGAAACCATATTTAAATAAGCCTATTTAAAGTTCCTAATCATTATAGTAAAATGATGGAAAGAGATTGGGAAAAGAGGTGGTTACTTGATTCAAACGTTTTTCACTCCAGGCGTATATTCAGAAGACCCCATCTTTCTTTCCATCGCTCACTTAGGCGCAATAGCAGCATTCGCAGTGTTCATCTTCTGGTTCTTTATCCATCGTAAGAAGCCTTATATGAAAACGGTGATGAGACCCGTTCTTATAAGTATGTTACTTCTATCTGAAGTAAGCATTCTCATTTGGACGGTTTCAACGGGAATCTGGGACGTTCGCTTTCATTTACCATTACAATTATGTACAATCAGTTTATTTCTTAGCATCTTTATGCTCATTAGCAAGAAGAAATGGTTAGTAGACGTCGTTTACTTTTTTGGTATCGCCGGAGCTACACAAGCGATCCTCACACCTGACCTTTATTACTCGTTCCCACATTTTCGTTATTGGCATTTTTTCATCGCACATATTGCCATTATTCTTTCGATTTTATATATGATATGGGTAGAAGGCTTCAGATTAACTGTAAAATCGGCTATTCGTTCTTATATCTTTTTAAACGTTATTGCTCTCTTTGTTTTTGGCATAAACTACATAACGGGAGCTAACTATATGTTTTTATCGCATAAACCAGAAGGGCCAAGCATCCTTGATTTCCTTGGACCCTATCCGTGGTACATATTACAACTACAATTAATCGTCGTTCTCATGTATGGGCTGCTGTATCTTCCCTTCCATTTCATCAGACATCGAGAAATCAACAAACAAAAAGAAGGAGCAAATTAATTCGCTCCTTCTTTTTGTATATGCTCAGCATAACCTTGAGCCGGGTACGTTTCTCGGACAGGAGACTCTGTCCAAACATGGACCATATCCCCAACTAATAAATCCCTGCTCGCGAGTGGCTGCCCATTTTTATCAATGATTTCTGTTTGATGATCGATTTCAAAGTAGATGTCTTGGTCAACTAGAATCGAATGCTCTAGTTTTTCTGTTATCATGCCCACCTTGTATGGCTCGGTTGTTGGGAATGATTTCTCCCCACAAGCACTCAATAGCATAGAAAGAAAAATAATAAATATGACTCGTTTCAATCGAATTCCCCTCCATTCCATCCATCATGAAACAGATGACTATCTTTTCCTTTCATTGTAGAACGAATCCACCATTAATGAACTTCCCATCTTTCAAATTCTAGTCCAGTTTGCACCAATCGCTCGATGTCGCTTTGGTTTAAAGACACTTTTGAAAGTGGTGTTAAAACGACAGGACCATACACAGCAGCCACTTCCTCTCGGTGTTTACGCCAAGCGTCTTGACGGCAATAGGTTTTATACGTTTGGCCATCTTTTTTATACGTAAACTCTGAAATAGGACCACCTAACAGTTGCTCTATTTGATCTGATCCATTCAATTGAATATGGGTTGGCTTTTTCCTTGGTTCAAAAATCAAACTATCCATTTATGATCACCTCTAGCACAAGTATTGGATATCTTGTATGATTCTATTCAACCTCACCTAGCTTGTTTGGTTGACTGTACTCGGTTAGTGATCTTGTGTGATAAAAGAATAAGAAGAGCTGTACATTCGCGCACAGCTCTACCTGATTAAATCTTATACAAACGACGATACTTTTCTTCTAAGTAGCGAACCAATGGCTTGGAATCAATGCCACCACCAGTAATGTCCTTAATAATTTCAGCCGGCTTTTTCATCTTCCCGTGCTTATGAACATTTTCCGTCATCCAATTTCGGATAGGCGCGTAATCACCCGTACGAATAAGTTCATCAAAGTTAGGTAAGTCGCGTTCAATCGCCTCTTTTAATTGAGCGGAGTAGATATAACCGAGTGCATAAGAAGGGAAGTATCCAAACGCACCAAATGACCAATGAACATCTTGTAAGACGCCTTCACCATCATGTTCAGGACGAATGCCTAAATACTCTTCCATTTTATCATTCCATAAACGAGGTAGATCTTTCACTTCAATTTCTCCTTGCATTAAGGCCTTTTCAAGCTCATAGCGAAGGATGATATGAAGGCAATAGGTCAACTCATCACTTTCAATACGAATTAATGACTGTTTCGATTGATTGACCGCAAAATAAAACTCATCTAATGACACATCGTCAAATTGTCCAGCTGAGTGTTTTTTGATTAAGTCGTAATTACGTTCCCAAAAACCAAAATTCTTCCCAACAAATTTCTCCCAAAATAGAGATTGAGATTCATGAATACCCATGGATGTACCGTCACATAATGGCGTTCCAACCAAGTCTTGTGAAATATTTTGCTCATATAACGCATGACCACCTTCATGGATCGTACCAAATAACGAGACTCTGAAATCTCTTTCGTTATACTTCGTTGTAACGCGGACATCATTTGGATTAATTCCAATGGCAAAAGGATGAACCGTTTCATCTAATCTTCCAGCTTCAAAGTCATAGCCAATTTCTTTTAATATATCGCTACTTAACGCTTTTTGATTCTCACGTGGAAATTGTTCAAATAAGAAATCAGTGCGTGGTTGGTGCTTAGATTCAGTTACTTCTTTTACAAGCGGAATTAACTGATCACGAAGTTCCCCAAATACTTTGTCGATTGTATCCACAAAAACACCTGGCTCAAAGTCATCAAGTAACGTATTGTAAGGATGTCCGTTATGTCCTAAGTAGCCAACAAAACGCTTTTTGAATTCAACTAGCTTCTCAAGGTTCGGTCTGAACATTTCAAAGTCAGCCTTATCCTTCGCTTCTTCCCAAATCGACTCTGATTGAGATTGCAGCATAACATATTCTTTGTATTCATCCTTAGGGATCTTCATATTACGCTCAAATTCCTTATGGCATAATTCTACACTTTTCTTCGTTACTTCAGATAAGTGTTCTTGAGCACTTTCTTCGCGTAATTCTACTAAAAAAGAAGCCATTTCCTCTGATGTAGATAATTGAAATAGTTCTGAGGAAAGGGTACCGATCACTTCAGACCGCTGTGGTATGCCTTTTTTAGGTGCACCTGTGCGTGCATCCCAAGCTAATAAAGACAATGCCTGACCGTAGTCCTCCATCTTTTTTGTATAAGCTAAAAAGTCTTGCTCTACTTTTTTGATTCGTTCACTCATATGTATAATCCACCTTTCTTTTCACATCCATTTAACAGAAATACTCTGTCTATCATTACATTCTACACTCGCCCTATAATACCTTCAAATAAACGATGATTTTTCTGTATTCTTGTCGAAAGATATGATATGGTGTGTATGTTATAGGAGGTTATTGTATTGGAATTTAACATAACGGATGCAGCAAGTACATTTTATATAAATGAGTTGCCATTAAAAACTGGAGATACTTTACGCTTATTTGTAAGAGTGGGTGGAGTTGGATCTGGCGGCTTCTCGGTTGGGGTAATGAAAGAAGATCCACAAGTAACGTCTTATACCGTAGAAAAAAAGGGTGTCATCTTTTTTGTAAATGAGGATGACTTTTGGTATTTAGATGGGATGACGATAGATTATAGTGAGGATTTCGGCTATCTTGATTTCCATAGTCCGAAATTTGAACAAACAGATCATCCTGATTTTAATGGTAATGACCATAAAAAATAACCGACTGCATGCAGTCGGTTATTTTTTTGCTTCTTTTAGTTGCTGATCCACTTTAGCTAGCAACTCTTCTGAGAACTCAAAAAATTGTTGGTCGACACCTGTTTGATGTGTAACAGCTTTTTTGTATTGATCCTTAGCTTGATTGACAGCCTCTGTTGCTGCTTCGAGTTGTTCTGCATCCATATTCACGGTTGCTTGTCCAACCATACGTTGAGCGGATTTAATTGCCATCTCTACTTGTTGCAACTCGTTATACTCTTCACTCATTGATATCCCTCATTTCTATCTTACTGTTTATACTTTGCACAAATGAGGTGATCTTTATACATATACTTTGTTTACATAATATTATTATGATTTACTCTATAAAAGAAGACATCATAAATATGATGTCTTCAACTCGAATGATGATTAATCTTTTCTAGGTGGTCTTGGCCCAAAGAATTGATAATAGTCTGTTTTAATGTTCCCGTTATAAAGTTTGCGTTTTTTACTAGCCTTCTTGCCGTAAAATGTCTCAAATTGTTCGTGTGACGTTAACATATAGATTGACCATGTATCAAGTAATTTAAATGCTTCGCCCATATCACGATACATTTCTTCTACTTCTGGTCGTTCGCCTAAGCGTTCGCCATATGGAGGGTTACCGATTAATACGCCATATTGTCCTTTGTGACGGAAGTCTTTCACTTGCATTTGCTTGAATTGAATTAATTCATCAAATCCCGCTTCCATGGCATTATTTTGTGCCAATTCAACAGAACGATGATCAATATCTGCCCCTAAAATATCAAGAGGTTGATCATAATTAGCGAGGTCTTCAACTTCTTGTCTCGCTTCATTCCACTTATCTTCCCCGATCCAATGCCAATCTTCTGATGCAAACTCACGATTGAATCCAGGAGCTATATTTTGACCAATCATTGCTGCTTCAATCGGTAAGGTACCTGACCCACAGAACGGATCTGCAAAAGGACGGTCTGGCTTCCAATTAGTTAGCATAATCATCGCTGCAGCAAGTGTTTCTTTCAAGGGTGCCTCATTATGATGGTAACGATACCCACGCTTATGAAGTCCGGTCCCACTTGTGTCGATCGTTAAAGTCGCTACATCTTTCAAAAGAGCAACTTCAATCCGGTAAAACGCACCGTCCTCGTCAAACCAGTCAAGTTTATGTTTTAATTTCATGCTCTCTACAACCGCTTTTTTAACGATTGCCTGACAATCTGAGACAGAAAACAAAGTTGATTTGACAGATTTTCCGATCACGGGAAACTCTGCATCAACAGGAATCAAATCTGCCCACGGAAGAGCTTTTGTTTTTTCAAATAGTTCATCAAACGTGTAAGCTTTAAATTCACCTACTTTAATTTTTACACGATCAGCTGTGCGTAGCCATAAATTTGCACGTGGAATCGCACTTACATCTGCGGTAAATTCCACTCGGCCATTTTCAACTTTCACATCGTTATAACCTAAATCTTTTACTTCTCTTGCAACAATCGCTTCAAGTCCCATTGTCGCTGTAGCAATTAACGTCACTTTATTCATCATTCCGTGTCTCCTTATGTAAAAACAGTTATCTCTATTATACGATTTGTCCTACGCTGTGACAAATCGAATGATAAAACACATATAAATGAAAAAAACCCCTGTTAGAGGGGATTTCTCAAAGTCACTTATTCAAGTCATCCTGTAACTGTTCGATAAGCCATGTTCTGTACCTTAGTACTACAAGCGGTGATGAGCCTCGTACGCCGGTGGTAATCATCTGTCTACAAGATCTATATCTTGTTCATCTGAACCGTTCATTTCCCGTTCAGAAAATGCCCCTACCTAATTTTGGGTTTCTCGCTCGTGGGGTTTACCTCGTTCCACTCTATTTGTTTCCAAATAGACTCCGTCACTGTGGCACTTTCAAAGTGTTCACACCATATCCTAAGACTTAGGTGTCTCACTTGCCGTTAGCCCAGCTAAAAGCCAGACTACCCTAGCTTATGAATTGGCTAGGCACGAACACTACAGGCATCTCAGCCTGTGCGAGCATGGACTTTCCTCTACACGAAAAACGTGCAGCAATTACCTAAACAGTTCAGCTGTCATAAGCGACAAATTTAATTATACTAATTCTTCTCCGTCAAATCAAGGGTAATTATTCCCTTGTCTAGTTGAATTGCTTTTCTAGCAAGTTCATCTGCATTACGGTTTTGCTTACTCGGAATCCACTTCATGAAAAATAGCTCAAATGAATCGATAAGTACAAGAGCTTCACGTAAATACGGTTGGTATCGAACTTTTTTCACATATCGTTTTTCAATTGCTTGATCAATAAGTTGTGAGTCTGTTCGAAATGATACATGCTTGAACCCTTTATCCACACAAATTCTTAAAGCATGTAATAACGCCTCATACTCAGCTTCGTGATTCGACATCACTTCTAATGGGATGGAAAAATGCTCAACCTGCCCATCCTTGTAATTAATAAAAACTCCTGCCCCAGAAGGGCCCGGGTCCCCGGCGCTTGCTCCATCAATATAAACATCGATCAACGGCCTCTCTCCTTAGCCTCAACCAACCTATAAATCAGTCGTATAATTTACTACCGAATACTTTTTTCTCTAAATTCGATAAGCGCTGAAGAATATCATAATTTGTGCTTCCTGCACTCGGAGTTGGTGTCTGACGCTGTGGGCGTTCAGATTGCTGCTTCATTTCCCGACGCAGTTTTTGATTTTCTTGTTCAAGTTGTGTCACTTTCTTTTGGAAAGCTTCATAATCTTGAATAACAGAGTCAAGAAACTTATCAACTTCATCTGGATTATAACCGCGCATACTTGTTTTAAATTCTTTATCTAAAATATCTTTTGCGGACAAACGAACTTCTTGACTATTCATTATTAATCACCTCAGTAACTGTTCAACCATAAAGGTTATTTCTTTCTATTTTTTCAAAAGATCGTTCACTTGTCAATTTGTATTATTCATTCGGCCAATTATCTTGCCTTTCCATCTCAACTTCTTGGATGAGAATATCTAGGTCCTCAGGCGTAATTGTATAAATAGGATAGTCTTTTGTTTCGGCCTTTTTTTTCGCTGGTTCTAAATAATAATGAGGAGACCCTACCTTATCCTCATCAATTAATAAAAGAATTGCGTCTGACTTTTGAATGATGAATTCATTTTTCATTCGAAGTTGCGCGGGATTATCATACGGTCGTTTTGTAATACTGTCAACATAATCTGCTTGTTGGAGAATAGATCGATAATGTTCTTTCGTCTCTTCCTTCCAACGATCTTCTTGTTGTAGAAAAGGTGTTAAGACGGATAGCTTCACTTCTGGAAATTCTTTTTTTAACATTAAAATCACTTCCGCCGCCCAAATCTCAACACCTAGCTGCCCGCTTATGATGACCCATTCTAACCCCTCATTAATATAGGAACGAAATTTTTGTTCCAACGCTTTTTTTATGTAGGTAACACCTTGATGTTTCGGGTCGAAAATGCCTAATTCATGTGCTTTATAGCCTGAGACCGCAAGAACCTTCATCTTCTCTCCACCTTTTTAAAAAATGAAGGTCTAAACCTTCATGATTGTTCAAATCTTCATGAATTAGTCTAGACCTTGAGATCATTGTCTATTCGAGACGGAATTAACGACCGTAGCTACATCCGCAAGAACCGTTGCCGCCTTTACCTTTTCCTTTACCTTGATCCATAGGACCCATGTTCGGCCCGGCCATAGGAGCCATATTCGCTCCACCCATTGGTCCAAAGCCCATAGGAGCCATGTTAGGTCCAGCCATAGGAGCCATATTTGCTCCACCCATTGGTCCAAAGCCCATAGGAGCCATGTTAGGTCCGGCCATAGGACCCATTCCTTGAGGGCCAAAGCCACCCATTCCTTGAGGGCCGAAACCGCCCATCGGAGGACGAGGCGGCATCATTTGACCTGCAATCTGAGGGCCTGGTCCATTATCTACAAACTGTTGATTTGAGATCGTTTGATCAAATGAATCTGTGTGCGGGAAGCTGTGAACATGCTTATACACATGGTTTGTTACATGTGTTGTATGCGTTGGGTGAACTTCTGGTACGATATATTCACAAGACTTCTGAGTGACGTTACACTTTGTCGGATGAACAACAGCCGGCATTACTTTACTACACTTAGGTGGTTGATGACATTTGTTATACATAGGTTAACTTCCTCCTTTTATTGGTGAGTCAATATTAACCTATGTCAGTATGTACACGTGTGTACTAGTTGTTTCACCTAATTCTATGCTATTATCTCGTGATTTGACGAGATTGGGCCGTGGTTGTGTGTTTCGTGGTGCGCCTCCGTTTTTAATTCACTCATCACAAAGACAGTTAAACCGATCATCACAAAAAATAAGATTAATAAAGCTCTACTCATACTTTTCTCACTCTTTTCTTCAACTCAAATTCCAGTACATATTTTACTTTGTTTTGGAATGTAAGACAATTCTTTTTTCTGAAGAATCGAGCATTTTCACTTACGTTCACAAAATTGTAACAAGTCTGTGTAGGAACCTGCTCAGATATGAATTACTTTGAGCTTTTTCTTTGAAGTCGCTCTACCCGTTTGATGATGTCGACCTCCATCTTATGATCTTTGTTTTTGTTAACATACTTTCTGTCACTAAATAGTTGGTATGCCTTATTAGAAAAGTCTAAGGCCTTATCATAATCTTTATGATGATGTTCCGCGATCTTCGCTAATTCGACCGCACTTTCTACTACAAACTCTTCTTCAACAATTAGCAATTGATTAAATACTGCCTCTGCTTTTGGAAGCTGTTTGTTTTGTTTTAAGATTTGTGCATAGGCCCATTTGCTTTTTAATTGAACGACAGACTCTATCTCTTGCAATTTTTCGTATAAGGGCATAGCGATCTCTCGTTCACCAATATAATCAAACCAGCGTGCCATTTTGTACGATTCTATAGGGTTTGCTATCTGCTTCTCGAGTGCTTTAAAAATCCGTTCGGAAATATCGATGTATAGAGTTATTAATGATAAAACATCCCACTCATGGTGCTGTATGATTCCTTGAACAAATGCCGGATCTTGTTCGTGCAAGAAATCAAAATAAAGCATAGGGGCCATATAACCAGGAGTATCACTGACCCTCTCAAATTGTAGAATTTCTTTTTCGACCGTGGATAATTTACAAGTTGAGAGTTGCTCTTTCCACAATCTTCTTGACGCATGCAACAAGTCAAAGTGACCAAATTTAGGAAGCATAGGAACTTGATCACGAACAAAGGTATGCCTAGTTTTGACTTGCGGCCAATCAAACGCTTTTCCATTATAAGTAACGAGGTTCTTCATAGCACCTACATCCGTTAAGAAATGATGATAGAAAGCCACTTCTGCTTCTGGACCTGGTAAGAAATATTGACGTACAATGACTTCGTCGCCGATAATCTGTGCACTACCTAATAAAAAAATTCTGTTTCCAGCTCCGTTGCTCAATCCGGTTGTTTCTGTGTCAAAAAATAAAAGATCTTCAACCCCTTTTCCTTTTGCAGAAAGTGGGTGGGATGAAGAAAAAGACTGCCACCGATCTATGACTCCTGATAGGTGAGCAAATGTATAGGCACCATGTTTTGTTGATATTGGAAGACGGACTTCACGAATCAATGTATATTGATCTTCAAAGTAAACAGCTTGTGTATCAAGCTCGTTCCATTTCGCTAAATAAGGAATGGTTGTTTCGTCTTGGATTGGTTGATTTGATTTAGAGGGAGCAGTTTCTTCATTGATTGAATTGATGTTCATATGTTTTTTCAAACGGTTCAATTTGTTTTTAAGCGCCATTACTTTCTCCCCTCTGCACCGTTTGCAACATTTTCACTAGTCGCATGACTGTTGATTTCACTTGATTTCCTGCTTCGCCTGATGCTCCAACACAAGCTGGACAGCCGTGTTCACATGAGCAAGATTGCACAAGCGTTGTCACATTCTCTAATATAAGATCGATATTTTTATATACTTCTTTAGCAAGTCCGATCCCACCAGGATATCGATCGTACATAAAGATCGTCGGTTTTTCTGAATGATCAGCTTTCATCTGAGGAATTACATGCAAATCAGATCGGTCGCACATAACAAAGACAGGAGCAACATGTTGAAACAAATGAGCAAGTCCAATTAATGCTTGGTCAAAGGCTCCCTCACTATACTCCGAGACAACCGAGTCGTAAAAGCTGACCCACATAGCATTCGTATGAAGCTCTTCTTCAGGCAAATGAATCGGACCAGAACCGATATTTTCAAACGTTGTTAATTTAATTTTCTTAAAAAGAGTCGCCTTTGCATTTACCATTACATCCCCAAATGAGATCTTAGCAAATGCTTCCTCTTTTTCTAAATCCTCTTCTAACACCTTTAATTGAACAGCTAAGTTAGCATCCGTAAAGTATTCAACAGCAACTTCACGCACAAATGCTTTCTTTTCATCCCAATCGAGGTATTCCACTTGGTACTGCACACCTTGATGAAGATAAATCGCCTCGTCATGTAGAAGTGTCATTGCACTAAACCGATCCATTTCACCAATGACCTGTGGTTTCGCTACATCCGATTGATCAATGATGATCACATTCTCTTGTGAAGCTGACCGGAGACTAATCCCGTGTGCAGGGAATGCATCATTCATCCAATACCACTTATCTACTCGATGAAGAAGAACCTTTTCTTCTGTAAGAAACTCTAGTATATCCTCAATCTCCACCCCATCAAACGTCTCACCTTGTCTAAATGGAAGCTCATAGGCAGCACACTTTAAATGATCAACTAAGATGACTAAATTATCTGGATTAATCCGCGCTGATTCAGGTGAACGCTCAAAGAAATAATCAGGGTGATTGATCACATATTGATCAATCGGAGTAGAACCTGCCACCATAATAATCACCGATTCATTCTGTCTCCGCCCTGCCCGACCTGCCTGTTGCCACGCACTTGCAATTGAACCTGGGTACCCTGTCATGATGCATACCTGTAATTGTCCAATATCTACACCAAGTTCAAGCGCATTCGTGCTTACAACGCCTATGATGTCACCAGAGCGTAATCCTCTTTCAATCTCTCGTCGTTGTTTAGGTAAATAACCACCGCGGTAGCCACGGATCGTATCTGGACCGATCTGTTTTTTCGTTAACTCTTGTAGGTGACTTAATATAATCTCTACTCGAACACGGCTTTTAGCAAAAACAATCGTTTGAATTTTGTTTTGTAAGAAATGTTTTGCTAGATTATTTACTTCAACCGTTGCACTCTTACGGATGTTCATCGATTCATTCACAACCGGTGGATTGTAAAAGAGAAAATGCTTTTTTCCTCTTGGTGCACCGTTTTGGTCAACTAACTTCATTGGTTGACCGGTCAATTCTTCGGCCAACTCTCTAGGATTGGCGATTGTGGCTGACGTACAAATAAAAGTTGGATAGCAGCCATAGTAAGCAGCAATTCGTTTCAATCTACGAACCACATTAGCAACATGACTACCAAATACACCACGGTACGTATGAAGTTCATCGATTACGACATATTTTAGGTTTTCAAAAAAGGCTACCCATTTTGTGTGATGAGGTAAAATCGCTGAATGAAGCATATCAGGGTTCGTAATAACGACATGACCAGCTTTTCTAACGGCTTGTCTAATGGTAGGGGCTGTATCTCCGTCATAGGTAAAGCACTTCACATCTACTCCCATTTCTTCAATCAGCTCATTCATTTCACTTTTTTGATCTTGAGCTAATGCTTTAGTCGGGAATAAATACAGCGCACGACTCTCTTCATCCTTTAAAATCTGCTGCAAAACAGGTATGTTGTAACACAATGTTTTCCCTGATGCTGTTGGGGTTACTGCGACAACATGGTTCCCTTTTGTCGCGTGAGTAATCGCTTCATGTTGATGAATATACAATTCTCCAATCCCTCTTTTTCTCAGGGCAAGTTGAATCTTTTTATCTATAGTTACTGGGAAAGGCTTCGTCTTCGCTTCAACAGCTTCTAACACTTCCCAATGTATAATCTGGTCTTTTGTCTCTTCACTTGATTTGATTTCCTCTAATACTTGCTCAAGTGTTTTCTTAAACATTCAATCCACCTCAATCATCTTATATCTTCATTGTAGCGAATGTTTGTTTGTTTTTCTAGGTTGAACAATGCAAAAAAACTAGCCCCTTTATAAAAGGGACCAGCGTTTCTCTTCATGCAATTGTTTTTCATATAATTTTAAATTAACATAAACCGTCGTTAATATCGGTGCCTTTAGTCGATGGTCAGCAGCTTTTTCTAATAAATAACCTTGCAAGTGATCGACCTCAACCAACCCACGTTTCTCCATATCTCGCTGCATTGAAGACTTCATACCAGCTTCAAGAGATAGAAATCGCTCGTATTGAATCTCTTCAATCCCTTCTGCTAAAGGGGCACCTTCTGCACGCATAATTGTAGCTATTTCTTTCAATAAAGCTTTAATTGTTGCTTTCCCTTCAGCAAGTTCTCTTATCGGACCAACTGGTTGCTTAAATAAAGACGTAACGCCTGACATCGTTGTAATAAATAAGTATTTATGCCACATCTCTTGTAGGATCGAATCACTAACCTTAATCATCGCATTTGTATTTGAAAAGGCTTGTTCAATCTTTTGAACTCGTTCTGAGTACGTACCATCAAACTCGCCAAACATAAATTGATGAACTTTGCTTGTTTGCTGGATAAGACCCTCTTCAGTAACGGTTGATTCAATGAAACATAACCCTCCGAGAATCTTATCTTGTCTAAATGCTTGTTTTAATATATTTAGATGAGCAAATCCATTTAACATTGGTATAACTACCGTTTTTTCATGTAAGAAAGGCTTTACCGCTTCAATTGCTTGTTCTAAATGATACGATTTCGTGCCAATCATAATCACATCAAACTGACCTTTTTCCCCTTCAACTATGGTTTTTGGGATGCTTCGGAAGTCGCCGTGGATACTCTCAATTAGTAACCCTTGATCCAATAGCTGTTCTTGACGTTTGTATCGAACGAGAAAGGTCACATCTTCCCCTTTTTCGAGAAGACGTCCACCAAAATAGCCACCTACAGCTCCAGCACCAACAATTAGAAATTTCATGAAATATATCAACTCCTTTTTATTTCTTGTTCATTAGTATATAATCTATCAGAATTTTTTAATAGTTTTTCGGTTTTAAAATATTGTTACTTGTACGGTATGTGAAATCATATTAAAATTTTATGCAAATAAAAGACGTAAATCACTTACACAAAAGTGATTTACGTCTTTTATTATTTAGTAATCATTATGTATTTGGAAACAGTCGCGACAATGAATCTTTCATTTCTGGTTTCACCTTAATTTTCGCTCTTTTCGATTGAGCAATCTGCTCTCCCTCTTCAATTGAACTCGCCTCTCCTAAAGACAGTAGCGTTCCAATTGCTACCGTTCCAGTACGATTACTTCCGCCTTGACAATGGAAATATACATTCTTTCCTTCGTTGAATGCTTTAACAACTTGATCAATCGATTGCTTGATAGACTCATCTTGTTTCATTTCATCATCGACAATTGGACAATGGATCGCTTGATGAATAGTACGTTCCGCTGGAGCCTCAGCCCTCAAGTCAAAGACAACATCTACTTTTTCATTCTCCAGTACATCCTTCACATCATCGGCTCCACCGATAAAAATACGGTTCGTTATTAAGTGTTGATAATTCGTTGCTGACATTTGGATCATCCTTTTAGCGACTGCATGTATTTTTATTAATATGATGTTTTCTATTTCGACTATATTATATAAGCACATAATTATATAAGTCAAATCTTATATAAAGTAATAAACTCGACCTTTTATTGTTTTTTTAATATTCTGAACAAAGCTTGCATATGATAAACTAATTTCTATTTATCTTTTAAGTGAATGGGGTGAGTTTGGATGATTAACTTCCAAAGAGAAAAATTTAATAATTTGACCATTCGTGTAAGAAAAAATCAGTTAAACGAACTTGTTCAGGAAGTGAATGAATTACAATACGGGGTGTTTTGGGGATTTGATCGCGGAAAGATGATTTTAACTATTTATAAAAACAACGAGAAAAATTCATTAACCTTTGTTCGCCACAAGCGATACATGGAATTGATCTGTGTTGACCTTTCATCGACTGAAATCATTGAGATCTTAGATCGAATTTTAAATTATTCCTCTAGTGTTCAAGTATTACGAGAACAAGAAGAAAAAATGCGTCAAAGTGTACAATACCATGAAATTGATTATTATCTCACCGAACTGCATGACTACCTCGTTCAAGGTGACACCATGAGAGTATCTGAAACGAAAGCCATTTTAGTCGATTTATTAAGGAACGGCATCCAAATACATTAGATTGGATTAAAAAACGAGAGAATTTTTGCTCTCTCGTTTTTTAAATCAACTTTCATTTTTTCTTACCGTCTTTTAGCTCGTCTATGACATGGTTTATACCAACGACTCGTTCAACATCAATAACAAAAGCGATCCCTTTGCCTGATTCATTTAAACCAACACCTGTCTCAATTGCCTTTAGAACCTTTTCTCGACGTTTTTGATGAATTAATGTTAGAACAACATCTTTTCCTGGTTCGATAGGGATGTTAAAGAAGGTCGCTTTCTCATGAATGCCAGAGCCACGTCCATTAATGACAGTTCCACCTTCTGCCCCTGCCTCCATTGAAGAATCTAGCACAAGGTCGGCCTCTCCCTTATTCACAATTGTTACGATTAATTCAAAAGGTATATGTTCTTCTGCCATGAAATCTACCCCCTCCATCTTAAAATCGTCATCGGTTTCATCTATTTCCTTTTTTAAATGAGAGATTCCTGTAATATGTGGTAATGAGATAATGAATCCGATTCCTTTACCTGATTGATTCAAGGAACCAGCACGTACAACAGCTTCAACAATATTCTTCATGATTCTTTGTTTAGCAACAGTTAAAATTAGCTCTTTCTCATTCTCCATTGGTATCCCTAGAAATTCCTTATTCTCATGGATCCCACTACCTCTTGCATAAAGAATTGTCGCCCCTTCGGCTCCTGCTTCTTTTGCCGCTTTAACTAGTTTACTTGCTTGATTCTTTTTAACAATTGTTACAAAAAGTTGGTGATTATGATTGCGTTTCACGTTGATCCCTGCCTTTCCTCTCATACAAGATTCCAAGTATTAAGACGGATAATATTGGGGCTAATGCAACAAGAGCAATCATACCAAACCCATCAATAAGTGGATCTCTTCCCTCTGTTACAGAAGCGACACCTACGGCAATCGCCAAAATGAAGGTAACCGTCATAGGGCCTGTAGCCACTCCTCCTGAATCAAAAGCAATCGCTGTAAATGTTTGGCTTGAGATTAGCACTAAAATAACAGCAAGTAGATAGCCTGGTAAAATGTAGTACCATAATGAGAAACCAGCTAAAATTCTGAGCATCGAAAGCGAGATTGATACTCCAACACCAATTGATAACGTGTAAAGCATCACTTTTTCAGAAATGTATCCTCCAGAAACTTTCTCGACCTGCTCATTTAATATTCGAACAGCAGGTTCGGCAAACGTGGCAACAAACCCTAAAATAAATCCGATCGGAATAAGCACCCAACTGTAAGATAACTCTCCTAATTTCTCGCCCATTAGTTCTCCTGCCGGAAAAAAACCAACATGTACTCCTTGTAAAAATAACGCCAATCCGATAAAGGATAAAATCATTCCTTTACCTATATTAATTAACTTCTTCTTTTCAAGTTTCAAAAAGAAAAATTGGAAGACAAGGAAAAACAACAACAATGGTAGTAGCGCAAAGAATACTTCTAATAAAACCTCGCCAAACCCTTCGAATATTACGATATTCATCCGTAGATCACTCCTAACACTTGCACGGCAATAATAGGACCGATTGACGCTAGCGCCACTAAACCAAAGCTATCACTCGATGAAGACTTACCGCGCAATACAGAAGAAACACCTACTCCTAAAGCTAAGATAAACGGAACAGTCATTGGACCAGTCGTCACTCCCCCAGAATCAAAGGAAATTGGAATATACGTTGCTGGTGTGACAATCGCTAATAAAAAGACGATACTATATCCACCTAATAGTAACCACTTTAATTGAATCGAAAAAATAATACGCATCATCGCAAGAGCAACAAAAATACCTACACCCAATGCAACAGAATAGATTAAGACCATTTGTGAGATTTCTCCAGCAGAAACATCATCAATTTGTTGAGATAGGACACGAACATCAGGTTCGGCAAGCGTTACAACAAAACCTAAAACAAACCCAACCGCAATAATTAACCAAACTTTTTTTGTCTTCGGTAATGTTGAGCCAATCATTTCCCCAATAGGAAGCAATCCGACGTGTACCCCCAATAAAAAGAAAATCAGACCTACACTGACCAGTACGACTCCAATTAAAAACTGAACAAAAACTTCCATCGGTAGCCAAATAAGTGTAAATTGTAAGATGACAATGACCATTGTTATCGGTAGTACAGCAAAAACCACTTCTTTTACTGTATCTTTTACTTGCCCCATCGTATTCTCCTCTCTATCGATACACATTTCTTATACCTTTACATATTACCTTAAGTTGTTTAGATAAAACCAATAGAACTTTTTAGTTTACATAATATCATTCTGGTAAAGTTGAGAATGTAAAAAATCGCACACATGATCATGTATGCGATTTTATGTTAGTTTACACTTATTTCTTGTTGTTTAAATCGCTCTTCAACTTCTTTTAAGCTGTTCGTAACTTCTGGCGTCATCAAAGTACCTTCAACCGTATCGACCCACTTAACAAAGGCCTTTGTAGTACTGATAAAATCTTTACATTGCGTTTTACTCATAGTCGGGTATTGCTCAAGTAAATCATGATTTAACATTTTACTCCATTGGTCATTCGTTACTTCATGCCAACTGCTGATGTGTTCAATTGATTGATAGAGCTTAGATACCATCTTTAAGCTATTTCGATACTTTCTTATAGTCGCATCAGATTTCCCCTCTGTTTTCAAGTGGAGAAATTCATCAAGCCGCACCTGATAAAAAGCATTCTTTAAATGATCTGCCTTCTCTTCTTTCGTTAAGTGTAAGGTCGTGTAAGAAGATTGACGATCTTTTACACCTGTTACAAATGGAGAGAGTGGCAAGTTCAATTTTGAACGGATCGTGTTATAATCCGCAGTTTCTTCCACAACACCAAACCTAGCCTTTTGTGAGATATACACATCATATTCAGATTGCCTTAACCAATGCTCAACCGTTTCAATATCACCTTTGTCAACTAATTCGGTAATCGATTGATTGTTCAAATAGAACTGTGGCTGATTCATCTGCGATTCAAAATGATTTTGTGCAAAGAGAGAGAAATGCTTTGGTGTCTCAGGTTTCATTTGAATCAACATATTGCGCATCTCAGCATGAACGGGGATTTCCCATTCATCTATTTTTTCACTCTCACATGTTGCTAACTGAGAATTTTTTAATAACTCAGTTACTTCTTCCATCGCTATAGGATCAAAACTCTCTACGATTAAGTCTGAGTCTTTGAGCTGAATCGTACTTCTCACTTCTGTCGTATGTACCACTCCGTCCATGAGGCTGTCTCTGTATTCAAACCAATCAGAGATGAAACTTGCTGTTTTTTGTTCGCCTTCCCACTCTTCTAAATAAATTGTAGGTTGTACTTCAAGAAGTTCTTGCACTTTTTTAGCGTCTTTTACTACCCACGATGTTTTTTTCTGTTTAATCATTTTTGATGTCGATCCATCCTCAAGTTTTAGTCCTTGAATGAATACGGCTAAAATTTCCGGATAGAATTTTCTAAGTAGTTCACTTGGTGCTAAGTCATGTGAATCTATTAATTCATCAACATATTTCTTTGCCTCTGTGATGTGAAGTGGTCCTTCAAATAGTCTGACACCATATAACATATGCTGCTCCCCGAAAGGCTCGATTAAGCTAAATGTACCGTACCATGGCGCAAAAGATGTTTCTTGTTCAGATGATAATGGAACGTGATACCATTCCTTACTCATACTGTCTAAGAAAGTGACAGTATTCTCTTGTCTGTCGACTGCACTCATTAATCTTGGTGTAAGTAAGCTCCAACTTTTAATCATTTGATGCTCATCTGTTGAAAGTTGGCCTTTATATTCAGTACTAAATTGTTCAATCAAACGTCCTTTTTCATTGTGCTCATAAAAGAATAGCATCCAAAGTTCTGAAAAAGATGCGCGTAACTTAGGTGGCACCGCTTCTTCCGTACGGTCATTAAACTCTTTCTCTAAGAAGTATCGCTCTTTCGCTGGGAATTGGTCTTTCATAAACATGCGAAGTTTTTCAATTAGTTGTTTACGTTTAACGACATATTGATCGACTTGCTGAACTGATACTTCTTTCATCGTTTGTTTGTTCATGCAGCATTTTTTATACTTGTTGCCACTTCCACATACACATGGGTCGTTTCTTTTAATAGTCATATTCTGCCTCTCCTACTTAACCGTTCATTTTTTGTTTTTAGATTATCTAAAAACAAACCACCTTATATAATAGATGAAATTGCTCCTATAAATCAATGATTGTTACTCATTCGGATTATTTTTGTTCTCTTATAATAATTTCATTGAAATCTACTTGCACATGTTCAGCACTTTCAAACGATCCATCCTGATTAAATGTCTGTTTTAAAAAGCGCTCAAGTACTCTTTTTTCACGGCTTTCGCCTTCAGCTGCCCACTCTAATGCCACGGTTGCTTCAAAGACATCGAGCATTTTTTTAGCTACGCGTTTTGAATAATACGTTTTTGTTAACTCATCAGCCTGTTCAACAAATGTAGTAAGCCTTACAAGCTCGTGAAGCTCTTTTTTTATCTGCTCAGAATACTTGTCCCACTCTAGCGATACATTGTCTAATTTCTGTAAAATCCTTTTTTCGAAATAGTGATGTACGCGATGTTTGCTCATTAATCGTAAAACCTCTATTCCTAAAATATTTGCCGTCCCTTCCCACACCGTTAGAACTTGTGCATCTCGAAGTAATCGAGGTGTCACAAAATCTTCTATATAACCATTCCCACCTAACATTTCAATAGCTTCATGAGAAAAATGAATCGCTTGCTCTGCAGACTCTTTCTTTAAAATAGCGATAAGCAAACGAACATAAGCCTCTTCACATACTGAAGATTCAGAATCTATGTTCATTAATTCATCGTATTCTGACACCAATTGAAATATTGCTATCGTCTCAATTTCTAATTTTACAGCCATATTTAATAATGTATCTTGAATCATCGGGTACGTCGTAAGTGTTTGCCCAAATGCTTCTCGATCGGTCGCATACGTTAGTGCTTCTCTATAAGCCCGGCGCATAATTCCAATCGATGCAACCGCGTTACAAATACGTGATAAATTTAACGCCTCCATCATGTAATGAATTCCTTTTTCTTGTTTACCTACTAAGTAGGCAACTGAATCTTGAAACTCGACTTCAGCTGAAGGAACGGCACGTACTCCTAGTTTGTCTTTTAAACGACGAATCGTTATTCCATTCAATGAACCATCCTCTCTCCGCCAAGGAACTGCAAACAAGCTTAACCCCTTGGAACCTTTTGAAGCACCATCTGTCCGGGCAAGAACCATGGCTACACCACAATTTCCAGCATTAGATGCAAAGTACTTCTCTCCTGTTATTCGGAACGTATCCCCATCTGATTGAGCGTGAACAACATTTGCACCGACATCAGAACCACCTTGTCTTTCAGTTAAGAATGTTGCCCCTTCGTATAAATTGATCTCCCCAGTAGAAATTACATGAGGTAAAAAGCGTTGTTTCACATCTTCATTTGCGTAGCGATCAAGTAAAAGGGCCGTAGCCATAGTTAAAGTGACTGGACAATAAAACCCTGGCTCTGATTGAGACAATAAATAACCTTGAGCAAACGAATAGACATAATTCCCCTTGTGACCTAGTGCTGGTATTTCTTTATGTACATAACCGACAATCCCTCGCTTATATGTTTCTGAAACGGTTTGTTTGTACCCATCATTTACCCATACTTCTGAAACGTCTTCTCCGAACTTATTATATTTAATCAATCGAGGTTGTCCTTCTCGGTCCGTATGAATTGCCCGTTGATTGATTTCATTCGCACAACTTTCACCAAACGAACTTAGTTCATTATCGGCCCACTCGTAATATGCTTTAGGTAAACTTTTCTTTAAAATTTTTTGAATAAGTAGATCTCCTTTGTAGTAATTCAACGACATTTCCCCCAAATAATTAAATGATTGATTCTCAATACCCCTTTGACATATAGCTAACAATTACTCCGTATACGTGTATGTTAACTTCAATAAACTCTGACAAAAACCTTCTAAAAAGTATTTTTTTCCAAGAACTCTGTTAATGCCCTTGCGCTTTTCAAATTGATATGCTAAACTTAAGTAAGTTATTTTTGATCGTTCTTAAATGTAAGTGAAGAAAGAAAACATCTGTTAATTTCCTCTACTACTTTAATTATGACGAGAATAGTAATACATTTTGTGCAACAAGCACTATAGGAGGAACTACAATGTTACAAGGTACAGTAAAATGGTTCAACGCAGAAAAAGGTTTTGGTTTTATCGAGCGCGAAGGTGGCGACGATGTATTCGTACATTTCTCAGCTATCCAAAGTGAAGGTTTCAAATCACTTGACGAAGGTCAAGCTGTAACGTTTGAAATCGTTGAAGGTAACCGTGGCGAGCAAGCAGCTAACGTTGAAAAAGCATAATAATCCAAACCTCCCTATCATATAGGGAGGTTTTTTCTTGTCGTTATATTAATATATCGATATATCTTATCAACTGATTTACGTGAATGATCTCTCTTCCCTATTCATCTCTTACACTCCCTCCAAAATCCCTTTAAAACACGTTCACGTCAACATTCTAACTATTATAAATATTCTATCTGTAGGTTTTTTTTGAACATTTAGTTATTATTCTACAAGTATTTATAGGACTAAAGTTTTATTTATTCACTCAGTTTCAAAAACTTGTTTCTTCCTTTCTTGTTTTTCATGTAGAATGATAAACGTGTCTATACCCAGACATAAATCGACTGAAAATTACATATTAGAGGGGAGCTTATAACCTTATGGAAAACGGTAAAAAGAACGGCGCTTTCAATAAATTTCTAACGTTTATTGAAGTGGCCGGCAACAAACTGCCACACCCAATCACACTTTTTGCTATTTTAGCGGTGTTGGTTGTGTTTGCTTCCGCTATATTTTCAAGTATGGGCGTTAGTGTCGAAAGCCCAGCCGAACCAGGTGTTGAAGTAACCATTACAAACCTACTTTCCTCAGAGGGCATTAAATACATTGTCACTAGTATGGTAAGTAACTTTATTAACTTCGCTCCACTAGGCGTTGTTCTTGCAACAATGATCGGTATTGGGGTCGCTGAACGTAGTGGATTAATTAGTGCCGCTCTTCGTGGACTTGTCACATCCGTACCTAAGCGTTTAATCACAGCTGCACTCGTTTTTGCTGGGATTATGTCTAGTGTTGCATCTGATGCGGGATATGTAGTACTACCACCATTAGGAGCTTTACTTTTCATTGCGTTAGGAAGGCACCCACTCGCTGGTCTTGCAGCTGCATTCGCAGGGGTTTCTGCCGGATTTAGTGCGAATTTATTCCTCTCAGCAACAGATCCTATGCTTGGAGAACTAACAAGACAAGCAGCCGCAACATTTGATCCAGCTTATGCAGAGGGCATTAATATTGCGATGAACTATTACTTTATCGCAGCATCTGTTTTTATCCTCACTATTGCTGGTACGTTCGTAACCGAGAAACTTGTTGAACCAAGACTTGGTACTTACAAAAAAACAGAAGCAGATGACGCTGAGAAAATTGATTATTTAAAACCTGCTGAGAAAAAAGCATTAATTTGGTCAGGTATTTCTATGCTTGCTGTCATTGCCATCATGGCTCTATTGATTGTTCCTGAATGGGGACCTCTTCGCGGAGATGGGCCAAACGCTATTGTAAACTCTCCATTCATGCGTTCTTTAGGACCGATCATTCTATTTGTTTTCTTAATTCCTGGTATTGTTTATGGCGTCTTAATGAAAACAATTAAAAATGATAAAGATGTAGCAAACCAAATGTCAGACACTATGGCCTCTATGGGTATGTTCGTTGTCCTTGCTTTTACAGCAGGTCAATTCGTAGCATTCTTTAATGAAACAAACATGGGACTTGTATTAGGAGTATACGGTGCAGAATTCCTTCAGAGCGTTTCATTCACAGGAATTCCACTTGTACTTTCATTTATGGTTGTTGCAGGTTTCATTAACTTGTTTATCGGTAGTGCTTCAGCTAAATGGGCAATTATGGCTCCTGTGTTCATCCCAATTATGATGCAGCTTGGATATTCACCTGAGCTTACACAGATGGCTTACCGTATTGCTGACTCCACAACTAATATCATTTCCCCACTTATGACATACTTCGCAATTATTATCGCCTTTGCGCAAAAGTATGATAAGAAGATGGGTATTGGTACATTAATTTCAGTTATGGTCCCTTATTCGATTGTATTTTCAATTGTTTGGGCAGTGATGTTAATTGTATGGATGTTGTTAGGTATTGATCTAGGACCAGCATCACCGATTTATTATCCTTAATCTAAAAAGAACTTGGCCAACTGGTCAAGTTCCTTTTTGTGGTTGAACTAATAGACAAATCTTGATCGCTATATTATTATTATATGTTTAAACATATACACATTGGAGGCAATTATGAAAACAACAGCTTTAATCACTGGTGCTTCAGATGGCATTGGTCTAGAGTTAGCGAAGGAATTCGCTACACACGGTCATGATTTAGTCATCGTCGCACGCTCAGAAGATAAATTAACTAAACTCTCAACCTCTATTCAAAATGACTATGATGTAAAGGTCACAATCATTAAAAAAGATTTAAGTAAGCTTGGTTCCGTCAAAGAACTTCATGAAGAAATTAGCGAATTAAACATTCAAGTAGATTTTTTAGTAAATAATGCTGGATTTGGTTTGTACGGTGAATTCACGAAAACAAATTTGGACGAAGAACTCTCTATGATCGACTTAAACATCCGAACCTTAACAGAATTAACAAAACGCTTCTCTCCTGACATGATATCGCGCGGATATGGAGGAATATTAAACGTTGCCTCAATCGCTGCTTTTATGCCCGGTCCGTTAATGGCTGTCTATTACGCCACAAAAGCTTATGTTCTATCCTTTTCTGAAGCATTAGATGAAGAGTTCAAAGGGACAGGTGTTTATGTTTCATGTTTATGCCCAGGTCCAACAAATACTGGTTTTGTTAAGCGAGCTCAATTGGAATCATCAAAATTATTTAACCAAGGAGCTATGGATGTATCTGAAGTTTCAAGTCTAGCGTTTAACTCCTTCATGAAGAAAAAGACGATCATTATCCCTGGACTTCAGAATAAAGCCTTAAGTAGTCTCGTACGCCTCCTTCCACGTAAAACTGTAAGGAAAATCGTCAAGAAGGCCCAAGCAAGATTGTAGGCGCCCTTTTAATATGAGCGATAAAACGATAGAACTGTTCAGAGAATGCATCCCTTTGTTCCAATTACTAAGTGACCCTGCTAGACAAGATATTATTTTATTACTATCAGAGACCGAACCACTCACAGTCAATCAAATAGCAGACTGTAGCCGATTATTATCACGTCCGGCAATCTCTATCACTTAAAGTTGCTACGCCAGGGCGGTCTTGTTAAAGATGACAAACAAGGAACGAGCCGGTACTACAGCCTAACGTTGCAACCTTCTGTCACATAATTAAAAGAAATGATACAAATGATCGAGCAAACATGTTTCGATAAATGAAAGAAGCTAGACAGCGATAAATATATCACCGTCTAGCTTCTTTTTATCTTTTTACTAAGGCTTCAATATACTGTTCTAATGTTTGTACGTATTCCTCGTAGACCTCAATAAACGCTTCTCTCTTATATTGATGGCGATCTTCCTTCATCATATTAAGTTTCTTTCTCATTTCAAGAATTGTCGGTTCGTATTGTTCATGCATTATTTTTACCCCCAATTTTAATTAATTATTGACCTATTCCTCAAATCGGGATAAAGTAAACTTCTTTTGCTATGTCGATATCTTTATATCATTTACTAATACAGTATGTGAAATTATCTTTATATAAGCAAAATGAAGAGCTACCTCTAAGCGAGATAGCTCTTCTATATACTACTTAGCGTTTTACAACGTTAGCAGCTTGAGGTCCGCGATCGCCATCTACGATTTCGAACTCAACAGCTTGACCTTCGTCAAGTGATTTGAAACCTTCACCAGTGATAGCGCTGAAGTGTACGAATACATCATTCCCGCCTTCTACTTCGATAAAACCGAAACCTTTTTCTGCATTAAACCATTTTACTGTACCAGTTTGTGTCATGCTTAAAAACCCCATTCTTAGATAAATTCTTAATATGTCAATCGTATTTACAAACTATGGTAAATGAAAATTCACATATTATAAGGAACATCAATCACATCACACCGAGTGAATATCCCTTATAACATGTGAATACTTAACCCTTGCCTGTGCTACTCATGAAAAAACACTTATATAAAAAGGTATAAAAGATCTCGCTTTAATTTTCCAAACAATAAAAGCCCTACCTCTCTTTCATCCTTGCGGCTCCTATGACCGCGCCAGTTGATTGAAAGCACTATCGTTGAAAGAATCAAAACCATACCCTTACTATAACCTATTTATTGTTTTTTTGCAAGGGATATTATAAATTAACCCAAACGAAAATGCAATTTCTTTTTTATTATCCAGCGTCTACAGTCCTACTTAACTACTCCTGTACAATAACAAGACCACTCATGACACATTGAGTGGTCTTGTTGAATCACTTTCTTAGTTTCGGCTGTAATAATCGTTAATCATTTCAAGGATCGACGGCTCATCCTTCACTTCTACTGGCTTGCGCTCCGTGTTTGTTTTTACCTTTTCCATCCTCAACACCCCTTCGTTTTTTAAATGTTCTGTTTTCTTAACCTTAGTATATGCAACTGTATTATAATAGTCAACAACTTTTTTAAGTTGTATTAATACATCTCTATGTTAACTCTGTTTTGGTAATGACTCGATTCTTCTTACTTTTAGAATTTTTTTACTGTTCCTTCATTCTTCAACGATATAAAACGTTATTAGATGCAACAAACACCTAGTCAATAGCGACTAGGTGTTTGTTTAACTTAAGCTTCTTCCTTTACCTGAATCACTGATTGCAACAAGATCTTCAGGATATGGAGTGAAGTAATTTTGACTTAGCAGATAGTCATTTTCAAATCGGTAACTCCATGAACGTAACATCGTTAATACACTACTTAAAGGAATTTTTTGTTCTTTATATTGATCAAGCGCAATTAAAAAATGATCTTTCTCTGCTTTTGTTAAATGCTTGGAGAAATAGCCAAACACATGTTGGCAAACATTAATATGGTCGGTGAGCTTTGGTATTCTTGAGAAAAGGGTCTGTAATTCTTCTTCATACTTTTGAAAAACAATCTTTTCTTCCTCCTTTTCGTGATTAGCTACAATTCTTCCTAATTTCCTCATCGAGTCTTGATGAACTGCCATGAATAAATATTTATTTTTTGCTTGAAATTGCATCAGTTTGGAGATTGAATGTTCTTTTTTTACAACACGGAATTCAGCAATCGTAAACAACCTAGTTAAAAAATGTTCTCGCACAGTGAAATTTTTCAAGCGCCCTTCATCTTCTTTAGCTGTAAGCGGAAAATGTTCCTTCACGCGCGCAGTGAAGATCCCCGATTCAGTTCGGACGACTGGGGCTTTCTCGATTCCACTGTATACTTTGGCGTCAAACAGCCCACAACTAGGTGATCTCGTCTTCAATATAAAACCATCAATCTCTGTCAAAGTATGTAAATATTCTTCTGAAAATTCATTCATTTTTTCAGTTAAATCTTGATTCGTATTAGGTTGGACAAGCGTTGTTTGCTCGCCGGTTGCAACGAGCCTAATGACTTCTCTAGGTGTTCCTAGACCAATTTCAACTTCAGGACAAATCGGAATAAACTCAACATACTGTTCAAGCTTAGCAATTAACTTATCTGGAATCCTTTCACCGTTGTACCGACATGCATCAAACTCTAGACATTTACTGACAACGACTCTAGGCTTGGCAAATTCACGCATACACACACCTCAAATTCTTTCATTTGGATCATGACTTGATTTTTTTCATGATGGCAATGGCTACACCACTATCATCATTGCTTAAAGTGACTTCGTCTGCTGCTTCTTTCACTTTCGGGATAGCATTTTTCATAGCCACAGAGACCCCTGCTACTTCAAACATAGATAAATCATTGCCATTGTCACCAATCACCATGACATCTTCTAATAAAATGCCTTTAAGCGTAGCATATTCTCTAAGAGCCACCCCTTTTTGAGCATGCTTGTGAGTAATTTCTAAGTTTTCTGAAGCTGATGAACTGACAGCTATAGCTTCCATGTTGTCTAATTTTCGCCTAGCACGTTCACGATCTGAATCATTATGTGAAAAAGCTAATACTTTGTAAAAATCATTATTTTGATTGCTAAATAACACCTCATAATCTTCAATATGTGTTACTGCCCCATTTGAAAATCTTTCTTTAGCGATCTTTCTCATTTCTTCATATGTATTTGTTGAACCCGCTGATTTTAAGACATCAATTACCGTTTGGATTCCAGCCTCATAATCATCTGTAAATGCCCCTTGATTTGTATAAATTTCGTAATAGACATCATTTTCTTTTAAAATTTCAGTAATTTCTTTTACAGTCGTACGCGCTAAAGACGTTTTCTGTAGAAGCTTCTTATTAGCTGTTTGTATTTCAGCTCCGTTCACACTAATCACCGGACAACTTAGACCTGCTTCTGTTAAAGGAATTCTTGCCTCTTTATCATCTCTACCTGTGGCAATTACGACTTCGATTCCTTTTTGCTGAGCGAACTTTATCGCCTTAGCATTCTCTTCAGTAACTTTACGTTGATCATTTAATAACGTACCGTCCATATCAATGGCAATCAATTTCATCCTCAAACACTCCCGTTCTTAATACATATTAACCTTATTGTAATCAATTAAAGCTCGTCTCGCAAATAAATAGGATAAGACAAAAAAGACAGAAACGTAAAGTCTCCTGTCTCTTCGTTTATTTCACTTCCTCTTTTAAAGCTTCATCAATTCTTGCTAGTACTTTGTCAGCTTCTTTTTCTAGTATTTGTTCGAATAAATTAGACATATGGTTTCCGAGTAACATGATACCCAAAAATAAGGCAAAGAACAGGAGTACAATTGTCGTTACCATCATCTGAACCCTCCAATTCACTTTGTACTACTCTATGAATGGAAAGGTTGTCTAGATGCATATTATTTCCTTTTTCATCTAACACTAGCGTTATCTAATTGTAATGAGGTGATCATGTGAAAAAAGCATATACAATTCTTTTAGCAGCGGTAATTATTTTATTGACAGGTTGTATGCAAGACAATAGTGCAAAATTAATTGATGACGTTGTTCAAAATGAAAAAGAAGGCTATTACGGTGCTCAACGCTTCCCTAACAATACAGAACAAAATCGTCTAAAACACCGTGCAGATTCTGAGCTAATCGCCTATGCGAAAGAAGCTGGAAATTTCTTAGAGCACAGCATTGAACATCTCGAGTCGATTGCACCGATTATGCAACAACAAACATTAAGTAGCTCTGATATCTCCACAGTTACTTCGACCATTGAAACATTAAAAAACCAAAGTGTGATCTTTGAAAATGTCCGAAGACCACATGAGTTTCAAGCATTCCACGAAGGACACCTCACCTTGATACATGAATACAACGCTATCGAGAGAGTGCTCTTTGATATGAAAACACCTGTGCATCCACTTCAAGCAGAAAATGCGCGTGTTCATTATGAAAATGCCATGATGTCTCATAAGTTAATGGAAAGAGAATTTATGTCACTTTCTGAAAAACATGGCTTCTATTAATTCAACAGACAAGAAATAAGGCATGCTGATGCATGCCTTATTTCTTGTCTAAATGGCCCATTCTTTTGATAAATTGGCGATCTGTTGTCACAATGACTTGCTTATTCGGGTAATATTTTTCAGCAATTTGATGGACAAGTTGCTTCAATGATTGATGACTTGAATGGTTGCCTTCTAAGCCGATCACAACTGTACGCTCATTTTCTTGTACATATAGATGTTTAACTTCATCTAAAGACTCTATTTTCGTTTTTAGATCTACATCTTTATTTTCCTCAGTTAATATTGAATAAGCGTCTGACATGTCACGTGTGAGTTGATCAGAATAAGATATTTTATCACGTAACACCCCAGGTCGATTTGTATACACCCTTGCCCCGAATCCCGCATTTCCTTCATGGTTCATTCCTAAATTTCGGTTACCTGAGACATAATCATTAGAAGTCGTAAGCTCATGTGCAGGATCTGTTATGCCTTTTGGTGATGCATCTGGAACCATCATATCCATTAAAGGGCCTTCCCAATTTCTTACCCTTTGAACACCATATCCACTATACCCCTCATAACGATCGTCATTCGCACCAAGTGTAGCCTTTTGTTCAATCGTACAGCCTGACAGACAAAGTAAAACCATAAAAAACAGTATACTTTTTTTCATAACTCCCCCCTTGTCCTTTATTATTCGCATCTATTGTTCGTTCGACACCAGTTCGTCCGTAAACATTATTGTTAAATAAGTGGCTAATCATCAAAAAAACAAATTATTTCCATAGGTTCGTTGCAGTTCTTGTCGAAGTGTTACTAATTCTCGCTTAATTTGACTACTTTCGTTGAATCGCTTTTTAACATTCAAAACATGGGTATAATAAGCTTTGTGTGAAAGAAGACATGACACTCTCACCAAGAACCCTTCACAAATTCATGGGGTCCGTCTTTTTTTCAATAGAACAGGTATGGAGTTGAAGGGTATGTTATGTATAAAAATTGAATTAAAACGTAGACAGATGTTTAATTTAGCAAAAAAATACGGTTTCACCTCGGATCAAACCGTTCAATGTAGTCAGGAACTTGATCAGCTCTTAAATCAATTACAAATCGAACAACACCAAGTAAAATCACAACAGTACGTAAATTAAGTAATTTTGTCCAAACCCATTGCAATCAATGTAGAGTTCTGATATGTTTAATTCACAAAATGAATAATCTTTACTTCACATACTGAAGTGAGGGTAGAGGCGCAACAATCAAGAGTAGAGATACTGAAGAGAATGAGCTCTAATGATGTATCTTTAAAGGGATAGTTGCCGAAGCGTAAAGATGCTCATTCTTTGCACGCTGGGACTGTACTAAATAAGTACAGGACTGTCATGTAGTGTCATCATTACATGGAGGGCTATCTCACGCATTGGAATGCTTGTTCATATACAACATGTCCATGCAACAATGGGATTTCCTCATTGTTGTTTTTTTGTGCTTATTGCACATGTAGCCCACCTATTTGAGACAACATATTATTACGAATCGAGGGTGAATATCATGAATTTTGGACGTATTTTAACCGCAATGGTCACACCATTTAATGAGCAAGGGGAATTTTGTGTTGAGTCAACAAAGGAACTTGTCAATTATCTTATAGCTAATGGTTCCGATGCATTAGTTGTTGGTGGAACTACAGGTGAATCACCTACATTAACAACCGATGAAAAACTAATCTTATTTAAAACAGTTGTAAAGGCAGTCAACAAAAGAGTCCCCGTTATAGCTGGTACTGGCTCTAACAACACAGCGGCTTCTATTCAATTAACAAAACAAGCACAAGAAATTGGTGTCGATGGCATTATGCTAGTTGCACCTTATTATAATAAACCGTCCCAAGAAGGGCTTTACCAACATTTTAAAACAATTGCTGAGGCAACAAAGCTACCTGTCATGCTTTACAATATCCCAGGTAGAAGTGCTGTCACCATTAGTGTAGAAACAACCTTACGTCTTGCGGAAGTACCTAATATTGTTTCAACGAAAGAAGCAAGTGCTGACTTGGATGCAATGGCAACAATCATTGAACACGCCCCAGAAGGATTTTCGCTTTATAGTGGCGATGACAGCTTAACATTACCTATACTAGCGATCGGTGGAACAGGCGTCGTGTCTGTCGCTTCCCACGTTGTCGGAAACCAAATGCAACAATTGGTTCGTCATTATTTAGCGGGGCAAGTGCAAGCAGCTGCTACTCAACACCGCCAACTCGTTCCGATTATGAACACATTATTTATGGCACCAAACCCAACAGCTGTCAAAGCAGCTCTAGCACTATATGGCGTTAATGTCGGTGGAGTAAGACTTCCACTTGTTCCATTAACACACGAACAACAACAAGAACTAACCAACGTCATTAAGCCCACTGTAAGTTACTTTGTAAGCTAAATAGAAAATTGATTGAGAACCTCAAAAAGCATGTAGCTAATTAGCTACATGCTTTTTCCGTGCTGTGGTACTTTACTAACCCAATATCTTTCTACATACCCTGTACCAAATAACACACCTGCAACTATAAATAAGAAACCAATCAGTTGGTAGTAATGAATCGTTTCATTCAAGAAGATCGCTGAAAAGACAAGTCCAAAGAATGGAACGAAATTATTAAAAATCGCTGTTTGTCCCGCTCCAATTTTTTGAATGGAGGCGTTAAAGACAAAATGTCCGATCGCTGTTGCGACAATGGCTGAAAAGAAAAAGATAAGATAGATAAACGGCGGGGCGTCCATCATACTATTCATACCGTTTGGTTCGATAAAGAAACTAGCAAGAAGCAATCCAACGGAACCGATCACAAGCATCATCCCTGTCATCTGTCTTGAATCAAGTGTGATCGTTGCTTTTTTAATAAAAACAAAACTAATCGCCTGAACGAGCATCGCTAAAAACACATATACTTCTCCAGCTCGCACGGTTAGAGTCCCTGTTCCTCCTTGTATAAAAAAGACCCCCGTTAAAGCTAATCCTATGCCTAGTACTCTCCACTTCGTTAAAGAATCTCCTAAAAACATGACCGCAAACAAAGCTGTAGTTAACGGTAATAGCCCTAAGATAAGGACTGTATTCGACGCATTAATCATCGTCAGACCTTGAGCTAAAAAGGTATGATGAAGCATTACACCAAATACCATCGCAAGTAACGAATAGATCCACTCTTGTTTCGTTAACGCCCTAAAAGAACGTCCAAATAAAACGATCAACATGGTCACAATACCAGCTGTGAAAATCCTTAAAGCGGTCATCGTTTGTGGGGGGAACGTCTCGACCAATACTTTTAACATCACAACATTTAATCCCCATATGATCATGACAAACATTATTAAACCATATGTAATAATTAGTGACTTCTTCTCCACGTTCAAATCCTACCTCTCGAAAATCGTTCTTAGTTTATTTTATCATTTTGCGAAGGATTTGTACGTAGTTTCTCTAGACAAAAAAGAACACTACAATTGACGTAGTGTTTGAACATCGACATAAAGTCGTTTTTAGATTGCCGTTTCTACAATAGGTTTTTCGTACAATTCACGGTTGAAATTGGTTAACGTTTCGACACCCTTTTTTGTGATAAGAATCGATTCAGTAATTTCAACACCGTAGGATTCATACCAAATACCCGGCATCAAATGAAATGTCATATTCGGTTTTAGAATCGACTTATCTCCTGTCCGAAAGCTTATCGTGTGCTCTCCCCAATCTGGTGGAAAGCTTGCGCCGATCGAATACCCTAAACGAGAACTTTTTTGATATCCGTGTTTTGCAATAGCCTCACTCCATGTTCTCTCGACTTCTTCTGCGGTTATACCAGGTGTAATCGCATCGAGAGTGATCTCAATACCTTCTTGCACAACTTTTGAAAGCTCTTTTACATAAGCTGGTGCCACACCAAGTGAGAGCGTTCTCGCGAGTGGTGCATGATAGCGTTTGTACACACCTGCCATTTCAATGGTTAGAAAGTCTCCTCGCTTATACTTTCTCTCACTGAATGTTAAATGAGGACAAGATGTATTTTCATTTGTGGGAAGCATTGGTACAATCGAAGGATAATCACCGCCACAATCTTCTAATCCACGAATTTGCGACTCATAAATCGCTGCTGCCACATCGCATTCCCGCATCCCTACCGCTAATTTATCATAGCCTGCTTGCATGGACGCTTCTGCAATCTTTGCCGCAGTCCTCATATAGGAAATTTCTGCAGGTGATTTGATCAACCTGACGAGGTTCACAAGTACTGTCGCATCTTTAATAAGCGCATTTGGTAACCCTTTTAACAGTTTCGCATAACATGCTGCTGTAAAATAATGGGCATCCATTTCAAGTCCGATTCGTCGTTTACTATGCCCGATCTCCTCAACGATCTTGACGACAAAGTCCATCGGGTGACGCTCACTTGATTGAACATAATAATCTGGATATGAAATAATATGGTTCGTATCTAGCCATGTCGTTTTCTCAACACTTGTCGCATCCATTTGCCTACCAATCCAAATAGGTTGTGAGTCCTCAAGTGTCACAATCATGATCTGATGAACATAAAAACTCCATGCATTGTAGTTGGTTAAATAATACATATTAGAAGGGTTGGAGATCAATAACACATCAATGCCCATTTCAACCATTTTTATTTTTGTTTTTTTTAGCCGCTCTTCGTATTCTGTTAAAGCAAACATACACAACCCCCCATCCCAATAACTCCATTACATATTTATTTTTTTAGATTAAATGCGACCACTTTCTCTTCTGTCATAGCTAGAATGGCTGATTTAATTCCTTCCCTTCCAAGCCCAGAACGTTTTACGCCGCCAAACGGCATTGCATCAATCCGCACATCGCTACTATCATTGACCATCACACCACCAACATCTAATTTATCAATCGCGCTGAAAGCAGCATTCATACTTGTAGTGAAAATGCCAGCTTGTAATCCGTAGCAACTATCATTAGCTAAACGTATTGCCTCGTCTAAAGAAGCGACCGAAGTAATCGTTGCGGTGGGGCCAAACACTTCTTCTTTCATTAATTTCTCTTGTTGACTGACATTTGTAAGAACAGCTGGAGTGATAAATGCCCCTTGCCTTCTTCCTCCGCAATGTAAGGTAGCTCCGTTTGCACACGCCTCTAAAATCCACGATTCCACTCGTTTCGCTTCTTTTTCCGAAATCATCGGACCGACATCTGTGCAGATGTCTCGTTTATCACCAACTGTTAATTTCTTCGTTTCACTCACAAAACGATTCGTAAACGTCTCAAACACTGGTTCTTCTACATAAAGTCGCTGAACGCCGATACAGTTTTGACCTGCTACTCCAAAAGCTCCTGAAACCGTTGATTGAACAGCTTCTTCAAGATCGGCATCAGCGAGCACAATAGTAGGTGCATTCGACCCGAGTTCCATCGCTATTTTTTTCACGCCTGCTTTTTTCGTAATTGCTTCCCCGGTATGATAGCCACCCGTAAAGGAAATAAATCGAACATCTTCTGAAGAAACAAGCGTATCTCCAATTTCTCTTCCGCTCCCTGTGATTACTGACAAGATCTCTTTTGGTAAGCCAGCTTCTAAAAAGGCCTCCACTAGGCGAATCGCACTCAATGGCGTTTCACTTGAGGGCTTTAAAATCACCGCATTACCTGATGCGATTGCTGGAGCAACTTTGTGAGCAACAAGATTTAATGGGTCATTAAACGGTGTGATCGCAGCCACAATCCCAACCGGCACTCTTGTAACATAGCCAACACGTCCAATGTGATTAGGCATTTGTGAGAAAGGAATCGTCTCGCCAGTTATTCGTTTTGCTTCCTCTGCACTAATCCGGATTGTCTCCATACAACGCGAAACTTCTCGCTTTGCTTCTCGTATAGTTTTACTACTTTCCATTACAATCGTTTCAACAAATAGCTCCGTATGATCTTGAAGATAAGCAACTGTATCCATTAAAATCGTATATCTTTGATGAACAGGTAGATCATTTGAAATGGTTGCGCCTATTTTCGCTGATCGTATCGCTCCCTCTACATCCTCTTTGCTCGCTTTTGGAACAAGAGCAATACAGTTTCCGTTAGCTGGATCATACACTTCAAATGTTTCCTCTCGCCTCTCCCAAGCCCCATTAATAAACATTCTTTCATGTAACATTTGTCCACGCATCCTAATCACCCCTTTTGTAAAGGTTAAGTCGATCTCCACCCTTCTAGATGAATCAAATCAATTAAGACGGCAAAAGCAGTTTCTTTTATACCAGCCCCTGCACCAATCAGTGTAATCGCACCAGATATATCACAATCGTACGTAATCGCATTAGTAGCTCCATTAACAGAAGCTAGAGGATCTGATAATGGTACTTTGACAGGTTTTACAAAAGCCTGAACCCCATCATCTGTCTTTTCAATTGAACCAAGTAACTTCCACCTTTTTCCTTCTCTCGTTGCTTCTTCTATTAGATCCGGAGTAATTTTCTCAATACCTACACAAGAAACCTGTTCTTTTCTTAACACAACACCAAACAGTTCTTGACTTAAAATAAGCACTTTATATAAGACATCAAATCCCTTCACATCATTTGTAGGGTCTGCCTCTGCATAGCCTAATTGTTGAGCCTTTCCTAAAGCTTCGTCATAGTCTAAACCTTGCTCCATTTGAGTCAACATATAATTCGTTGTCCCATTTAAAATGCCCTGTACCTTTAGAAACTCATTTCCGCATAGAGTCATCTTCGGCATTCGAATAGCTGGCGTACCGCTCATCACAGCTCCTTCATAAAAGAAACGTACGCCATGTTTACGAGCTTCTCTTTCTAGTTCTTGTTTAGCTATAGCCACAGGACCTTTGTTCGTTAAGATCACATTGCGCTTATTCGTAAAAGCAGTCTTACAATGATCGATTGCTGGTTGACCTGTTTCTACATTTGTATAAGTCATTTCAATGATCGTTTTAGCGTTTGTTCTTTCAATGGTCTCTTTTGCTGTTAGGCCACGGATCAAACCTGAATGATCCTGATAATGATCCAACGTTCTGTCTCGATCAATCGAAGCAATAATTGAATCAAGATCCAAACCATCATCACAGTGGAGCGAACCTTTATATAAATCACAAATCGAAACCACTTTAAAATGACATTTATACTGGGTGCTTACATATTCGTATTTTTCTTTTAATAATCTCACCACGCCTTGACCTACTCCACCAAAACCTATTAATGCAATCTGATGTGTCACGCTCTCCGTCACCTCTTCTCTTATTAATAGTGTTTAAAAGGGAAGCGTTCAATCGATTGAATCCAACGCTTGTGACAAGTCGCACAGTAGATCATCTACATCTTCAATTCCAGTCGAATATCTAACTAGACCCTCCGGAATGCCTAATGCCGCTCGTTCTTCTGGTGTATTTTCAACATGACTCGTTGTTCGTGCTGGGCCAACGGTTGTTTCAACCGCTCCTAAATTTGCCGCTTTATGAGCCAGTTTAAGTTTCGGTAAAAATTGTCTTACAGCATCTAACTCGCCTTTTAACGCGAAACTTAGCATGCCACCGAAACCTGACATCTGTATTTTTGCGATTTCATGGTGCCGATGCGTTGGCAATCCTGGATAATATACGACTTCTACCTTTTCATGATTTTGAAGGAACTCTGCTATTTTCTGAGCTGTTTGTTGCTGTTGCTCAACTCTTAACTTTAATGTTTTCATCCCGCGTAACAATAAGTAGGCGGCATTAGGATCCATCGTCGCCCCGTTGATTTCACGGTAATGATAAATTTTTTCGATAATTTCAGCATTTCCACATGCAGCCCCTCCAAGAGCATCAGCATGACCTCCTAGAAACTTTGTTGCACTATGCAAGACAAGATCAGCACCGAGATTAAGGGGTTGTTGATTAATTGGTGTGGCGAACGTATTATCAACAAATGTCATCGCTCCAGCTTCTTTGGCCGCCTTAGACATTCGCTTTAAATCGGTTATTTTTACCGTCGGATTTGTTGGTGTTTCTAAATATACAATTTGACACCCTTTTGTTATTTCTTTTTCCATTTGCTCATGGTTTCCCGTCTCGACAAGTGTGACATCAATGTTTAACCTTGGTAGAAATTCTGTGAAAATTTTATTTGTTCCACCATACGTGTCTTTCATGGATACGACTCGGTCACCAGGTGTTAAAAAGGTTAGTAATGAGTTTGATATGGCCGCCATCCCTGTTGAAAAACTTGTGCAAGCATCTGCTCCTTCTAAAATGCGAAGCTTCTCCTCGAAGGCTTGCACCGTCGGATTAGTGTTTCTTCCGTATATATGGCCCTTTCTCTTTCCGATCGCCACTTCATACCATTCATCAATGTCATCATACGTGTATGCCACACTGTTAACGACAGGAACTTGAGTCGCTCCATGTACTAGAGCATCTTTTTCACCCGACCAGACACTTTTTGTTGAATTTTGTAACGATTGCTCCTTCAACATCATCCGCCCCTTTCTATAATTTCATCATACGTTTCTTGATAGAGAAAAATCATTCAACAAATTGTATGAAGTTTTCATACATGTTGTAGTTAAATTAAACAAATATTCAAAATAATATTGCTCTTCTTGTTTTTTTTCCTTTACAATATAATAAGAAGGAGGTTCTCGGTATGAACCTTACAATGGATGAAGTGACATCCCTGCCTCTATTAGAAAAAGCAACGGTGTATCGTTCTAAGGGGACTACTACACCGATCGTTGAATGGGTATCTGTGATTGAATCACCGGTTGAACAATTCGTACGTCCACATGAACTAGTCCTGACAACCGCCATTGGGTGTGGCCATGACGAGCATTTATTTGCCGAGTTTGTTCAAGAAGTGATCAATTCAGGGGCAGCGGGTCTTGCAGTAGCAACCGGTACCTTTATAAAATCAATACCTGATGAAGTAATTAGAAAAGTGAAAGAGAAAGAGGAAGACTTTATTTTAATTGAGTTAGATTGGCATGTACGATTCTCTGATATTATTAAACAATGCCTTCGTTTACTTGATGAGAAAAAAAGACATTATTATAAACGGATCGAGCACATTCAAGAAACATTGCTTGATTTTGTATTACGAAGAAAAAGCATTCAAGACGTGTGTCAATATGTATCCGATACGTTAGTAGCCCCCGTTGTTATATCTGATAATAGAGGAAGAATTCGTGGACAATGCAACCTGGTTGAGAATCCTCTGCTTTATCATATTGAACAAGTCTTGTATGGACGACTTGAAGCAAGTGGCCTGATTTATCATCAATTAGACTCATTAGAGTGGTTTATGTACGAGGCTAATCACGCCCTTATGCTAGAAGTCTCTTCAAATGATATGACGCAAGGGTATTTGATCGTTGGGGGCTTTGGCATCGAGCCATTTACAGAAGAAGAGAAAACTGAGTGGATTAGATTATTAAAGCATGTGACAACAGCAATTGCGCTCTTTTTTTTACATGAGCAAGCAGTCAAAGAAACCGAATGGTTACTTCGAGATGATTATGTATGGGAGTTAGCTAAAGGTACGAAACAATCGGAGGAAAGCCTACAGTCACGTGCAAAGTCATTAGGCTATCGCTTAAATTTGCCTTATGTATCATTAGTTGCAAGTTTAGAGCATTTAAAATTATTTTTTGAGCAAAATTCTGTCCATACAGATCGATTTGACCATTGGCTTCATCAACAAATTCGTCAGATCGAAGATGAAGCAGAAGAAATCGCCAGAAAACAAACCCTTAAATCAATGATTACTTTCCAAGCTAATGAATTAATTATTTTCTTAGAAGTATTACACGATCAACCAATCGAAACGGCTAATCGATACATCGATGCTCTAGAAGCGCGCTTGATGTTTTTATACCCAACGATTCAATGTCGGTGGGGCATCAGTAAGCAATGCGGATACCACGTTTTTTTTGAAACGTTTCAAGAAGCAAAAAAAGCATTAAGCATTGGAAAGAGACGAAATGAGGGATCCCACCGACATTTATTTGCTGATACAAAAATTGATCGTATGATCGAAGCGATCGTACAAGTCGAGGAACTAAACGAATTGGCGACTCAATTACTTGAGACACTCATCCATTATTCTAAAGAACGAAACATTGATCTTCTCCATACGTTTATGACCTACCACCGTCATAAAGGAAATGTAAGTCAAACAGCGAGAACGTTAAACTTACACAGGCAATCCCTCCTTTATCGTCTACGTAAAATCGAAGCCTTAACAGGATGCTCGCTCGATAATGCCGATGATTTATTTCTTCTTGATTTAAGCACAAGAATCTGGTCGACAAAATCCAATGAGTAAAAAAAAACGAGTACGGGTTACAACCCGTACTCAGTTTTCAGTTCTAATAAAAGTTCAATTGAGCGTTTCGCAAAGTCTGATGATTGTTCTCCTAATTCATCATATTTTGCTTGCCACGCATTATGCAATGATTGTTTGTATGGTGGAATTTCATCTTTATACGTTTTAATTGTCGCTAAAGGCACCCACGTTTTTTCAAATTCAGCCAAAGCTTTACGTTGATGAAACATCGGTACGTCTATTTTCTTAGGATTATGCAAGTCTCCTTGTGTTGGATGCTTCAATACCGCTAACACTTTCAATAAACCTCTTTGCTCTAATTCCCTTTTTTCCAACAATTCACCAATGTAAACACCTGTTTTATATTTTGCTTGAATGATTATCAAGATGAACCCCCTCTATTTATTGCATTGCCCCAATAAAGGAAAAGGCAATAAAGATTATGATACACATAAATCCTACAGCCATAAACCAAATAGCACGCTTTTTATTATTATTTAGAGCATGATAAATGCCAAGCCCTCCAAATAAACCTGTTAAAAAGAAGAACAAGACTGCAAATAGCACAAATATTAAACCTTCTTCCATCATTACCTCCTTACAATCCTGGAATTAGCCATGTAAAGAGTTTCCACATGAACTCTGATACTGGCACTAGATAATGCTCTGAGAATTGTCCGAGATGTGTCGATTCCGTTACTCCATCAATTACAATTAATGTGAATGTAATTAAAATGACAAGAATTGTTACCGCTAAAATAAGGGCAAGTAAAGCAACATATCCTAACACCACTCGAATCAGCCATTTGACCCACGAAGGGCTTGAGGCAGAATCTTGTTTTGCTTCCATAAAAAAAACCCCTCTCATCTTCCACTTTGGTTACCATTCTATCGTACCAAAAGTATGTAAAAGATGAGAAGGAAATTCTGAAAAATTGATGAATATATTAATTTAGTTGTAGTTTTTTTAAGATCCCTTCAATAGGAACCCCATCTGGTGTAGAGATATCACTAAAATCAAAATTGCGCAAATCAATAAGCCCTTGATTGTCTTGTCCATCAGGTAAAGTTGTAGGAGGAACGTCTTGCAATTGACCTTCTTCTAGAAATACTACAGAATTTTCTTCTTCTGCAATAGTCTCTAATTGACTCTCTTCGGAATCAATCGATTCAGGTAATGGAAATGCTCGTTCATTTTCCACAGACATCTCTAAAACTGTCGGAGTATAAGTAACTGCTTCCTCATCGGTCTGATTAAATTGAATAAATACAACCATCCAAACGCTAATAAACATAAATACGGCTAATCCAATAATTAACACTTGCTTCCCCACTACACATCACTCATTTCTCCTGCGAACTGATCTATATATAACTTAACTAAGTGAGAAATTAGACTAAATGGTCTGCATCTATAGTTACACTTTAGCATATTTTTTCTACGTTGTCAGTGAATAAATGCTCATTTTACAAAAAACCGTGTCTGCTTTTAGACACGGTTTTCTGACATCCAATTCGGTGGTTGATCCTTACCCCAATAAATCGATCCAAGATCATGATGCTTCTCAAAATGGTCGATATGGGTATGGTAATGAAAGTTAAACGTATATCCTTGTTTTGGTGGATGATCTCGTCTTACATGGAAACGCAATAAGTCTTCTCCACTTTCTTGATTATATAAGTGCAAAATCTTCTCACCTTGACCTGAGGCAGGATGCTTAGATAACTTCATTTGTTCCCATTCTACCTGTGATAATTTACTAGTTGTTTCATTCAAAACATCTTTTAATTGCGGCAAAATATCCGAAGTAAAAGGACGTTCAATTTTTTCTGCGATCGATGCTCCGAACTTCAACATACTCATATCGTGCGCATAATTCATGACATAATCGGTGAAGACTAATGCCGATGATTGATCACGATGAATATAGTGGTCGGTACTATATGGCAATACATCGTGGTAGAGTTCATAACTTTCTTCATCTACTTTATAAACTTGTGGGTTTTCACTACGCTCTCCTAAAGACTTAGAAGGTGCTTGAGCTTGCACATCTTTGACGTATTCATTTGGTGGAACAAATAGTCCTAGTGTCAGGAGGGCTGATGAGATAACAAGTCCATGTTTTACCCATGGCATCATTGTACACACGCCCTTTCATAGTTTCAGTTTACTCTATCTTATTTTCTCATGAAAACTATGAAAACGCTATGAATAAATAATGAAAATATTGTGTGTTTTTATGGTAAGTTCGAACTTCCCATTAAGTAACGATCACATTCTCTCGCAGCTTCTCGACCTTCATGAATCGCCCAAACGACCAAACTTTGTCCTCGACGATTATCACCTGCTGCAAATATGCCTGGTTTTGATGTCGCATAGGATCCATAATCGGCCTTCACCGTTTGTCTTTGTGTTGTAGCAATATTCATTTGTTCGATCAGCTCTTGTTCTGGTCCGGTAAAACCGACCGCTAACAGAATGAGGTCTGCTTTCCAAACTTTTTCGCTTCCTGCAATAGGTGTACGAACCTTCACGCCATCTTCTTGGATCGTTGTTTCAACAGCAATCGTATGAAGTTCTTTCACCACACCCGTTTCATCTCCAACAAATTTCGTTGTCATTAATTGATAAGCACGAGGATCTTCTCCATAAACTGCTTTCGCTTCTTTATGCCCGTCTTCCATTTGATAAACATAAGGATAAAGTGGCCATGGGTTATCTAGTTGACGAATTGGGTCTTTCTGACGATTAATATCAAATTGTGTAATCGATGCAGCCCCGTGACGAACTGATGTCGTGATACAGTCTGCCCCCGTATCTCCACCACCGATCACAATTACATGTTGATCTTTTGCTGAGATAAACTGCCCATCTTCATGGTCAGAGTTTAATAGACTTTTAGTGTTTGCTGTTAGAAAGTCCATCGCAAAATGAATGCCACTTAATGAATGACCTTCCACTTCTACTTCGCGAGGCTTTGTTGCACCTGTACAAAGAATGACTGAGTCAAACTCTTGTTCAAGTTGAGCTGAGGTGATATCAACTCCAATTGTTGTGTTTGCTTTAAATGTCACGCCTTCTTCTTCAAGAATCTTCACGCGACGTTCTACGACTTGGTACGCTAACTTCACATCTGGAATTCCGTACGTTAGCAAGCCACCAATTCGATCTTCTCGTTCAAAAACAGTAACTAGATGGCCTGCTTTATTCAACTGAGCAGCGGCTGCTAGACCCGCTGGACCAGATCCAACAACAGCAACCTTCTTACCTGTTCTCTTTTTTGGTGGATTTGCAGTAATCCATCCCTCTTGAAATCCACGTTCAACAATGTGATATTCAATACTTTTAATTGAAACTGGGTCATCACTAATAGCTACTGTACAGGACCCTTCACAAGGTGCAGGACAGACTCGGCCTGTAAACTCTGGAAAATTATTTGTTTTATGGAGACGATCTAGTGCTTCGCGCCATTTTCCACGGTACACTAAATCGTTCCATTCTGGAATCAAATTATAGACTGGGCAACCAATATCAGAAGAACCAGGCATTGATGTTCCCGCTTGGCAAAAGGGTACCCCACAGTCCATACAGCGAGCACCTTGTTCTTGCAATTTTGCTTCTGGCATTAATATTTGAAACTCTTGCCAGTTTTTTGTTCTTTCAAATGGATCTTTTTTTACTGGGTTCTCTCTTTGGTACTCTATAAAACCAGTTGGCTTCCCCATCAAATCACTCCAAACTACAATCATTTTCAACTCTTATTTGCAATATTCTTCATAAAATGAGATAAAACGACGTACTAGAGAGCGGGTAGCACTCTAGTACATCCATTAATTTATTTACCAGCTACACGAGACTTATCGCTTTTGTTTTCATCAAATGCGACCATTACTGCGTCACGATCAGATAACCCTTCACTTTTCACACGTTCAATCGCTTCTAGCATTCTCTTATAATCTTTCGGGATAACTTTAACGAAACTCGTAGCATACAATTCCCAATTAGATAGTATCTTTTTGGCTTGTTCACTGTTTGTGTAGATTAAGTGATTTTCAATCATTGATTTCAATGTAGCGACATCTACAGGATTAGAGAGTGTCTCAAGATGAACCATCTCAAGATTACACTTCGTAGGAAAAATACCTTTTTCATCTAGAACAAATGCCACACCACCACTCATTCCTGCAGCAAAGTTTTTTCCTACCGAACCTAAATTGACAACTATTCCACCAGTCATATATTCCAGTCCGTGATCTCCTACTCCTTCTACGACGACTTGTGCTCCAGAATTACGAACAGCAAATCGCTCACCTGCATTTCCACGAATATACGCTTCTCCAGAAGTCGCTCCGTAAAACGCTGTGTTTCCGATAATAATGTTCTCTTCTGCAAGATAGCTCGCCTCTTCAGGTGGTTGAACAATTAGTTTCCCTCCTGATAATCCTTTTCCAATATAATCATTTGCATCCCCAGAAAGCTTTAATGTCATTCCTTTTGGCACAAATGCGCCGAAGCTTTGACCAGCTGAACCTGCGAAATCAAATTGAATGGAATCATGAGGAAGTCCTTCTGCACCGAAGCGCTTACTAATCTCGCTTCCAACGATCGTACCTACTACTCGATCAACGTTATTAATCTTGAATGATCCTGTTACTTTCTTTCCTTCGTATATAGCTGGCTGTGATGCCTTTAGTAGTTCACGCGCATCTAATGATTGCTCCAATTGATGATCTTGTGATTTTGTACAATATCGACTTTTTCCTTCTGTTGGTAGGAATAGAAGACCAGTCAAATCAATATGTTTGGCTTTCCAATTCTCGATCTTGTCATTGGTTTCAAGTAGATCCGTACGTCCAATTAAATCGTCCAGCTTCTTTATTCCTAACTCCGCCATTAGCTCACGAATTTCTTCAGCAATAAAGGTCATAAAGTTGACGACATGATCAGCTTCACCCATATATTTCTTTCTTAGCTCTGGGTTTTGAGTCGCAATTCCTACAGGACATGTATCTAAATGACATACTCTCATCACAATACAACCTAACACTACGAGAGGTGCTGTTGAAAAAGCATATTCTTCTGCTCCAAGTAAAGCTGCGATCACCACATCTCTACCAGTCATTAGCTTTCCGTCTGTTTCTAACGTGACTCGATCTCGCAAATTATTTAATACGAGTGTTTGATGGGTTTCTGCAAGACCAATTTCCCATGGAAGACCGGTATGCTTAATGCTTGTTCTAGCAGCAGCACCTGTTCCCCCGTCGTATCCGCTTATTACAATTCCATCAGCTCGGCCTTTAGCGACACCCGCTGCAATCGTTCCGACACCTGTTCCAGCGACTAGTTTAACACTGATTTTCGCCTGTGGATTCGCATTTTTCAAATCATGAATCAACTCAGCTAAATCCTCAATCGAGTAAATGTCATGATGTGGAGGTGGTGAAATTAAACCGACTCCTGGTGTCGAACCTCGAACTTCAGCCACCCAAGGATACACTTTATTCCCTGGTAATTGACCGCCTTCTCCTGGTTTTGCCCCTTGTGCAACTTTAATTTGAATTTCATCGGCATTCACCAAGTAATGACTTGTCACACCGAACCTTCCAGATGCCACTTGTTTAATTGCACTACGTCGCAGATCGCCATTCTCATCTTCTGTGAATCGTCTTGGGTCTTCTCCGCCTTCACCGGTGTTACTCTTCGCACCAATACGATTCATCGCAATGGCTAGTGTTTCATGCGCCTCTTTTGAAATCGACCCAAAGGACATAGCTCCTGTTCTGAAACGCTTAACAATATTTTCAACTGGCTCAACTTCTTCGACAGGGATAGCTACTTGCTCTTTAAACTTCAACAAACCACGTAATGTCGTTTGTTCTTTTGTTTGTTCATCAATAGCTTGAGAATACTTTTTAAATAAATCATACTTCCCACTCCGACAAGCGTGTTGAAGCATATGAATTGTATGTGGATTGTATTGATGTGGCTCACCATTTCGACGCCATTGTAAATCATCTCCAGCATCAAGTGTGCGATCTAAGCCTTCTTGTTCAGAATAAGCACGATCATGTCTCATCAATACTTCTTCGGCTATGACATCTAAAGTCACACCACCAATGCGTGATGTTGTCCATGTGAAGTAGCGATCTACTACACTTGAATCAATACCGACAGCTTCAAATATTTGGGCTCCGCGATAACTTTGTATCGTAGATATCCCCATCTTAGAAAGAACTTTCATAATTCCTTTTGTCGCAGCAACAACGTAACGGTTCACCGCTTCGATATAAGAGTATCCTTCTAAAATCCCATCATGAATGCTCTTATCAATGGAATCAAACACTAAATAAGGATTAATAGCTTCTGCACCATATCCTAGCAATACTGCATGATGATGAACTTCTCTTGGCTCACCTGATTCTACTAAAATACTAACCTTCGTACGCGTACCTTGACGAATTAAATGATGATGTAAACCTGAAACAGCTAATAAAGCAGGAATCGCTGCATTCTCACGGTCCATCAATCGATCACTTAAAATCAATAAAGTCGTACCGTTCTCTATCGCTAAATCAGCTTGTTTAAATAAGTCATTTAACGCATTTTCAAGGTTGTTAGACGCATGGTCAGATTTAAATAAAATTGGTAATGTCACAGCTTTAAAGTCATTAAGTTTATTGTGTCGTAATTTTGCTAATTCCTCATTGTTTAAAATCGGATATGGCAAATGAATATGACGACTGCTTTCTGGGTCTGGCTCTAATAAGTTACGTTCAGCTCCGATTGTCGTTCCATACGAGGTTACGATCTCTTCTCGAATCGAGTCAATCGCAGGGTTCGTTACTTGAGCGAACAATTGTTTGAAATAGTTATACAATAATTGAGAACGCTTTGATAACACGGCAAGCGGTGAATCATACCCCATTGAACCAACAGGATCAACACCCTCTGTGACCATAGATTGGATCACTTTGGACAACTCTTCATATGTGTAGCCAAATGCCAGTTGACGTTCCAACAAATTCGGAAAATCAGAACCTTGAACATGTGCTGTTTCTAATACATCTTCAAGTTGGATGTAGTGTTCACCCACCCACTCCTCGTATGGATATTCTGTCGCGATTTGATGTTTAATTTCTTCATCTGGAATAATGCGACCTTCCGCCGTATCAACAAGGAGCATTTGACCTGGGTGAAGACGTTCTTTATAAAGGACATTCGCCGGGTCAATATCTAGTACCCCTACTTCTGATGACATGACAATGTAATCATCTTTTGTAACATAATAACGAGCAGGTCGTAATCCGTTACGATCAAGACAGGCACCGATTTTCGTTCCATCAGTGAAAGAGATCGCAGTCGGTCCGTCCCATGGCTCCATTAATGTACTATGAAATTGGTAAAATGCTTTTTTCTCAGGACTCATATGTGGATCATTCTGCCAAGGTTCCGGAATCATCATCATCGCAGCATGAGCCATTTCACGCCCAGCAAGCGATAAAAATTCTAACGTATTGTCAAACATCGAGGAATCGCTTCCACTTTGGTCAACAATTGGATGTATTTTATCAAGGTCTGAACCAAACATGGACGATTTAAACATCGCTTCACGCGCATGCATCCAGTTCACATTTCCTGTTAACGTATTGATTTCCCCATTATGAATCATGTAACGGTTCGGGTGAGCTCTCTCCCAGCTTGGGAAAGTATTTGTTGAGAAGCGTGAATGAACAAGAGCAATGGCTGTATCAAAATCCTCATCGCATAAATCAAAATAAAATTGATTTACTTGTTCGGTCGTTAACATTCCCTTATAGACAATAGTTCTACTTGATAAACTTGCAAAATAGAACGATTGATCAATAGGCATTTGCTTGGCAAGTTCGTTTTCAGCAAGTTTTCTAACTACATATAATTTACGTTCAAACTGAAGAATATCCGTACAACTTTCATCTCTCTTAATGAAAAGTTGACGAATATATGGCATGGCTGTTTTTGCCGCATTGCCAAGCATTGAATCGTCCACTGGAACAGTACGCCAGCCTAGAGGAGTCAAACCTTCATCTTTCACTTTAGTAATGACTTCTCTTTCACAATGCTCGCGTAATTGTTCGTCTTGTGGCAAAAACAGCATCCCGACGCCGTAGTACCCTTCTTCAGGTAGTGACATTCCATCTGCTTCACATACCTTTTTTAAGAATCGGTGAGGAAGTTGTAGTAATATCCCTGCCCCGTCACCAGTATTCACTTCGTCACCTTGTCCTCCGCGATGCTCTAAATTCCGCAGAATTTGAAGTGCATCTACAACGACTTTATGTGATCGTTGACCTTTTATATGTGCCAAAAAACCGATACCACAATTATCGTGTTCAAATTGAGGATCATAAAGGCCTTGTTTTTTAGGATATCTAGCGTTCTGCATGAGCATCAACCTTTCTCCAAAAAGTAAAATCAATCAACTCTCCCCAAAATTCATTTGAGCTAATATACAAGATCATATCATTTTTCTGACATTTCGGCAAATTCCTATTAATTGACTTTTTAAATGAAAACGCTTACTTTAAGGCTTCTTGCGTTTTTTATAGAATAAAATCTTACCATTCCAAAGAATATGTATGTATATCAGAAAGTTTTTTATGCATAATTATACATTTTATATGCTTTTGATAATGTTTTTTTATAAAAATATATTACTACTTTTATTTTTATGAGCTTCCTACTATATAAAAGCAGGATTGTAATGGGGTTAGCCAGGCCTTAATATTTGACTAAAACATGTTGAACTACACGATGTTCTTTTATCCCATTAGGACCGTACCCTTGCTCCACGAAACAAAAATCTTCACTAGATTTCTCTAACACAACGGTTGACGCTCTTGTACCATACGTTTCACTGGTAATAAAAACCGTAGAAAGAAGTCGTTCAGTTTCTCTGCCTACTCCAGTGACAGGTAAATCATGTTCGTCATACTTTGTTTTGTTTTGAAGCTGCTCTATCAATCCATTTATTAATTGATCTTTATCTAGAGATTGTTTAAGAAGCACACTAACATTTTCTTTCAATGTATTTGTTTTAGGCCATTCAACGTTTAAGGTAGCATTACTCAAAACATACGTGCCTTTATGTAATTTTTTGGGGGCATCAATTCGGTTTGAATAGTAATAGATTTCCTTACCCTCTTTTACAATTAAATTAAACCCTTGATAGTCGTCTTTATTCTTTGCTATCGTTTCCATATAATCTTTTGCTGAATGATTCGATTGCAAAAAAACTTTCACAAGATCTCCACGCGATATGTACTCCTTTGTTTCTGTTTCATTTATTGGCTCTCTCACATTTGTTACGGCTGCAAACCGCCCCTTATTTGTCACACCGAGCCACGTTCCCCCTCGTTCTTCATCTCTCCCTGCAAACACTTCCGAACCATCCGACCAAAAATGAGCCCTTTTGGTTGGTCGTTGATAAAATTCATCGCGATTAGCTGCCACAATTAATGGGTATTCATCATGCATGTCAATTGTTAAAACAAGTAAACACATCGTCATCCCTCCTCCTTCTATTATAGATCTCCGGAATAGATGTGCCAAACAATTGAGCTGCCAAGTGCTTTGATTCATTGTCATTCTTTATTAATTGATTCATAATAGAAGGACGAACGATGCATCCGTCCATATCAGAGCTAATTTTTGAAACTAATCTTATATATGTACGTAAATAGAACAAGTAATGTTTTAGGAGGAGTCAACAAATGAATGATAAAAAAGAAAATCAAGATTTACTTAATACATATAAAGAAAAGAAAGACATTCATTCCCTTTTACAATCTCTCAATTCTCTAGGTGAGGATGAACAACGCGAAGCAGGCGAATCGCTTGAAGCATTAAAACGACCAGTTAGAGAAATGATGAACGATCAATCGAATCAATTACCTAACCAATTGCATCAATTAAAAGAAGTCGTTAGTAAACTCGAACCAGATTATTTAAACGAAAGTACCCTAAAAAAATGGACAAATAAGCTTTTACGTCGAAGTCCGATTGAACAATATGCACGAAAATATCAGACCGTTGAAGCGCAAGTAGAACAAGTTATTGAAGGTTTATTAAGCGGAAAAGATAAATTACAAGAAGATACAATCATGCTTCAACAATTAAAAGATGTTGCCAGACAACGAATTGGAAACCTCAATAATCAAATTGAAGCTGGTAATAAACTTCACACGATGCTTGAAGAAGAAATGACGTCAGAACAATGGAAAGACAATCCAAACGAATTAAAAAAAGGACAGTTGAAAGTTGTATCCCGTGTAAAAAATATGTCTCAAGCTGTGATGGTTTTACAGCAATCATTAGCATCCGTTGACTTGATTATTGAGAATAACGAAAAGCTTGAGGAAGCGATTTTTAATGCCATTACGATGACAAAAAATATCATTACTGTGACTGCTTCGATTCAACTAGCTTTAAATAACCAGCAAAAAGTGATCAAAGCCGTTCGTAATGTGAATGAAGCGACAGAATCCATGCTCCTTTCTAATTCAGAAATGCTCAAACAAAACACAGAACAGACGCTGAAAACGCTAGAAGAACCTGCCATTGCCCTAGACGCCTTCAAAAAAGCGTATCAAAATGTCTTTGAAGCAATCGAGTTAACAGAACAATCAAACGAACGTATCGTTACAAGTGGGAAAGAGTTTATTAAAGAGATGGACACGTTAAACAAAGAGATGCAAACGAAATTACTTGATAAATAATGACTGTCTTATTTGTCTAAGCTAGGAGGTGACTTATTTTGAACCGAACATTTCTTGACTCCCCGTTTCTACGATTTCTCACCCCAGCCCACAAGAGGCCAGTGGAAGAGCACCTCTTAAAAGATTCAGCGACACAGAAACTTATTCATCAAGCAGAGGATCTTTTAGGGAATTTGATTGAAAAAGCGAATGGGGAAAATAAACAACGGACGGTTACGCGTAAAAGAAAAGAATCTAAAATCAAGATAAAGCTAACTCATAAATACATTACAATAAAATTAAACGATACAAAATATACAGATTCGGCCATTCATAAAAGGATCATCATTACATGTCATCGCAAGTATATGAAAGCAAAAAATGGTGTAGGCTCGATCAAAGAGGCTAGCATTCATTATATAAAAGACGGACGAGCTCATGTGCGATCTATTGCCGAGTCTCCTCTTTTTTCCGGAATTTTTTACCGAATACACCGCTTAGATGAGGCTTATTCAAACGGTCCTGGTGCTCGCTTTACGGTTCAAGAACTTCAAAGTTTTCAGCCTTCTAAAGGCAGCTCACAGCAAGATTTACGCTTACTTCAACAGGAGTCAACACGTTATTTAGATGCTCTAAAACGTTTTTCAGTTGATCCATTGATTGAGAACCGACTGACTCGAATACTTAAGCAAATTGACAAGCTTGAAGGCGACTTTGAACTGCTGGATTATGAAGAAAAACATACGGTGCGGAGGATGTTAAATGAAGACATTCCAAAACTTCTGAATACGTTCTTATCCTTATCAACCAAACATCAACTAGATCATAAAGAAAATGTTTTTGTTTCTCTATCTCAAATGGAACTGACCTTAATGACGTTTCATGAACAATTGGAGAAGAAACGTTTAGAAAAAATGAATCACCTTCTTAAACTACAAAAATTACGATATGAAGAAGAACGTAAAAGATAAATACGCGCAGCACAGGAGGTTTCTACTTGTGTTCTAAACCTTTGACCCTTACACTATTAGTAAGGGTCTTTTGTTAATATAGGAGGAGAAAATATGATAGAACCACTACAATTATCACCTCGTATTTCTTTAATTGATGGATTTGATATGGATATGCCCGAACGTACGGGTAGTTACGTCATTCAAGAAGACAAATTAACTATTGTTGAAACAGGTCCAAGTCCATCCGTTAAACATATCATCACAGGTTTTGAGGCATTAGGACTAGATCTTGAAGATGTTCAATACATTATTGTCACTCATATTCATCTGGATCATTCTGGTGGGGTTGGGCTCCTTTTAAAACATTGTCCAAAAGCGACGGTTATTGTTCATCCTCGTGGAAAGAGACATCTACATGATCCATCCCGATTGATCAAGGGTGCGAAAGCTGTTTACCAAGATGAGTTTGACCGTCTATTTGATCCTATCTTACCGATCGACGAAAACAGACTTCAATCTATGGAAGACGGAGATACATTAGCATTAAGTGATTCATGTACACTTACCTTTTTACATACACCAGGACATGCAGCTCATCACTTCAGCATACATGACTCAAGTTCTAATGGTATATTCACTGGTGATACATTAGGTGTTCGCTATGAGCCACTTGCAAAAGTAGGCATTGAACTCATTCTACCTTCGACATCACCTAATCAATTTGATCCAGACGCAATGATAACATCCTTAGAGCGAGTGAGAGAGTTAAAAGTAGACACGATCTATTTCGGTCATTTTAATGCATCGCATGCTCCTGAAAACGTGTATCGCCATATCGAAAAGTGGTTGCCTATTTTTGTAGTGCAAGGTAAAAAGGTACAACTTAACGGTGGAAGTGTGCAAGATCTAGCCGAGAACTTACTTTCGCTTGTGCAAAAAGAACTCGACCAGCAAAATGTCGCACGTGACCATTTGGTCTATCAACATATTCGCCTAGATCTGCAAGTGTGTTCAATGGGCATTTTAGATTATTTAAACAAAAAAAACTAAACAGAACAAAGAGCTAATTTGTTTGTTGTAGCAAAGTGAGGGTTTATTATGAACCGTAGAGAAGCACAAAAACATATCGGAGAGCTTGTGTTAATCAACCTTTCTTCAAGTGGTCAATACGTTGGTAAGTTAGTCGATGTCATGATTGAACCAAAAAAGCCGTGGCGTGGAAAAGTGAACATTCAATATGTCCTTGAACTTCCTAAGGAGCAGTCAATAGATGGTTCAATTTCACCTCCTGTTTATGAGAAAGATGAGACTGTTGAATGTTTAGGATCAAAACTCGTTTTACTCGAAGATTATCAATTACCAACTTCCTTTGAAGAGTCACATGCCGAAGCTGTCGCAAAAGAGCTCGCAACAATTTTCTCAGAAAAAGAGAAACTGTCTTCAAAAGAGAATTATTATTTACAATATGCCAACAAGATGAATCTTAATGATTACTTAAATGTTAAAAAAGAACCAGTCTCTACGTATATTCCTTATACGTTTTATCAAAGTGGTTCTAGGTTCTTATTAATTGATGATCATGAAACGACACTTGATTTATCTGACTGTCCATTTGAATTTAAATGGATACTAAAGAAAAAAGAAATGTTCGGTTATTATACAGGGGAAGGTATCTTCACGAGCCACGAAGGAGAAGACCACCGTCCGATCGAAGGCGATCGCATTTATATTAGTAAGGAGCAATTCGAGCCTTATTTCATTTTAAAAAACGAGTTAGACCCCTCCTCTCTTGAATTATTAGAACATAATTTAAATGAGTACGGATTAACTCATCATCATTTAATCGACTGTCACAATTCACTACTTTTACAATTACTAGAAGCTACTGGTCAGACCTCATTTAAAGGGGTGAATTTTTTAACGTATCGGTCGATGAATGGTCAAGTCATCATTCAACATCACTATGAACGCGAATTAAATGAAAAAGAAAACGATCAAATATTTGACCGTTTTGAAATCACATCAGATTGCGGAAAGCGATCGGTTGTAACGTATGTATCAAATATGACGAATAAAAAATCTTTATAAAATCAGAAAACCAGCAGACCTTACTCGGTATGAGTTATCTACTGGTTTTTAGTTGAATACCAATGTAAAATTCGATCAGCCTCGTGTATTGATACATCATCGACTTGAAACTGAACATAACTAAAACTAGACTGAACAGAAAATTTCATTGAGGATAGTTGCTTACGCTTTTGAAAAAAATTGACTTGCCTTTCAACTGACTGAACTTTAGAGTGTTTAGAAATAACGATCACTTGACTGATTCGTCTAAACCGCATATATATCTTCTTCTCATCATAGCTAGTAGCCGCATCAACATATTGACCATACCCTAATAAGAGCATGATTCCTATAAAAATAAATCCGATTAAAGCATATTGTGGAACATAGTAAAACCCGACCGCAGTGATGGTTATCGGAACCCAAGTTGCTCTACGCAGGTAGCGAAAAATAGCGCGTTTTGGAATCGTTTGTAAACGATATTCATCCGCATATTCCGGAAGTAATTCCGATAAGATAGATGGAAGTTCACTTTTTCTAACTAAGGGAAGGAAGAGTGTAGACCCCTCTTCTCCACCTGTACCCCCTCCAGCACTTTCTACATAAACAGATGTAAAACCAAATGGTTGCCTAAAAATATTGGAGACAATTCTTACAGCAGTAATTCGTTCTTCTCGAATCGTTAGCTGTCTTTTCTCTAATAATCCACGCTGAATAATAAATTCATTTTCACGTTTTTCAATGGTGAAATTCCCATACTTTAATATTGTGCTTGAAATCGATATGAGCCACGAAATAAAAAGAACAATCGTTGCGAGAATTAAAATGAACAGCACACCAGAACCAACCAAAAATCCAAATGTCTCCTCAAAGAGCCAATTAGGAAGAAATTCTTGTATTTGAGTAAATAGCGCGCCTACAGCTGAAATCGTTAACCCAATACCACTTGAAGTTAATGCTGCAATCATCAAATGATGCTTAGAAAGAACCCATTTGTGGTCAACTTTTAACTGGTCTCGACCTTTATCAAATTCTGCACGTTGCTCATTCTCATTCTCTGCTTCATGAAGTTCCGTTGGAAGTTGCTCTGCATCCTTTTTTAATGAATCACGAATTAAGATCGCTTCACTTTTGGTGATCGCATTTAACTGAATCTCTGGTTCACTTCCACTTCCCGCTGTTTCCACAGAAAGTTTGACAAGACCAAATAGTCGTTGCAACACACCTTCTGATAAATCAATACTTTGCACCCGCTTACGTTGAATGTAGCGTTTTCTTTTAATAAAAACACCTTTTTGAACATACAATTGATCCCCAACTAACTGATAGCGAAAGAAATAGTAAGACAGCACACTCGATACCATAAAAAGAAAAATAAAACCTAACCATATGTAATGAAAAGGGATGAGTTGCTCGCTTGCTCGATTACTAAAAAATAATGTGACAATCAATGGGAGTAAAATGCTTCTTAAGCCTTGTAAAAATGTAAACAGTATACTTGCTGGATGAAGTCTCTTAAACTCACTCATCATGCGCCACCGCCGCAAGTGCTCCTATGCGATCACGTAACTCATCTGCTACTTCGAGTGATAATGTTGGAATGCGATGACTTGTCGCTGCAGTCGTTATCGTCACATCAGCCATTTTATACTTTCGTAACAACGGCCCTTGCTCTGTATCAACATGTTGTAGCCTTGTCATCGGAATTAATTGACGCTTAACGATCAACACGCCAAATTGAAGTTCAATTTCACGCTCCGATACTTCATATTTCCATCGTTTCCACCTAAGTGGCGGCAAAATAATAATCGTAAATGTTATAACGAAAAAATAAAATCCGATCAGGACAAAAAGAATCCATAACGGCCATTCAAAAAAATAAAGCAAAACACCGTAAATGATCGGAAGAAGAGCTACAAGCAAGCTTTCAAAGAATGCTTGTAGTCTCCAAACCGAACGGGCCTTCTCGGGTAACAAGGTGGAAGGTTCACTTCGCACAATCACCCCTCCTTTAGTCCACTATTCTTCATCTGATAAATAGATGATCTTCACACCGTTATCTTCTAACAATGAAATAATGGCTTCGTTTAATGCTTTATCATATAAAAGCCCCACAGATTTCACTAATTCAAGTTCCTCTAGATGCCCTCTTTCCGCATCTTCTATTAACTCAATGATGTCTTCCATTTGACGAGTTTTTAACTCAGACATAATCGTTGACTTGTCCATAGTATCCCCCTAATCTTTTTTAGAAATCGATTCAGTCATTTGCTTCCATACTGAACCTTTCGCCTCTTCCCCGCCTTCGATTCGCTCAATCGCCATTTTTACTTGCATTGCGACTTCAAACTCAGGGTCAGACTCTGCTTTTTTTAGTGCATTGAGACTCGTTGTATCTCCGACTTCATATAAAAACATCGCTGCACGCCATCTTACTAATTTATTTTTATCTGATAATGCTTCTGTCATAGCCGGGATCGCATCTTTATCACCAATATCAGACAAACAATCACCTGCAGTTCGTCTCACCGTAACCGAGGAATCGTTTAATGCTTTGTACAATAGTGGCAAGACCACTGGTTGTTCAATCATTCCTAAATACACAGTAGCAAGACGACGGATCGATGCTTTTTCATCTTCAAGTGCACGCCGTAAAACGCGAATGTCCTCAACTTTAGGATCCATTCTTTCTAGCAAAGCATAACGTTCGCGCCAATCTTCCACTTGAAGCATTTCTTCCGTCACTTGAATGAATCGATCTGAACTTATCTGCTTTTCCTCTTTCGTCGAAGTTCCATTCGCTATATCGACCAACTCTGTTAAACGATCCTTAGTAAAGGCAGCTGATAACTCTTCAGCCACTTCTTTGGCCACTTCATCGAGCTCTCCGTAACGAACACCTTGTTCAACCCATTTCCTCTCCATAACCACATTGTCATCTGGTTTTTGAGCTTTGGAAATTGCCTCTGTAAATCGTTCAGGAAGCCCTGCTCTTTTTTCTGCTTCCCCATTTGTTAATTTCACTTGCATCGGGATTCCTTTGAACATTTGTACATGAACATACACTTCACCGAAATGATCTTGGACTTTGTTTTCAGCTTCTGATACAGTTTCTGCCTCTTCGCCAAATACATGTCTGACTTTTGGCAAGATCACTTTCCAATCCACTTTAGGGTGACGGTCAATGGCTAAGAAATCAGCTACATGATAGACTCCTTTTACCCCTTCAATCTCAAAAAGTTCTTGAACATATGCAGGTGCTTCTTGTTTATTTTTTTCTGAATAACTATTTCTTGCACTTTGCCCTAAGCTTTCACTTAATGTTAGCTTCATTGTGTTCGGACTTGGTGTTGGTTCAATCGATAGAATTTTCATCTTTGTCGTCCTCCCATTTTAAGTTTATCTGTCCTAAATCTTATCATAGCCACCCGGTCGTTTCCACCAATAGCACCTTAGTTGAACCCAGTATGTACAGTTATTGTATAGTTTTAACACAATTATCCTATTAAAACATTCCTTCCCTCTGTTATACTACTAGTAAAAGGAGGTTTCACTGATGCGATTTGCTTTTATTTCCGATATTCATGGTAATGCCACAGCACTTGAAGCAGTCATTAATGATATTAACAAACGAGAAGTTGATCACATTGTCGTTCTTGGCGACCTTTCCTTTAGAGGGCCTGAACCTAAACGATGCCTGGATTTGATCCGATCTCTTGATGCGACAGTTATTAAAGGAAATGCTGACGAGTGGCTCGTTCGCGGTTTTAATGAGGGTGAGGTTCCGACTCAAGCCGTTGATATGCTGAACAGAGAACGTGATTGGACGTTAAAACGTCTAACTGACGATGACCTTCAATACTTAGAGAATTTACCAACTGAAGCATTAGTTGATCGAGGTCAAGACCAACTCATTCATGCTTTTCACGCCACACCTACAAGTCTTTTTGAAAACGTTCTCCCAGATGAGACAGAAAAAATTGAACACCAATTAATGCAAAGAGATGAAGCTGACGTCTATGCTTATGGTCATATCCATCTTCCATTTGTCCGTTCATTCCACGGAAAGAATGTCATTAACCCTGGAAGTATCGGCCTGCCATTTGACGGACACCCGTTAGCATCGTACATTATTTCTGATCTTGAAGAAAGCCGTCATTCGTTTCAAATTCAACGAGTTGCCTATAATCGAGAACATGTCGTTGAACTATATCACCAAGGGGGATACCCTAATATTGAAACGATGGGGAGAGTTGTCTTTTACGGTGTAAAGCCATAACGATTAATAAAGTAAGACAAAACGGGAAGACGATCATCGAATTTCACTCTTGAGATCACATTATTTTTCCGTTCACCTTCATAAATAAAAAGAAGCCTCCTGCCTATCATTTTAGGTAAGGAGGCTTTTGTACTGATTATGACTGACAATGTTCATTATAAGCCATTGCTAAGTTACGAATGATTGATTCAGGAGTCGCTCCTTCAATTTGCTCACGCGGAATGAAATGAACAACTTCCTTTCCTTTTAAAATAGCCATCGATGGTGAAGAAGGTGGAATATCTGCAAAGTAGCCACGCATCGTTTGTGTCGCTTCTTTATCTTGTCCTGCAAACACCGTCACAAGATGATCTGGCTTGTGATCATGCGCAAGAGATGTTACCGCCGCTGGACGCGCAAGCCCTGCAGCACAGCCGCATACGGAGTTAATAACAACAAGAGTCGTTCCAGTTGCTTCCTCCATGTATGTATCGACTTCTTCTTTTGTTGTCAGTTCAGTAAACCCTGATTCAGTTAATTCTGCTCTCATCGGCATAACAACTTGTCTCATGTAATCTTCATAATGCATAGACATGACTTTTATCCCCTTTTTACTCGTTAGATTTATGTAAGCCCCCAAGCGATACATATGGTGTTAGTATGTCATATAAGTACGAAACGGAGTGAAAAGCATAAATTCTTTCTACACCTAACCCTTTTCTGAATACCAGCAAAGCAGGCACACTATGTATTCTCCACGTTTGAGCAAAGCTTTTAGCTTGATTTACATTTAACTCAAAAATCGACAAATTTGGAATCGATGCTTCCATCACAGTTAGCATCTTCGCTGCAAGCTTGCATGTTCCGCATAGCGGAGTTGAAATGAATACAAAGTGGGTCTTTTCTCGTTGTTCAAGCAAAAGGTGTAATTCATATTCTTCAATCGCCTTCATTACATTCACTCCTATCCCCTATCATTGTAGCAAATTTACCAACATTACGCACGAAAAAGAGCCACATCTGTGGCCCTTCAAGTAGTTACTGTTTAATAATCATATGATTTTGCAGTTGTCGAAGTTGTTGTTGCTTGCGGTTAAGTTGATCTCTTTGCTGTGGAGTCGCTGCTCGCAATAGATCATCTAATTCTTCACCCATTTCCTCTAACATTAGCTGTGCATTGGTGTACTCTTCTTCGGTCCCTGGTTGTACTCGACGAGAATCATCAAATACCTTTTGCGCAGCCATTAAGGTTGCTTCCGCTTTTTCTAAACACATGTCTAATTGATCTCGGTTTGCCATCGTTCATCCTCCTCAACATGAAGTACTAAACGATGTTACTATGTGTCAAAGCATTAATTAATATTCATTATTTGAGAGTGAAGACCATGAGATCCGCGGCAATGTCAACAGGTTGAAAATAGTGTCTCGCCTCTTTTAAGAACTCTTCTTCTTCCCCAGTATAGCGCGAACTAATGTGCGTTAATACTAAATGATCAACCTCGGCTGCTCTTGCAATTGCAGTTGCCCCTTCAATTGTACTATGTCCAAATTGTTCGGCATGTGAGGCTTTATCAGAGCGAAAAGTTGCTTCGTGAATCAGTAACGTTGCATGTTTAGCAAAATCAACCAGTTTTCTTACTGGTCTGGTGTCCCCCGCAACGACGATCGTACGTCCTTTTTGAGACGGCCCAAGAAAATTTTGACCATTTATGATTACACCATTTTCAAGTTCTATTACTTCTCCTGCTTTAATGCGCTGATAAATTGGACCTTTAGGTATCTCTAAAGATTGCAATTTTTCCACATTTAATGTCCCAGGTTTATCTTTTTCGATAATTTTATATGCATAGGATGGCATAACATGATCAAGTTCCATCGCATGTACAGTAACATCATTTGTTTCAAACAAACATCCTTCTTCTACTTCAATGACTTGATAATCATAACGCAAATGCGTCCGTGAAACAGAAAGTGATGCTTCAATATAGTTTTTAAGACCTTTAGGTCCATACACTTTTAATGATGTTTGTGCTCCTTGAAAAGACCTTGACCCTAATAAGCCTGGCAACCCAAAAATGTGATCACCATGAAGATGAGTGATAAATATTCGATCTATTTTAGACATGGTAATTGGCGAACGTAGCAATTGATGCTGCGTCGCTTCACCACAGTCAAACAACCATTGAGTCCCTTTTTGTTGTAAAAAACGTATCGCCATCGCACTGACATTCCGTTCAATAGCAGGAACTCCTGACCCTGTCCCTAAAAAATGAAACTCCATAGCGTACCTCCAAGCATTTTTGCAATTATAAATAAGTATAGCATTTACAACTTCTTTTTAGAAAGTCTGTACAATTCAAAAAACACGAACAATCTAAGATTGTTCGTGTTTTTGTTAAGAATGAACAACTTTGTCAGGTAGTGCGTTGTAACTTTTCTCGACTGACTCTGCTTGCTGTGGAATGGGTGATTTTTTGTAACGACCAATGATTGTGCTAGCAACAAAGATCACGAACACGGATAAAAGTGCTTCGGACCAACCAACTAATAAAGCAGCGAATAAAATAATTAAGAAGTCACTAACGAAGATGGTTAGCCCACGGTTAATTCCCCATTTTTGGTCTATATATAAAGCAAGAATATGTATGCCGCCAAGTGATGACCCGTTATTAAGTACCAGGGTCACACCAAAACCAATAAACAAACCCGCAAGAGCGGTAGCAAGCCACAAAGGCAAGCTCACAAACGGCATTACATCTAGCAAATCACGAATAACGGAAATAGCTGTAATCGATAACAAACTAGAAAACGTAAACCATTTACCAAGTTTCGTCCATGAGATAATGAAAAACGGTAAATTCACAAGAAAAAACAAGATTCCCCACGACCACGGACTCAAATATGTCAGTACGGTCGCCAGTCCCGCCGTTCCACCAAACGTTAAGTCGTGCATCGCCAAAAGACGCAAACCTAACGAGGTCAGAATTAGTCCAACTAATACTGAAGCCATTATTTTAAATCGATCCACTTACACTCATCTCCTCAAATTCCAATCTTTATGTATGTATCTAATGATATGTATCTAATGAATTGAGACTTTCTTAACTCACTACTTCACATTTTTGGAAAACATATAAATTAACAGTAAGGCAAGAAACTCCCTTCGTCAATGCATAAGATAGAATTTTTATTCATCGGAATTATCAGAAAAACAACATAATATTATATATAGACTTAGATTCCCCTTCTATTTTATACATGTTTTATTCAATAAATAAAGACCATCTACCTATTAAGATAGATGGTCAATTATTTAGATCATAAGATCAATTTCTTCAATCAACTTTACAATTTCAGGCTTACTGATTTGCTTGTCAGCACCTACTGCAATTCCTTTATGATAAAGGTCGTCAGTAATTAGTGAAGAAAAAATAATGACAGGAATATGTTTAAATTCATCTGTTTCTTTGATTCTTTTCGTTAAATGCAGACCGTCCATTTTCGGCATTTCTAAATCCGTAATTAATAATTGGAACTCCTCTTCTAGAGAAAGATCTTCCGATTCATAAACAAAATTGAGATAATCCCACGCTTCTTTACCATTTTCAAAAAACGTAATTTGTTCATAACCTGCCTCAGTTAGAGTTTGATGAATCAACTTTCGCAACATTGCTGAATCTTCTGCCACTACGATCTTCTTCGTGTTTCGCTCTCGTTTTCCTAACTTACGGACTTGCTCAATATTGATCCCTTTAGTTGGGTTAATATCAACAACAATTTTTTCGAAGTCTAATAATAAAATCATCTGTTCATCTAATTTAATAACACCTGTTGTAGCACTTTGTAACCCCTGAGATAACTCCGTTGGCTTTTCAATTTGTTTCCATGATATACGGTGAATACGCGAAACACCACTTACACGAAAAGCAACTTTGAGCTTATTTAACTCCGAAACAATAAATTTATCTTGTGAATGGTCAACTGATTGCGGACAACCAAGCACTTCCATCAAGTTCACAACCGTCAATACTTCATCACGAAGTCGAATCATCCCCTCAATATGAGGATGACTATTAGGAATAGGCGTTACAGCTTGTGTTTGAATAATTTCTCTAACCTTCATGACATTAATACCATACGTACCACTACTTACATTAAAAACAATGACCTCTAGCTCATTAGTCCCTGAATCGAGTAAGATCGCATCCTCGTTAACCGCCAATGTACACACTCCTTATGTACTATAATACGTGCAAAATAATGCTCGTCTGAAAATAGACGAGCAAGATGAATTAGATCAATAAATTAAATAAGCTTTCATTTTTATTGATTTCCTGATAACCAAAGCCTTTTTTCCTTAAACGATCAACAAGTTTATGATAGTCTTCATCGCATTTTAACTCGATTCCAATTAAGACTGGACCGTTAGCTTTGTTGTTTTTCTTTGCATACTCAAAACGTGTAATATCATCATCCGGACCTAACACGTCAGAGATAAATTCGCGCAAAGCACCTGCACGTTGTGGGAATTCTACAATAAAATAATGCTGTAAGCCTTCATAAATTAGTGAACGTTCTCTCATTTCCTGCATCCGTCCAATATCATTATTTCCTCCACTTACGACACAAACGACTGTTTTACCTTTGATCTCATCTTTATAAAAATCAAGGGCTGAAATCGGCATCGCTCCAGCTGGTTCCGCTACAATTGCATTTTGATTATACAGTTCTAGAATTGTCGTACAAATTTTCCCCTCAGGTACAAGCACAATATCATCGACTACCTTTTGACAAATCTCAAATGGCAAATCGCCGACTTTTTTTACGGCTGCCCCATCAACAAACTTATCTATCTTCTCAAGCTCTACCACTTCACCTTTTTCTAACGATACTTTCATCGCCGGGGCACCTTCTGGCTCACAACCAATCAACTTTGTCCTTGGACTAATGCTTTTTATATACGTACCAATCCCGCTAATTAATCCGCCTCCGCCAATCGATGCAAATAAGTAATCAATATTTTCTTCAATGTCATTCATAATTTCAATACCTACAGTACCTTGACCTGCTACAATCTTCTCTTGGTCAAATGGATGTATAAAAGCCATGTTATGCTCTTGACTATACTTCATAGCCTCCGTAAAAGAGTCATCAAATGTATCACCTGTTAACACGACTTCTACAACATCTTTACCAAAAAAGCGTACTTGGTCTACTTTTTGACGTGGCGTTGTTGATGGCATGAAGATCTTACCTGGAATTTGTAGTGTATAACAAGAATAGGCAACACCTTGAGCGTGATTCCCTGCACTAGCACAGACTACCCCGTTATTTAATTCCTCTTTTGTATGACTAGCAATTTGATGAAAAGCTCCGCGGATTTTAAAGGATCTTACCACTTGTAAATCTTCTCGTTTCAAGTAAACATTACAATCATAACGCTCAGAGAGTACTTGGTTTTTTTGCAATGGTGTGTGTGTTACAACATCTTTTAAACGTTGGTTAGCAATGATGATATCTTCAATATGTAAGGTTGCCATTCAATAATCTCCTCGTTTACTATCGTTTTCCTTTTCCTTCATATAAGTTAAGCATTGTTTATGTATTTATCCTTATTATCTTATCATATGCTTGAAAATTTGCGAACCCCTATCTAGTTCGGTTATACGATGTTATGCGATTAATTAGGATTCTTAGTGGTTTCGAAAGCGATTGCGTATTGATTAATTCATTTTCCAACACTATAATGAAATGGACGAAGATGAGTATGACAAAATCGTCATACATAAGATCGATGCAAGGTTAATGAATAGGAGGGTCGTTCATGTTTAAAAAACTATCACTTATGACAGCTATTTTACTGACATCATTCTTTTTTGGAGCTCAAGCAATTTTAGCTGCTGCTGGCGGAGCTGCAGAAGAGGCTGCTCACGCAGAGCCATCTGGCCTTATCACTGGAGTTTTAACTGTATTATCATTTGCTACACTTGCTTTAATGGTACTTTTGTCGTTCCGAGATAATGGCTAATTTGTTAAGCATATGTACATTATAGGGTTTAACTTAACACTTGTTAAGTTGGACCCTTGCTTTTTGTTTTACACACCATGATCAAACATAAAAGGAGACGACGTGATGACTTGGGATATATTAAATGTCATAGGTACCGTTGCCTTTGCATTAAGTGGAGTCATCGTAGCCATGGAAGAAGATTATGACCTAATGGGCGTCTATATATTAGGACTTGTCACTGCATTTGGTGGAGGGGCGATTCGAAATTTACTGATTGGTGTTCCTGTCTCTGCTCTTTGGGATCAAGGTACGCTGTTTACAATTGCTATCATTGTTATGACCATCGCCTTCTTATTTCCTGCGCTTTGGATTAATCGCTGGTTAAGATTCGGAATCCTATTTGATGCCATGGGTCTAGCTGCCTTTGCCATTCAAGGAGCGTTATATGCCACAGAAATGGGTCATCCACTTAGTGCCGTTTTGGTAGCTGCAGCTTTAACCGGAACAGGTGGCGGAATGATCAGAGATGTTCTCGCCGGTCGAAAACCACTATTTTTACGAAAAGAAATTTATATTGGCTGGACAATGCTTGCTGGTTTTGCAATTGGGTTAAACATAGTTAGTGGAACCGTTGGCTTATGGACTTTATTTACTGTGATGGTTGTCTTGCGCATGCTTTCTGTGCATTATCGTTGGCAATTACCACACCGTAAAATAGAGCAATTATCGACATAATATCTCCCTATTCCTTAAAAAGAGACGACTTGCATTTATGATTGCAAGTCGTCTTTATTTGTTTCATACATTGTGTCTGGATATGTAATCCAATCACTCCAGCTTCCTGCATATAATTTCACTTGCTTAAAGCCAACACTTTGTAACGCTAAAATATTCGGACAAGCAGTCACTCCAGAACCGCAATAGATGATAAATTTGTCGTCTTTGTCTAAATAATTCAGTCGAGATCTCTGGAGGTCTTCTGTTATCCATAATCCATCACGAGTTAGATTGTCACCCCAATACAAATGCTTAGCACCCGGGATTCTTCCTGCTACTTTGTCAATAGGTTCTTCAATCCCTTTGTAACGCTTTTCTTCTCTAGAGTCTAATAATGTTGCTCCACCGCTATGGACGACGTTTAATACATCTTCCTTTGTAGCAAGCATGTCAGGTTGAATATTGGCCTGATAGACTTTCTTTTCTCTTTCTGGCGTAACGTCATTTATCGGCATTTGACGATTCGTCCATTCTGAATACCCACCATTTAATACGTGCACCTTTGTATGGCCTACAAACTTCATTAACCACCAAAGCCTTGAAGCAAATGCTCCCCCTTCATCATCATAAGCGATGACTGTTGTCGACTCATTTATGCCAAGATGACCTAACGTTTGAACAAATGTCCTAACATCAGGTAATGGGTGCCTGCCACCGTGTTCTTTAATTTGCCCCGAAAGATCGGTTTCAAGATCAAGATAAACAGCATCCCGAATGTGATTTTTCAAATAGCGTTTTCGTCCATCGTTAGGATCACCTAGTTTAAAACGGCAATCAACCAGACAAACTGATTCTACCGTATTCAGCATGGTATACAGCTCGTTCACCGAGACCAATGTTGATCGTTGATTAATTGAGTTCATTGTTTATTTCTTCCTCTTCATTTAATCCTTTAATTAGTTGTTCTAATACAAAGCGAACAGACTTGAACGTCTCCACTTGTTTTTTCAAACCTGTTTTTGGATAGAATGACTTGATGGCCACAACTTCTAAATTGTCGTGTGTATGGCCAATTTGAATAGGGTACAAATGGCGTGGCTTGACCTTTAAAACAAATTCCTCAGCCAACGGTTTCCATTTGTCACTTGATTCTTTTACTTGATCGGCGAATGGTTTCACAACACCAAAAAAATCAGGTTCATATCCTTCTTTTCGAACCTGATTCAAGTAATAATCCTCTGCGTGCTCATTTAATTGAAGCAGCTCGTTAGTTAGTGTCCTTAGATGGTTCTGTTCATTGACCATTATTCTTCACCTCTGTCTCATCATAGCAAATGATGTACCGGCTTAAAAGGAGAAGATCTGTTTAAATGATTTCCACTTGCGTTTAGGTTCCATTCTCGCTGCATACGGGAGATCAACTAATGATTCATTTCGATCGTGTTGTACTTTCTCTTCCATCTTATCAATTCTCGATTCAAGCTTTTGAAGGAGCTTCATCATGTTTTCAATTTCAGAACGATGCTTGAGTAATTGATAACTAACCACCTCATCGGCCTTTTGGGATAATTGGAACTCGAGATCGGATACTCGTTTCATGACTTGATCAAGTTTTTCCTCATAGACAACAGTTTGAACACGTCCTACTTTTTCGGTAGTCTGTGACGGGAGAGACAGGAAGTTTGCATGATCACTTAGGTCCACCTCTCTCATTTTCTTCCCTTCTTGAAGTTGTTGCTGAATAGCTTTTAACACATCAACTTGTTCGATTGAAAAGAAATAATGACCGTGTTCATTAGTCTCACAGCGGATCCCAAAAAATTTCATCCACCTTTGAATCGTTGTCGGGTTAACTCCTAGCTGATCTGACACCTCTTTTGTTTTCATTGTCATTTCCATCTGACGTCCCTCCCGTTTTGTTTTCTGATCACTTATTTCGCTATCGATATGACGAGATTCCTCCTATGTGACAAAACTAGGATCATTTCGTCAAAGAAAGTGTAGAGCATACATTTTTCACAAATCAATGAAGTTCATGACGAAATTTCTTGGATTTTTAACCTATTCGTACATGCGACCACCCACTCCTTCACATACTACCAATGAAGGAGGGATAATTATGAAACAAAATACATCAAATAAAAAAAATCAAGAAACTCGCCAAGCAGCAAGACAAAATGAAGCAAATACAACGGGGTATACAGGAGATAAGAAACTAGCTGGTCCAAACCGTCCAGCTGAATAATGATGGAACACATTTAGACCGAAGTCTCAGATCCTGTCGACTTCGGTCTTTTTAGTTCACTTATATATGAAGAGATGTTGCCACGTAATAACACCAATATAATTCCACTCTTTTTTTATGAACCCATCTTCTTATGTCTTTTGGTTCGGTTTCATTAACTGAAGTAAATAGTTGCTTGTCTACTTTTTTTCGATTACTCCAATCATCTCCCTTGCTCGGATGATGCCTAAAAACTGGATATACCCACCTTAAGATAGGACTCGTATTTTGCGATGCAATTTGACAGACAAGTTCATAATCTCGCCTTGAGCCCGTAGGTTCCGTTTTTCGTAAAAAATCAATGATTTGGTGATGAACAGAAGGATGAAATAAAATCATAGCTAAGCGTTTCCCTAGTTCAATCCTTGCATTAACATTTGTAAATCTTCGAACATATTGACCATATAGACTTCCTTTTAAGGTAGGCAAAAGAACGTAACTAAAATGAACATGTTCTTCTAATTGATAACGAGCTGTGTAAAAAATCGCCTTCTTATACATTGGGTGGCTCATCACTTCAGATTCTAAAAGATTCTGTTCATTAATGATTAAGGCTGTACATAGTCGTAGTTCATCTCTTTCGTCAATAAATATCTTCCACTCCTTTTGCATGAAAGAGGAAACGTTAAATATTTTCAGTAGATCAAAGTTGGACAAATTATGCTTTTTTACGTATTCATACAAGAGAAGTTGAGGGTAGGCATCATTAAAAATAATCCAATTAGCACGTTCATACATGGCTAAAATCGTCGCTCTAACATCTTGTTCAACTAGTTGTTTATACCAAATGCTTTCAAGATCTGTCATATTCCATCCAGCATTTCTAGAGACCACCCCCGCAAGTAGAGCCCACCGAATTTCAGGATGCTTAGTATAAAACGCCTCATAAGCTTTCGTTCGTGAAATATTATCCCGATTATTCTTAATCGTTTTATTACGTATATCTGTTAGTACCTTATTCATGTTATCTTTCACGTTCACACCCCCTCATTTGTCACATACTTCTCAAAATACAATGTATCCACTACCTTGTTTATTGTGGTAAGATTGTGTGATGGAATCTCACTTATTAGTTTCCTTCCATTCACTCATTCCATGCAAAAAAGTTGATGTTAAAAAAAAGGGTGTGATCTGCGTGACGATTCGCTATCCGAATGGAAAAAGATTTAAAACTTCAACTAGAAGCAAAAAAAGCGTAAAGAAATCAAATCAAATCACGTACAGTAATCGCGGTATGACTTTAGAGGAGGACATAAACCAAACAAATGAATTCTACATCGAGCGAGGATTAGCGGTGATTCATAAAAAGCCTACTCCGGTCCAAATTGTTGATGTGAATTATCCTAAGCGTAGTGCTGCAGTGATAAAAGAAGCCTACTTTAAACAAGCATCTACAACTGATTATAATGGTGTTTACAAAGGATATTATGTTGATTTTGAGGCGAAGGAAACGAAAAATAAAACTTCTTTTCCATTAAAAAATTTTCATGATCACCAAATTTTGCATATGAAGGCTGTACTAAAACAAAAAGGTATCTGTTTTGCCTTGCTGCGCTTTTCTATATCAGATGAAGTATACTTATTAGATGCTTCCTATCTCATTGATTTTTATGAAAATATGAATCAATCTAGGAAATCAATACGAAAGTCCGATGTTGAAACATTAGGGCATCAGATTAAAATAGGTTATCAACCAAGGATTGATTATTTACCAATTATTGATAAGATCTATTTAGCCCCCTAAATAAATTCGGGGTTAAGAAAGGAAGATTACGATGTCAGAAGAACAAAACACACGAGCTGGTCGTCGTCAAGCACGTCAAAAAACACAAAAACAAAAACCTTCAAAAAAAGGGATAGTTAAAAAAATACTATTGTCATTGATAGCCTTAGGATTCCTTGCTGTCATTGCGGTTGGAGTAACTGCCTTTGTTATGATACAAGGTGCCCCTCCACTCGATGAGGAACGATTAGCACTTCCTCAAGCATTAATTGTACATGATAAAGATGATGAGTTTGTCTCACAGCTTGATTCCACTGAACGAAGAATCAACATTAGTATTCATGATGCCCCACAAGTGTTAGAAGATGCCATTATTTCTGTTGAAGATATTCGCTTTTATGAACACTTTGGTATTGACGTGCGCCGTATGTTTGGAGCCCTTGCTGCAAACGTAACAGATGGATTTGGAGCTGAGGGTGCGAGTACGATTACACAACAACTTGTAAAAAACCTTTTTCTCAGCGAACAAAAGCAATTAACAAGAAAAGTACAAGAACAGTATTTAGCTGTAAAGCTAGAGCAACATTATTCTAAAGAACAAATTCTTGAAATGTATGTCAATCAAATTTATTTAGGTTCAGGTGGTTGGGGTGTTGAAGCGGCCTCACAAAGTTACTTCAATAAGTCTGTAGGAGAGTTAACTTTAGCAGATGCTGCATTATTAGCTGGTATTCCAAGACGCCCAAGCTTTTATGACCCAACGAAAAACCCTGAAGCTGCTGAAAGTCGCCGGAACCTTGTCATCTCACTTATGGAACAACACGGTAAGGTTACAAGCGAAGAAGCCGCAGAAGCAAAAGCCATCTCAATCGAAGACCAATTAAATTTAACAGCACGCGGTGAATCTTATCCATACGCCGCGTTTTATGACCAAATGATTACCGAGTTAGAAAATATGGATGGGATTAGCATGAATGACGTCTATCACTCGGGTTTAAAGGTATATACGACTCTTGATGTCGAGGCACAACAACATGTGCAAAATGTCCTGCAAACAAATGATTACATTACAAATTTTCCTGATAATGAAGACTTTCAAGCTGGTGTCACTTTAGTTGATACAAAAACTGGTGAAATTCGTGCAATTGGAAGCGGTCTAGAAAACACCGGAATCCAGCGTGGTACAAATTATGCCACGGAATTCAATAGACAACCTGGTTCAACTGTCAAACCCATTATTGATTACGGTCCAGCCATTGAGTATATGCAATGGTCAACAGGTCGAGTGATTGTCGATGAAGAACTATCCTATAACACGGGGGATCCGATCCGAAATTTTGATCGGAGGTTCAAAGGTCCGATGTCGATGCGAGCGGCATTAGCTGAATCCCGAAATGTTCCAGCGATTAAAGCATTGCAAGAAGTTGGAGTCGAGCGTGCCAGTCAGTTTGCTCAAGGCCTAGGTATTCCAATTGACACCGACCCAATGCATGAATCATACGGTTTAGGTGGTTTCAACACAGGAATTAGCTCCTTGGAATTAGCTGGTGCATATGCGGCGTTTGGAAATAACGGTACATATACACAGCCACATGTTGTAAGAAAAGTAGTCTTTCCAGATGGTAGAGAGATTAACACTTCTCCAGAGCCGACAGTGGCTATGAGTGATTATACCGCTTATATGATCACGGACATGTTAAAAAGTGTCATGACAGATGGAACAGGTACTCGAGCGAACATCCCTGGACTCCCCGTTGCCGGTAAGACAGGAACAACAAACTTTGATGATGACGTTCGTCAAAGCTTGAATATCCCTGACGGTGGTGTTCCTGACGTCTGGTTTGCAGGCTATACAACGAATTATACTGCTGCCGTTTGGTCAGGATTTAGACTAAACGACGAGAATAATTATTTGCAATCTCCTGAAGAACGTCGTCTATCACAAGAGATCTTTAAAGCTGTGATGGAGGAAGTTTCTCGCGATGTGGAAACAGCTGATTTCCAGATGCCTAATTCTGTAGTACGAATTGGTGTCGAGCGTTCAACCGGCTTACTGCCAAGTGAATTTACACCAAGAAGTGAAATAGTAGAAGAATTAT